>CAINDO010000331.1 GCA_903847385.1 uncultured Myxococcales bacterium
CCGCCTGCGCCACCGACGGGCCCACCGCCCGCGCCGCCCGCACCGCCCGCACCGCCGGCAGCCGGCGCCCCGCCCATCCCCTCGTCCGGCAGGGGCAGCTCGGCCAGCTCGGGACAGCCCGCCGCCAACAAGGCGAGGCCGACCATGGACGTGTGGGTGAATCGAGCGGTGTTCATCGGGCCCTCCCGGCGCCAGGTGACGGCGTCGAGGATTCGACCCCGGTTGAACGGGATCTCATTCAGAGGGTCGGCGGAAATGGACGCCGTCGCGAGCCGGGCGAGGCGCCCGACCCCGCAAGGCGCGGGGGTGCACAACCCATTGTGGCTATACCCGGGGTACCGCCCAATGGGTTGGGGGTCCCCGCAACGAAGCGGGGCGGGATGCATCGAACGGCGCAGCAGGTGGACATTTCCGCCGACCCTCTCAGCAGAACCGACCGCCCGGGACGCTTCATCTCTCTCTCGCTCGCGTCCAGCGCCCACACAGCATAGGGTTCGACCATGTCCGTCACCCGTGCCGAGTTCATCGCCCTGCTCGACCGCGCCGTCGCCGCCTGGAACCGCGGAGACGCCCTGGCCGTGGCCGCATGTTTCGACGAGGCCGTGGAATACGCCGACCCGTATCGCTACCGATTCACGGGGCGCAGCACGCTCGTGCCCTTCTTCGAGCCCCCCGCGGGCGGTCACCGGGTCGAGGTCCACACCCGTCTTTGGGACGCGGACGCACAGGCGGGTGTCATCGAATACACCTACGCGGGCCATCATCGGTATCACGGCGCGGCCTTGGTCGAGATCGGCCCCGGGGGTCTCATCCGCGGCTGGCGGGAGTGGCAGCACCAGGACGACACGACGGACTGGCCCACGCGCCGGGGCGGCCCCCCGCCCGACACCGCGCTCGTGACCGGCCTCGACCACGTGCAGCTCGCCATGCCGCCCGGCGGGGAGGCGGCGGCGCGGGGGTTCTACGGCGGTGTGTTCGGTCTGCGCGAGGTCCCGAAACCCGGCGAGCTCGCGGCGCGGGGCGGCGTGTGGTTCGCCGGACGTGCGGTGGCATTGCATCTCGGCGTCGAGCGCGACTTTCGACCCGCGCGGAAGGCCCACCCCGGCCTGCTCGTCGACGATCTCCAGGCGGTCCGCGCCCGCCTCGCCGCCGCCGGGCGCATCTGGACCGAGGGCGACGGGGTCGACGTGCGCCGCGTCTTCGTCGACGACCCCTTCGGCAACCGCCTGGAGTTGATCGACGCCGCGGACGCGGGGTTCAGCCTTCGACCGGGTGCGGGGGCGACCTGACGCGCGCCGCGTGTCACCGCGCAACGCGCCCCTCGCCGTGGTATCCTGGCGGTCATGAGCGAAGCCGCACGCAAACGCCCCACGTACGCGGACATCGAGGCCCTGCCGCCGCACCTCCGGGGCGAAATCCTCGCCGGTGAGCTGGTGGTCAGTCCGCGGCCCGCGCCGCCCCATGCCCGCGCCGCCTCGGCGCTCGGCGGCGTTCTGTACCCCTTCGACCGCGATGGCGGGGATGGTCCCGGCGGCTGGTGGATCGACGACGAGCCGGAGCTGCACCTGGACGTCGACCCTGACTTTCCGGTGGTCGTCCCGGATCTCGCCGGTTGGCGCACCGAGCGCCTGCCCACGCTGCCGGAGACCGTGGCATACACCGTCCGGCCGGACTGGGTGTGCGAGGTGCTCTCGCCATCGACGGCCGCGGACGATCGCAAGCTCAAGATGCCGTTCTTCGCGGCCGCGGGCATCGCGCACCTCTGGCTCGTCGACCCCCTGGCCATGACGCTGGAGGCCTACCGCCTCGAGGGCGCTCGGTGGCTTCTGCTGCGCACCTGGGCGGGCGAGGATCGCGTCCGCGCCGAGCCGTTCGAGGCGATCGAGCTGCGCCTCGCGGCGCTGTGGGGCGGTCGCAAGCCGCCGCCGCGCCGCGGGGGTGCTCATGTTCCCTGACGCCGAGACGGACACGGATCCCGCGCAGTGGGCGCGTTATGTCGAGCACCTGCGCGGGCTCGGGGTCGATGGGCGCTGGTTGCTCCTCGGCCGACTCGTGGCGGACGCCCGCGCCCTCGCCCGCGCCGGCCTCCGCGCCCGCCACCCGAACGCGGAGGCGCAAGAGATCGAGGTCAGGCTCGCCGCCTTGCTCTACGGACGCGAGGCCGCCGCGCGCATCGGTCCCGTCCCCGCCGACGCCGTCGAGCCCCTGGGCGAGTTGGACCTGCCGCATGTTCCCATTCCTTGACGCGGCGGGCCGCTTCGGCGCGGCTTGCGACGCGGCCGCGATCCCCTATTTCCTCGGGGGCAGCGCGGCGACCACGTTGCACGGCGAGCCCCGCATGACCAACGACCTCGACTTCGTCGTCGACGCCGAGGCGACGCGGATCGAGGCCCTGGTTCACGCGTTGGGGCCAGACTTCGAGGTCGACGCCGAGGCGCTCTCGCGCGCCGCGCGCCTTCGCAGCTCGTGGAATGTGTTCTACATTCGCGACTTCACGAAGATCGACGTCTTCTTCCTGCGGGCGGGGCCGTACGACCGCATCGAGTTCGACCGCCGCGTCCGGCATCTGTTGCCCGACGGACGGGCGCTCTGGGTCAAGTCGCCCGAAGACTCCGTGCTTCGGAAACTCTGCTGGTTCCGCGACGGTGGCGGCGTGTCCGATCGACAGTGGCGAGACGTCGTGATGACACTTCGGCTGAATGTCGACCGACTCGACGAGACACACCTGGACACCTGGGCGGCGACACTGGGCGTGGAATCGCTCTTGGCGCAGGCACGGGCCGCCGCGACGCGATGAGGGCCGCCGCGGTGCGGCGAGGGCCGTCGCGGCTGGCGGATCGACGACGAGCCGGAGCTGCACCTGGACGTCGACCCCGACTTTCCGGTGGTCGTCCCCCGATCTCGCCGGGAGGGCACCGAGCGCCTGCCGACACGACCGGAGACCGCGGCACACACCGTCCGGCCGGACTGGGTGTGCGAGGTGCTCTCGCCGTCGACCGCCGCGGACGATCGCAAGCTGAAGATGCTGTTCTACGCGGCCGCGGGCATCCCGCACCTCTGGCTCATCGACCCCCTGGCCATGACGCTGGAGGCCTACCGCCTCGAGGGAGATCGCTGGCTTCTGCTGCACACCTGGCCGGGTGAGGGTCGCGTCCGGGCGGAGCCGTTCGAGGCGATCGACGTGCGTCTCCCAGCGCTGTGGGGCGGTCGCAAGCCGCCGCCGCGCCGCACGGGTTGAGGCGGACGGCAGAGGGCACGTAGTCCACCGAATGTCGAATTTCCTTGACAGCTCACCGCTGCATAAATATCGAGATGAGGGTCGCGGCGCCATTTCGGGTCGCGGCGCCATTCCGGGTCGCGGCGCCATCCAGGGACAGTTTAGGGAGGTGCAGGCGATGAACGTGATTGATGTGGGGACGCTGATCTACTTCGCGGGGAACGGCACGGACCGATCGGAGACCTTCCGGGCACCCGAGGGCAAGCGCATGACCGCGGTCCTCGAGACCACCGTGATCAACATGTCGGGGACGGCGACGAGCAAAGTGACGGTCACGCTCCAGCAGAGTTCGGACCTGCGCAACTGGACGAACGTTCCGTTCCCGGCCGCGCACGATCTCGTCTCCGCGCCCGCCTTCGTTCGCAGCGACACGGCCGGGAGCACGTCGCCCTACGTCACGCAGCCGTATGTCCGCCTCATGTACGACGGGTCGGCGGGCTCCTCTGGTCAGGTGTTCCTTTTCTCCGCTCTCCTGACGCTGACCGAAACGTAAGGGGCTGACCGATGAGAACCACGGACGTCGGCGCGCGGGAAGGAACAAAGCGGGGTCTGAGTGTCCCTGCCGGCCGTCGTCGCGCGCCCGACGTCTGGGGTGCGCCCGGCTGGCGAGAGGTGGTGGGCGCGAGCCGCCGAGTCGCAGTCGCGTCGACCTTCGGTGGGGCTTCGCACACACCGGACGCCGAGTGCTCGTGCAGCGCGTCGAATGGCGGGCGTTCGTTCACCGTTCCGAGCAGGGAGGCTGAAGCATGAGTCGCGCGAGCGGAATCGCCGCCGCCGCGCAGGGGTTGGGAGCCGTAGGCATAGCGATGGCAACACTGGTTGTCGTCGGGTGTTCGGAGGAGGCGGAGCCTTGCAGCAAGTGCCCCGGGACCTTTGTCGGTCCTGTGGGAGACTGCGTGCCGACCAGCGGGCTGATTCTCTACGAACTCGTGATCGATGAGACTCTCTACACTCTCGTCTGCGGTCAGGAGCCTGCTGAAGAACTGACCCCGCTGGACTATGACGCCGTCGTAAACTGCTACTATGAAGCGTTGCTCATTGCGCGGGACGTGGACTCAGTGCAAATTCGTGCCAGGGCCTTCGACGGCACATGGAGCACGAATGGGTGGCAAACGGCGCAAGCCCAGATACCACCCGGATGCGGTTGTGTCACCCGCGGAATCGGTGTGACCGGATCGTGCGGCGCGGGCGCAGCAAACGCCGACACACCCCAACCCGACCTCGACGGCGACGACGCCGGCCGGTAGCCATCGGCGGGCATCTGGGGCCCGAACGACGCGCGCCCACCCACCCCGCCCGCAAGACAAACTCCACCGACGCCCCGACCGCGCCCAGCTGCCCGACCTCGTGCACCGCGCGCGCGGCGAACAGTGTCGCCCGACCGGCAGGCCGGTGAGCACGATGGCTTGCGGGGCGCCGGAAGGCCGCGGGGCCAGGTCGGCGTGACGGCGTGGGCGGCGGCCCAGGTGCCCTCGGCGACGACCGTCATGGTCGGCTCGGCATGCCCGGAGCGTGCGCGGGTCCCCGGTCAAAGTGAGGGTCTCCGCGCGTCAGGATGATGGGGCCCGGCGGACAGGACGCGCCGGCCTCGGCCAGCCGGGCGGCGAAGCCGTGGTGGCACGCTTCTCGCTCCGGGGCTGCCGGTCTCCCCATCACTCGAGGGTGTGTCATGCGTTCGATCTTTGCTGGAACTCACGTCCGGGGCCGCGCGGCCACGGTCGCTCTCTTTGCCGCCACCTGCGCGCTCGTCGCGTGTGACGACGACACCGGCGGCGCCGACGCCGGTGGCGGCGACGCACATCTGGCCGACGCGGCCATGCGACCCGATGCGGCCGTGCGACCCGATGCGGCCGTGCGACCCGATGCGGCCGTGCGACCCGATGCGATGCTGGCCGACGCGATGCTCCCCGACGGGATGCTCGCCGACGCGGCCGTGCGTCCCGACGCGGCCGTGAGTCCCGACGCGGCCGTGCGCCCCGACGCGGCCGTGCGCCCCGACGCGGCCCTGCGCCCCGACGCGGCCGTGCGCCCCGACGCGGCC
>CAINDO010000332.1 GCA_903847385.1 uncultured Myxococcales bacterium
CCGATGCCGACGCCGTCCATCGCGCTCGGCGTGGAGATGATGTTCGTCAGCGAGAAGACGAGGGCGCCGGCGCCCGCGCCCGTGGGGTTGTCCTTGCCCGCGGCGGCGTCTTCGGCGAAGGCGGGAGCAGCGGCCAGCAGGCCGGCGACGATCGTCAGGGACTTCAGAGCGTTCATGGAATGGCCTCTCTGCCCGGTTCTGTCCGGGCGGTCTTGGGTCGAAAAAGATGGAAGATGGGCTGTCGGTTCCGTCAATTGCCGCAGGCGCTCAGGTCGGTGCAGTCCGTTGCGTCCACGAAACACTGAAGATCGATCTGGGCCGCGACGGGCTCGCACTGGGCGACGCAGTCGCCGACCGACCCGCCGCCGCACTCGGAGATCACCTGGCAGGCCCGCGCGCAGGTCGCGCCCGAGGGCTCGTCCGGCGCGGTCGGGGTGTCGCCGCCCGTGCCACCGCCGCCCGTGTCCACGTTGTCACCGCCGTCGTCATCGACCGGGGTGGAGCTGCGGATGCAGGTCACCAGCGACTGGCAGGCCCCCTCGTTGAAGGCCGTGAGGATGCAGCCGATCGTCGCCTGCTCCGCCTCGGAGAGGTCGCTCGGGATCTGGCCGCCGGCCGCCGCACACTCGCTGTCGCACGAGGCCCGGTCCTGGGGATCGGACTCGCCCCCGAGCTGCTCCACGCAGTCGAAAACGAAGCTGCACCACAGAGTGCAGTCGACCGTTCCACCGGAGAAACCGCCACCGCTCGAGCCCGGGGCTGCGCCCACGCCGGAAGGCTCGCTGCCGACGCTGCCGATGCCGTTGGGGATGCCACCGCCGCTCGAGCCGGACGAACCGCCGCCGCTCGAGCCGGACCCGCTCTCGCCATTGGCGTCGCCCGAGCCGCTGAAGAATCCGGTCCCGTCGCCGGAGGCGCCGTTGCCCGACCCCTCGCCCTCCTGATCGGCACCACCGGCCTGCGCCGCCGGCCCCCGGGACGCGGTCGAGCCGACGCCGTTGGCCGACCCGCCGTTGGCCGGACGCCCCAGGCCGTTCGGCCCGCCCGGAAGGGCACCGAGCCCGTTCGGATCGATGCCTGCGGCCGTGGCCGTGATGGCCAGCTCGCGGTAAGGAAACCCGCCGCTCTCGTCGGCGGTCGGGGACTCCGGTCCACCGCACCCGACGGCGCCCAGGAGCACGCCGAAGCATGCTCCGCCCAGGGCCCAGCTTCGCATTCTGCTTGTCCGCACCGGTCTGTCCTCCTGATGCTGAATCGCTCTCCGGGGCTGCGATACACCCGCTCCCCGACTCGGTGCAAGTTTCGACGCGGAATAGCCCGGAATATTCACGCGGTTGACGTGGGCCGAAACGGACGGTATCACCGCCGCCCCCCGCCCAAGAGCCGTACGAGAGCAGACCCCATGCAAGACGTTCGTGTGATCAACGAGCTGGTTCGGCGCGAGAGCGCCTTCGTCGATGACATCCTGACCGAGGTCAACAAGGTCATCGTCGGGCAGTCCTACATGGTCGAGCGCGTGATCCTCGGCCTGCTGACCGGCGGCCACGTGCTGCTCGAGGGCGTGCCCGGTCTGGCCAAAACGCTGACCGTGAACACGCTCGCCACCACCCTGCGGGCCAAGTTCCACCGCATCCAGTTCACGCCGGACCTGCTGCCGGCCGACCTGATCGGCACGCTCATCTACCACCCGCAGACCGGCGAGTTCTCCCCCAAGAAGGGCCCGATCTTCGCCAACCTGGTGCTGGCGGACGAGATCAACCGCGCCCCGGCCAAGGTGCAGAGCGCCCTGCTCGAGGCGATGCAGGAGAAGCAGGTCACCATCGGGGACACGACCTACCCGCTCAACGAGCCGTTCATCGTGATGGCCACCCAGAACCCCATCGACCAGGAGGGCACCTACCCCCTGCCCGAGGCGCAGATCGACCGCTTCATGTTGATGGTGAAGGTGGGCTACCCGACGCGGCAGGAGGAGCGCGAGATCATCGCCCGCCAGCTCGATCCGGCGCCGGCGCAGGTCAAGCCCGTGGTCGACCCCGAGGCGCTGCTCAACGCCCGGCGGACCATCTCCGAGATCTACCTGGACGAGAAGGTCAAGGAGTACATCCTCGACATCGTCTTCGCGACGCGCGCCCCAGGCGAGGTCAAGGGCCTCAAGGACCAGGCGCGGTTCATCCAGTTCGGCGCCAGCCCCCGCGCCAGCATCTGGCTCGCCCGCGCCGCCCGCGCCCACGCCTTCCTGCGCCACCGCGGCTACGTGATCCCCGAGGACATCAAGGCCATCGCCCCGGACATCCTGCGCCACCGCATCATCACCACGTACGAGGCCGAGGCCGAGGACGTGACCAGCGACGCGCTGGTCGCCCGGATCCTCGAGGCCGTGGAAGTTCCGTGACGCCCAAGACGCGCTGACGCGCTGCGGACCCTGGTTGAGAGACCATGCTGTCGAGAGAGCTGCTGCGGGAAATCCGCAAGATCGAAATCGTCACGCGCCGGCTGGTGGACCAGCAGATGGCCGGGCAATACCACTCGGTCTTCAAGGGGCGCGGCATGTCCTTCGACGAGGTGCGCGCCTATGAGCCGGGCGACGAGCCGCGCCTGATCGACTGGAACGTGACCGCCCGCACGGGCATGCCGCACGTGAAGCGCTTCGTGGAAGAGCGCGAGCTGACCGTGCTCATCGTGGTCGACATGAGCGGCTCGATGGCCTTCGGCACCGCGCGGGACGAGAAGCGGGTGGTGGCCGCCAAGCTGGCCGCCATGATGGCGTTCTCGGCCGTGAAGAACGGTGACCGCGTGGGCCTGGTGGCCTTCACGGACCAGGTCGAGAAGTTCGTGCCGCCCAAGAAGGGCCGCAAACACGTCCTGCGCATCATCGACGAGATCCTGAGCTTCGACCCGGTGGGTCGCGGGACCTCGATCGGCGCGGCCTTGCAGTTCGTGGGGAACGTGACCAAACGAAAGGCCGTGGTCTTCCTGATCTCGGACTTCCTGGACGTGAACTACGAGCGCCCCCTGCACGTGACGGCCGGCCGCCACGACCTGATCCCCTTGACGGTGGTGGACCCCGCCGAGGAGGACCTCCCGGACCTGGGCCTCCTGCTCATCGAGGACGCCGAGACCGGCGAGATCGAGGCCATCGACACGGGCTCGCGCAGCGTGCGCGCCGGGTACGCCGACGAGCAGAAGCGCCGCGTGGGCGCCCGGGAGCAGGACCTGAAGCGTTACGGCGTGGCGCCGATCCGCGTGCCCACGGACGCCAAGGACTACGCCGGGCCGCTGCTCAACTACTTCCGCATCCGGGCGAGGCGCGCATGAGCACGCTCGCGCTGCTGATCGTGCTGCTCGCGCCGGCCTCGGGCGCCCCCGACGCGAAGGCGCCCGCCGCCGACCCGAGCGCCGCCGCGGCCCCACCCACGCAGGCCCCGACCGCCCCGCCCAAACCCGCCACGGGCCCCCCGCCCGAGGTGGAGATGAAGTGCGCGCCGGAGCCCGTGCGTGTGGGTGAGCCCCTCGTGTGCACGCTGACCGCGGTGCACCCGGACTCGGTGAGCATCACCGTGCCCCTGCCCGCCGGCGCCGCGGAGATCACCGCGGTGGGCGGCGCGGACGCAGCGGCCGCCGCCACGGAGAAGCGCCCGGACGGCAAACTCCAGACCACGCGCCGCTTCCAGCTCGTGCCCAAGGAGCCCAAGGCCAGCCTCAAGGTCCCCGCCGTGCAGGTGGTCTGGACGGAGGCCACGGGCGGCGAGGGCAAACTCGAGGTCCCCGGCCGCAAGGTGCCCCTGAAGCGCCTGCTGGAGAACGCGCAGGACCCCCAGTTCCGGACGTTCAAGACCCCCGGCGCCGGCACCCCGGCCGCCGCCTCGGCCCCGCCCTCGGGCGCCCCGGACCCGGCCGCGGCGGCGTTCATCGCGGCGCATGGCCCCGTGCCCTTCGTCACGACCAACTGGCCCGCGCTCATCGCCGCCATCGTGCTCGGCGGCGGCCTGGTCGGCGGTCTGCTGGCCTGGGGCATCATGCGCCTGCTGGCGAGCCGACGCCGCGTCGAGGTGCCCTGGGTCGACCCGCGGCCCGCCCACGTGATCGCCCTGGCCGCCCTGGACGCCCTGCAGACGGAGCAGCTGCCCGCCCAGGGCAAGATGAAGGAGTTCTACTTCCGCCTGTCCGAGATCGTCCGCGCGTACCTGGAGAAGCGCTACGGCTTCGGCGCGCTGGAGATGACCAGCGACGAGATCCGGGCGGCGTTCCGCAGCATCGAGCGCGACCGCATCACGGCCGAGCTCTCGAAGCGTGGACTGGTCGGGGCCGAGCTGCAGATGCTCGTGCCCGAGCGGCTCTCGCACTCGTCGGCCATCATCGCGGTCGAGGACTTCCTGGTCGAGACGGACTTCGTGAAGTTCGCCGATCTGGCCTCGAGCGAGAGCAGCGCCGACACGGCCCTGCGCGCGGCCCGCGGCATCGTGGAGCTCACGCGCGAGCCGGACGCGCCGCAGCCGGGCAGCGCGGCCCCGGTGACGACGGGCGCCGCCCCCTCCGGAGGCCCGACGTGATCTGGCCCAAGTACCCGATCTGGATCTGGTTCGCCTACGGCCTGCTGGTCGTCGGCGCGCTCGTCGTGATGTTCCGGGCCTGGCGCGGGCGCAACGGCGCGCCAGGTCTGCGCTTCCCCGCGCGGCACCGGACCGAGGGCGTGAAACGTGGCTGGCGCGCGCAACTGGTGCACCTGCCCCTGGCGCTCCGGTTCATCGCGCTCGCGCTGCTGCTGCTGGCGCTCACCCGCCCGCAGTTCGCCCGGGACGACACCGCCGAGGTCGAGGGCATCGACATCGTGGTCGCGCTGGACCTGTCGGGCTCGATGGCCTCCGTGGACATCGCCGATGAGGACCTCGTCCGCCTGCAGAACGCCGGCAAGGAGCCCACCAACCGCTTCGTGGCCGCCATCGACACGCTGCGGGCGTTCATCGAGTCGCGCCGCTACGACCGGGTCGGCCTCGTCGCATTCGGGAAAGACGCCTTCACGTTCTTCCCGCTCACTCTGGACTACGGGGTCATGCTCAACATCCTGAAGAGCATGCGGCTGGACGACATCGACGGCAGCGCCACCGCCATCGGCAACGCCCTGGCCATGAGCCTCGCCCGGCTGAAGGAGAGCGAGGCCAAGAGCAAGATCATCATCCTGCTCACGGACGGCGACGACAACGGCTCGAACGTCGCCCCCATGGAGATGGCCCGCGAAGCCGCCAAGCGCGGCGTCAAGGTCTTCACCATCCTGGTGGGCAGCGAGGGTCAAGCGCGCCAGCCCTCGGACATGGTCGACTTCGTGACCGGTCGGCGCGTGTACCAGAAGATCGACACGCCGGTGAACCCGAAGCTCCTGCAAGACATCGCGGTGTCCACGGAGGCGAGCTTCTACCGCGCCACCGACCCCACGAGCCTGGAGCGCGAGTTCCAGGACATCCTCGACAACCTGGAGAAGACGCGCCTCGTGGACTACGCCGCCGCCGAGCGCACCGAGCTCTTCGTGAAGCTCGTGCTGCCCGCGCTGCTGCTGCTGCTGCTCGAGGTCGCGCTCAGCCAGACGCTGCTTCGGAGGTTCCCCTGATGCGCTGGGGCAATCCCGATTTGATCTGGGTCTGCGCGCTGCCGCTGCTGGCGCTCGCGCTGTGGGTCTACGGCGCCGCGGTGCGCCGGCGACTGCTGGCCAAGGCCGGGCACGTGCCGCTCGTGCAGAAGCTGCTCGCCACGTTATCGCCGCAGCGACGCCTCATCAAACAGTTCCTTTTCGGGGTGGCGCTGGTATTCCTGGCGCTCACGCTCCTGCGACCGCAGTTCGGGCGCCGCCCGGAGGCCCTGAGGCAGTCGGGGATCGACGTCGCCATCGCCTTCGACATCAGCAAGTCCATGCTCGCGCGGGACGTGCCGCCGAGCCGCCTGCAGGCCGCCCGTGACCTGCTCGGCCGCCTGGTGCACACCCTCTCCGGCGACCGCGTGGCGCTGGTGCCCTTCGCCGGCGTGGCCTTCACCCAGAGCCCGCTGACGGCGGACAACAGCGCCATCCGGCTGTACCTGGACAGCCTGGACCCGCAGCAGATGCCCGTGGGCGGCACCAACATCGGCATGGCCATCACGCAGGCCACGCAGCTCCTCACGGGGCACGCGGACAAGGCCGAGAACACGGGACGCAGCCGCGTGGTGCTCCTGCTCACGGACGGCGAGGACGTCGCCCCCGGCGCCGGCGAGGCCGCCAAGAAGGCCGCACAGAAGGCCGCCGAGGCCGGCGTGAAGATCTACGCCATCGGCATCGGCACCATGGTCGGAGAGCCCATCCCCCTGGTGGACGCCAACGGCCAGCACGCCGGTTACCAGAAGGGCTCCGACGGCAAGCCCGTGTACAGCAAGCTGAACCTGGCGCTGCTGGAGAACCTGACGCAGCTCGCCGATCCGCAGAACGTGAAGGCCAAACACGTGTTCGCCTACGACGGCACCACGGACGTCGCCGCCGAGCTGGCCACCGCCCTCGGCGAACTGCAGAAGACCACGCTCGAGGCGAGCATCCGCCACCAGTTCGGCGAGAAGTTCCAGTACGTGCTCTTCCCGGCGATCCTCCTGCTCCTGGCCGAGCTGATGGTCCGCGAGCGGCGGCAGAAGGCGAGGGCTGCATGAGCACGCGATCACTCGCTTCGATGTCGTTCGTGCCCCTCGGCCTGGCGCTCATGGGTTTTGGGCCCTTCGTCTGGAACCAGCGCGACGTCGAGACTGCGCGCGCGCTCATCGCCGAGGGCAAGTACGTCGAGGCCGTCGAGGCGCTGAAGAGCGTGGACACGGACGCGCCGGAGGTGCATCTGGCCCGCGCCGTGGCGCTCATCGGCCCCGAGAAGGCCGAGCAGGCCGACCCGGCGACGGCGTCGCTGGACCAGGCGTATCGCCTCGTGGCCGAGCAGACGGCCCTGCTGGCCGGGCAGGACGCCGAGACGGTCGCCCGCCGCGCCGCCCTGACGGACCTGCGCGAGCGCGTGGCCTTCAACCGAGGCCTGCTCGGCGCGCAGAAGCAGGACTGGGCCGCGGCCGTGGGCGAATTCCAGCGCGCATTGGAGCTCGACCCCGCCGACGACGACGCCCGGTGGAACCTCGAGGTCGCCTACTTCAAGCAGCACCCGCCCTGCCGGATGCGCGACGACGACCATGAGCCCGACGACTCCGCCGGCGACGCCAAACCCTACGACCCGCAGAAGGGCCAGAAGCGGGTGCTCTGCGGCGCCAACGAGGACTGGTACGCCCTGGACCTCCCCGCGGGCACGCTCGTGCAGGTGCAGGTGAAGGGCAAGGTCACGCCGACCGAGGACGACGACGACACCCGCGAGGTCTCGCTCGCGCTGTACGCCCCCAGCCAGCCCGCAGAGCCATTCAAACGCGTGGTATTGAAGGACGACGGCGGCGGCAGCGGCAGCCTCACGGTCAAGCGCCTGCCCGAGGCCGGTACGTGGCGCTTCCAGCTCGCCGGCCCCGGCCGCGCCGAGGTCGGCTACGACGTGAGCGTGGCCGCGGTGCCCCCCTGCCCCGAGCCCGGCGCGGACGGCGCCGTGCCGAGCGGCGCCCCGGGCGACGACGACGCCGAGCCGAACAACGACGCG
>CAINDO010000333.1 GCA_903847385.1 uncultured Myxococcales bacterium
CGGAGACGCGGCCCCGGCCGCCGGAGACGCCCGCCTCGCGCCGGCGGACGACGCAGGCGCAAACCCCGCCCCGGACGGCCCCGCAACGCCCGTCCCCGACGCCGGCCCCGTCCCCGTGCCGCCCCTGCCCTGGGCGGACGACCCCTGCGCCGGCGTGAACGTGGGCGACGACCCCTTCGCCGCCCGCATCGCCGCCTTCGCCGCCGCGGACGACGCCGCCCCGCCCGGAGCCCCTGGTGGAGGGCTGGTGGTGGTCGGCTCCTCCAGCATCCGCCGGTGGGAGGACGCCCAGCGCCTGCTCTCGGCCTGGGACCCCGTGCAGCGCGGCGTGGGCGGGGCGCGCCTCGCGGACGTCGCCCACTGGGCCGAGCCGCTGATCCTGCGCCACCGCCCCGCGGCCGTGCTCCTGTACGCCGGCACGAACGATCTGGCCGACGGCCGCTCGGCGGACTCGGTGGTGGACGCCTATCGATGCGTCGCCGCGCGCCTGCACGCCGCGCAGCCGGGCACGCCGCTGCTGTGGGTCTCCATCACGCCCACGCCCGCGCGCTGGGGCATCTGGCCCGTGGCCGCGCAGGTGAACGCGCGCATCGAAGCCCTCGCGGACGCCCACCCCAGCCTGGTCTACGTGGACGGCGCGACGACGTTCCTGGCCACGGGCAGCCCGCCGGACGCGGGCCTCTTCGTGGCCGACGGCCTGCATCTGTCGCCCGCCGGCTACACGCTCTGGGCCGAGGCGATCCTGCCGGTCGTGCGCGCCCACGTGCCCGAGTCCGCCCGCCCCCTGCCCCCGGGACCGCCGCCGGGCACGTACGTCCGCGTCGATCTCGGCCCCTCGGACGCCGAGAACGGTCACCCGGCCGGCGTCGACGCCTTCGGCATTCAGTGGAACGCCTGGCCCGGCCTGCCCGGCGGTGAGCAGGCCCTCGCCGGCGAGGCGCTGCGCGGCCTCGTGGGCACACGCGGCGAGGCGACGGGCGTGGACCTGGTGCTCTCGGGCGGCTTCCGCGCCAACGGCCTGCGCAACGGCGGCCTCGCGGCCCCGGACTTCGGGCGGCTCGGCACGCTGGCCGTGGCGGAGGCCACCCAGGACTTCTTTTACACGGGCGATCCGGACGACCCGGGCGGTCTGACGCTCCAGGGCCTCACGCCGGGGGCGCGCCACACGCTGCGTCTGTTCGCCAGCCGCGCGAGCGCGGACGAGCGGCGGGTCACACGTTTCGTCGTGCACGGCGGCGGCGCGCCCGCGCAGGCCGAGGTCACCACCACGGGGCCCGGCGTGGGCGCCGACGGCTCGAACGCCAACGTCGGCGAGCTGGTGGTGCTGACGGGCCTCGTGCCCGACCCCCGCGGCCGGCTGCACGTGGACGTGCAGATCGCCCAGGGGCAGTTCGCCTACCTGAACCTGATGGAGCTCGAGGTCGAGGCCCGCTGAGGCCGGCGAGCCCTCAGGTCCCCGGCGTGGGCGTGGGTGTGGCCCCGGCGCCCGCCCGAATCGGCAGGTCCAGGCGCACCCGCGTGCCGCCCTCGGGCGGGCAGCTCAGCGAGATCCGCCCGCGCAGCGCCCGCATGATGCCCGCGGTCACGGACAAACCCAGGCCCTGACCCCGCCCCACGGGCCGCGTGGTGAAGAACGGCTCGAACACGCGCTCGTGCAGCTCCGTGGGGATCCCGGGGCCCGAGTCGACGATCTCCAGCGTGAACCGGTCCGGCGCGGGGCGCCCCACGAGCAGGTCCACGCGGCCCGACGGGCCGGTCTCCACCGCCTGGAGCGCGTTCTCCAGCACCCGCTCCAGCGCCAGGGCGAGCAGTGTGGCGTCCGTCTCGATCTCGAAGTCCGGCTCGCCGTCGATGCCCGGCACGGCGGGGCGCGGGTGGGCCTTGTGGGCCGCCGCCGCCGCCCGGTGCACGACCTCGACCAGGCGCACCCGCTCGAAGTTCGGCTTCGTCAGCGCCGAGAACACCCGCAGCGACCGCACGATCTCCCGCACGCGCCGCCCGGCGTGGAGGGCGGCGTCCAGCGCCTCGCGTCGCTCGTCCGACGCATGGAGCGCCGGGCCGTGCTCCTCGGTGATCACGTACTCCAGGTTGCCGAGCACGATGGCCAGGGGGTTGTTGATCTCGTGCGCCGCGCCGCCGGCCATGGTCGCCAGGGCCGCCAGGTGGTTCAGGCGGCGGACCTCGTCCTCCAGCCGCGTGTGCTCCGTCAGGTCGTGCATCGCGAAGAGCACGGCGGGCTCGCCCTCGAAGTCGAGCGCCACGGACCTGATGGAGAGCGTCGCCGCGCGCCCGTCCGCCCGCGTGACCACTTGCGACGGCAGCGACACCGGCCGCTCGCGCGCGTCCCACGAGAGCGTCCGGCACAGGTCGTGCGCGGCGGTCGGCGGCGGGCCGTGCCCCGGTTCGCGGCCCAGGAGCGCCGCGGCGGCGCGGTTGAGCCACAGCCGCTCGCCGGTGCGCCGCACGCAGATGGCGTCCGGGTGGGCCTCGAGCACGGCGCGCAGATCGTGGGTCTGCCGCTCGATCCGGGCGAGCGCGACCGAGAGGGCCTCGTTGTGGGCGGCCAGCGTCCGGGCCGTCTCCTGAACCCGGGCGTTCTCACGGCGGGCCGCTTCGAGCTGATGCTGCACGCGCAGCACCTGCAGGCGCAGCTCCGTCTGCTCGGCGGCGCCCTCGGTGCGCAGGCGGTCGGCCTCGCGCACCAGCGCCAGCGCCCGCGACAGATCGCCCTCGCGCTCGCTCAGGGTGGCCAGGCTCGACAGGCTCATCGTCAGCAGGCCGCGGAGACTGCGCTCGCGGGCGATCTCCTGACATCGCTCCAGGTGACTGCGCGCCACCCCGAGGTCGCCGTGGGTCAGCGCGCGGTCCCCGGCCAGCAGCCACTGCCGCGCCACCTGGAAGAGGTCGCCCAGCCGCTCGAAGATCGCGTTGGACGGCGTCAGCAGCGTCGTCTCGCCCGAGAGGTCGCCCAATGCGCCGCAGACGGCCCCCTGCCCCGCGAGGGCCAGGCCCTCCATGCGCACGAGCCCCAGGGTGCGGGCCTCCGTCAGCGCTTGGTCGAAGAGCGTGCGGGCCTCGTCGAAGCGCTTCAGCGAGATGTAGGCGCCGGCGATGTTGATGCGCGCGTTGAGGGCGAGCTGCGCGTGCCCGATGCGGGTGGCGATCTCCAGGCACCGCTCGGTGTGCGCGGCGTAGGGCGTGGCCTGGCCCCGGATGCCGTAGTTCATGCCGATCGAGAGCCAGAAGTGGGCCGTGTAGATCCCCGACGCCTCGGGCTCGCAGCGTCGCAGGCCCTCCTCGAGCACGGCCTGGGACTCGCCATACTCGCCGGCGTGCGACAGCGCGCGGCCGTACTCCAGGTGCGTCAGGCAGCCCAGGGGCCCGGCATCGTCGGGCAGGTCTTCCATGGCGCGGCCCAGCGCGGTGAGCGCCGCGGACAGGCTCCCGTGCACCACCAGCATGGCCCCGAGCGCCAGCGCGGCCTCGGCGCGGACCGATGGCCGGGGGTCGCTGCGCGCGTCCGCCTCGGCGGCCTGCAGGGCGTTGAGCGGCGCGAGCGCACGGTCCACCAGGCCGCCGGACTGGTACTTGCGACGCAACGCTGCCAGGACATTGCCGACGGGCAGCGTGCTCTCGTGCTCGGGCTCGCGGTTCATGTCTGGTCGGGGTGCCTTTCCGGGCACGTTACGCGGAATCCGACGAACCGCAATCCCCTTGGCGTCCGCGCCGCCCTGCCGTAGCGTGGCCCCCCGTGGACACCCCGACCCTGGAGCTGCGCCAGACCACCGTCGACCTCACGGGCGTGATGCGCGTGCTGGGCGAGAACCTGTATTCGCGACCCGAGGTCGTCGTGCGCGAACTGGTGCAGAACGCCCACGACTCGCTCACCCGGCGCCGACTGGAGTCTCCGGACGCCGAGGCCCCGGCCCTGATCCGCGTCCGCGGCCTGAGCGGCCCGCCCACCCAGGAGCCCACCCTGGAGATCGAAGACACGGGCGCCGGCCTCACCGCCGACGAGATCGTGCGCTACCTGGCCACCGTGGGCGCGGGTTACACCCGCGTGCTGCGGGCGTCGAGCCAGGACGACGCCCTGATCGGCGCCTTCGGCCTGGGGTTCCTGTCGGCGTTCATCGCGGCCCGCACCGTCGAGGTGGAGACCTGCTCCTGGCAGACCCCCGGCGAGACCTGGGTCTATCGCAGCCACGACGGCCAGCGGTACACGCTCTCCCCGGGCGCGCCGCGCGCCGTCGGCACCTGCGTACGCCTCGTCCTGCGGCCGGAACACGCCGACCTGGCGGACGAGGCCCGGCTCGAGGGCATCGTGCTGCACTATGCCGGCCTCTTGCCGCAGCCCATCTACCTGGGGGACGCGGACACCGCCGTGAACGCCGAGCCGCCCCCCTGGCGCCAGCCGGACCTGCCCCCCGTGCGCGCCCGCAAGCTGCGCATGGCCCTGGCCGAGCGCTTCGAGCGGTCGTTCAAGCCGCTGTGCACGTTCGAGATCGCCGGCGGCCCGGTCGATCAGGCGTCCGCGACGGACGCCCGGGGCATGCTGTGGATCCAGGACGGCCTGACCTACGGCAGCAGCGACAACCGCAACCTGCACGTGTTCCTGCGCGGGATGCTGCTGGACGACGACCACCGCGAGCTCTTGCCGCGCTGGGCCGGGTTCGTGGGCGGCGTGGTCGAGTCCAATCGGCTGACGCCCACCGCGAGCCGCGAGGACCTGCAGCGGGACGCCGTGTATTCGGCCACCCGCGCCCGCCTGCTGGACGCCCTGCTGGACGGCCTCGCCGCGCTGGCCCGGGAGGAGCCCGAGACGTGGCGTCGCGTGCTGACCCGCCACAACGAGGCGCTGCTGGGGGCCGCCATCGCGGAGCCGCGTCTGTTCGACCTGCTCGCCGAGGAGCTCACGGTGCCCACCACCGAGGGCGACCTGCGCGTGGCCCCCCTGCTGCGGCGCGGCAACGGCACCGTGCACGTGTCGCTGGCCGAGCACGGCGGCTTCGAGGAGACCCTCTTCCGCGCGCTGAAGCTCCCCATCGCCGTGGGCACGCGCTACGGCGTGCTGCCGTTTCTGCGGGCCTGGGTCGAGGCCCGGGGCGCGCGGCTCGTGGAGCTGGGCACCGCCGCCGGGAACCGGGCCGTGTTCCGCGAGGCGCAGACGGATCCGCAGACGCGGGCGAAGCTGGAGCGCGCCTTCGGGCGGCCGCGCTACAAGCTCGTGCCCGCGCGTTTCCAGCCCCCGGAGGTGCCCCTGGTGCTCGTGCCCGACCGCGAGGTCGAGCTCAAGCGCCGGGCCGAGAGCGACGAGGCGGCGCGGCGCATCTCCGAGTCGGCGCTCTCGTTGGTGCGGCTGTACACGAAGACCATCGACGACCGCCTGGACGGGCACCTGTACGTGAACCTGGAGGCCCCCACCGTGGCGGCGGTGCTGGCGGCCGATCTCGACACACCGGGCGCGCGGCAGGGGCTGGCGCTGCTTCGCGGGCTCGTGTCGCTGACGAGCGGCGCCGGGCAGCCGGACGCCGGGGACGACTTTCTGGGGGCGCTGCGGGCCGTGGGCGAGGCGGCGACGACGCTCCTCGCCGCGACCTGAGCGCGCGCCGCAGGGCAACGACGGAGGGACGCGATGGACATCTGGGCCTGGGTGCAAGCGCAGGAGCAGGCGCTCGAAGAGGCGGGGGAGCGGTCGCTCGCGGAGGCGATGGACCTGATCTCGCGGCACACCGTCAACGACGAGCACGCCGCCGTGGACGCGCTGCTGCCCGAGGCCCTCAGCCGCGCCCGCAGCCTGAACCTGCCCTGGATCGAGGTCTTTCTGCGCCACTGGGGCCTGCAGAGCCGCATCTTCCACCGGCAGGACGCCACCGCCCTCTCCGAGGCCGCGTCGCTGGTCGAGCGCTCGCACCGGGCCGACGCCAAGGACTGCCCGCAGTCCGTGTGCACGGTGCAGGATCTGGCCGCGGCCTACGGCCTGGTGGACGGCCCGGCCTACTCCGAAGAACGCATGGCCGTAGCCCGCGAGACCCTGTCGCGCATCGACCCCCGGTGGCCGTGTTTCGATTGCATCAACGGCGAGCTGGCCTCGGCCCTGGACGACGCCGACCGCCCCGCCGAGGCCCTGGCCGTCGTGGACGCCGCCGTGGAGGCCATCCGCGCCGCCCGCGCCGATCGCGGCGAGACGGGCATGGCCTCGACGCGCATCCGCGCGCTGATCCGCGTCGGCCGCCTGGAGGACGCCCAGGCCGCCCTGGACCGGGACGCCGCGCGCGGCCGGCGGGACGCCTTCTCGGTGTTGCGGCGCCGCAACCAGACGGCGCTCGTCGCGTGCCGGCTCGGTCGCATCGAGGACGCCCTGGCCGCCCTGCCCACCCCCGAGGAGATCGACGACTCGCCGGGCAACTACCGCGAGTGGGCCGAGGCCGTGACCGCGCTCGTCGAGGCGGACGCGCTGACGTTTCCCGGGCCCATCGGGCGGGCGCTGCACCAGCACGCCGAGCGCCTGGCGGACGGGGGCGCGCATCGCAACGCCTTCGACACGCGGCTGTGCCACGCGCGGCTGTCGCTGCGCGCGGACCAGCTCTTCGTCGCCGAGCGGGGTGTCGAGCGCCTCGAATCGTTGCTCGGGCGGCTCGTGAAGCCCCTGGGCGCGGACGCCGCGCTCGCCGCGCTGCAGGCGGACGTGCGCGCCGCCCGGGCCGCCCGCGAGGCCCGCCGGGCCGAGAACGCCGCCGAGCCGGCCGACACGCCCGAGGCCGCGCTGCAGGC
>CAINDO010000334.1 GCA_903847385.1 uncultured Myxococcales bacterium
CGCCGCACGCGCCTGCGCCGCCGCCACCGCCACCGGGGCCCGGGAGCCCCGGTCGATCCGATCCGGCGACGCCGCCGCCGCCGCCGCCGCCGCCCTGGCCGTTCACACCCGGTCGCGGGAGCGTGCCCGGGTGCGGGCTCCACACGGCGATGGGCTGACCCACGGTGCCGCCCGGGGAGCCGGGCACACCGGCCTCGCCCGCGGGGCTGGGGAGCGCGTCCGCGCCGCCTTGGGCGGGGTTCTCGGTGTCGACGAGCAGGTTCATGTTGAACGGATCGAAGAGCCGGATGAGCAGCGCGCCGTCGCCGCCGGCCGTGTCGAGCCCGCCGGTGGCGCCCGGATCGCCGAAGCGCCGGCCTTCGTCCTCCGGATCGCGGACATTGCCCTGACCGCCGCGTCCGCCCGCGGTGCCGTCCGGGCACGCGGCGTTGACTCCGCCCTGGCCGCCGGCGCCCATCGGATTGCCCCGCGGATCGGCGCCCGACTGCCCGTCGCCACCGACGGCCGCGAGGTCGGGCACGATCACCGCCGGGGCGCCGACGGTGCCATTGCCGCCCGCGCCGGCGACGACGATGCTCCGGACGAGGCGGATGCCGGCGCAGGCGTCGCCCCGGATCGCGATGGCACTCTGGCCTTCACCGGCGGCCGGCGCCTCGATGAGCAGCGCGTCCAGGGTCAGGGCGACGTCCGCGGACACGACCACGGCCGGCTCGCCGCGTACACGGCCGGCCCGAAGCGCCGTCGGCGTCGCGGGGTTTGCGGGGCGAGACCACGTCCGGGTGACGATGTCGAAGCGATAGCCGCCGTGCAGTTCGAGGTCGCGGTCGAAGGTGAACGCAGTGTTCCGGGTGTAGTCACCCTGCTCGAGGATGATGTGCCGCAGGCCGCGCTCGGCGGAGAGCGCGAGGCCGCGGGCGAGGGTGCGGACGGGCGCCTGGAGCGAGCCGGGCACGACGCCGGGGCAGGGGTCCGGGTTCGCGCCGGGCGTGCAGTCGTCGCCCCGGTCCGCGGAGACGAACACGGAGAGCGCCGCCGTCCCGTCCACCCCGTCGCAGTTCGAGTCCTCGCCGGCGGCGTCGGGCTCGTCATCGGCGCGGGGTTCGCACTCGCAGCCGTTGGCCGGGTTGCGGTCGATGTCCAGGAAGCCGTCGTCGCACGCGCCGACGGCGCAGTTGCCGGCGATACACGAGGTCGCCGCGTGGTTGGCCATGCAGCGGACGCCGCAGAACCCGCAGTTGTCCGGGTCGTTCATCAGATCGTAGGTCTCGTCGACCCGACCGTCGCAGTTGTTGTCCAGCAGATCGCAGGTCTCCGGGCGCGGCTCGCCCTCGACCGCGTCGCAAACCACCGTGCCCTCCGCCCCGCAGATCGTCGTACCGGTCGCGAAACACAAGCCCGTCCCGATCTCGCAGGGCTGACCGAACTGCCCGTCGAAGCCCTCGTCCGCGCTGCCGTCGCAGTCGTCGTCGAGCTCGTTCCCGCAACGCTCGAGCTCGGCCTCGCCCGGGGAGGCGCGACACTCGGCCTCGACGGTCGTGCCCGACCCTGCGGGCGCGGCGCAAACGTACTCGCCGGGGCGGTTGCACGCGCCCTCGCCGGCGCTGCACGGCTCATCGGGCACGGGGAAGCTCTCGTCGACCTCGCCGTCACAGTCGTCGTCGAGGCCGTTGCAGACCTCCTCGGGCGCGTCACCGCACATCATGCAGGCGTTGAGCAGGCCGTCGTCGGCGGTGCCGTCGCAGTCCTCGTCCTCGCCGTCGCAGGCGGTCTCCTCAGGGACGCAGGCGCCGCACCCCTCGGGGGGCTCCATCGCATCGTCCGTGTTGCCGTCGCAGTCGTCGTCGATGCCGTTGCAGGGGGCCTCGGGCGGGATGACGCAGGACCCGTTGCAGACGACCAGCTCTTCGTCGGTGGCGCCGTCGCAGTCGTTGTCCTGACCGTCGCAGACCTCCTCGGGCACGGGGCCACAGGTGCTGCACGCGTTGAGCACGCCCTCGTCCGTGGCGCCGTCGCAGTTGTTGTCGAGGCCGTCACAGACCTCTTCGGTCGGCACGCAGCCGGCGTCGCCCTGGAGGCCGAGGTCGCTCTCGTCGCACTCGCCCTGGACACATCGACCCGCGCAGAGCTGATTGCAGGCCCCGCAGTGCTCGGCCGAGCTCTGCAGGTCGAAGCCCTCGTCGATGCGCCCATCGCCGTCGTTGTCGGCGCCGTCGCAGATCTCGTCCCCTCGAGAGACGCACGCCCCGGCGACGCAGGCCTGATCGGCGGCGCAGTCCGTGGCCGCGCTGCACTCCAGGCTGGTCAGCCCGTCGAGGCCGGGGGCGACGCAGCCGGTTGCCAGGAGCGTGGAGAGGGCCAGGACGACGGAAGGTCGCCGGCCGAGGACGGATCGCAGGCTCGGGGTCACGGTGATCACTGCTCGGAAAGTCGCTGAAATTCAGGGCTTTTTGCCGAAACTGATCGTCTCGGAAAAACAGGCAATCGTCGCAAGGGCGCGTTCGCCCTGTCAAGCGGCGCGCCGTGCTTCGGCGAATCGAGGCCGGGGCCCCCGCGCGGTTCCGGTTGCCGGTCCGGCGTCGCTTGTGGTATCGCCGCGCGACTCTGCCCTGGAGACTCGGAGGAACCCCATGCGCCGTCGGCCCACGCAACCGAACATCGCCGTCTCGAAGCTGCCCCGGACCCGCACGGCGGCGCTGACCTGCTGCCTCGTGCTGCTCGGCGGCGCGAGCAGCGTCTGCGCGGCGCCCAAGGCGGCCAAGGCCCCGAAGGCACCCGCCAGCGCGGCCGCCGAGGATGGCTTGCCCAAGCCCGAGGACGTCGCCAATCAGGCGCGCGCGGTCTTCACTGACCTGGACGGAAACTCCGACCCTCGCGCGCGCACGCTGCTGTTCGACGGCCGCGTGAGTCTGGGCAAGGAGGACCGGCAGAAAGCCCTCGAGGCCGGCGTCGTCGATCTCCACTGGCCGCTGCGCCAGCGCGCGCTGGCCCTGGCGCTGGTGGACAAGGACAAGAAGCTCCAGGGCACCGCCATGGAGGCCCTGGCCAAGCTGCTCGCCTCGAACGAGAAGTCCGAGCGTGACCAGGGCGTCGAGTTCCTCGCCCGGCCGGACGCCGGCATCAAGCCCGCGGACCTGCTCAAGCTGTGGCAGCGCGCCGCCGTCGAGGGTGGCCCGGAGGCCCGCGGCGACGCCCGCGCGGCCATCGTGAAGCTGGGCGGCAAGCCGGCCTGGGACATCCTGGCCGCGGGCCTCGCCGAGGCCACGGACAGCAAGGAGTTCCTGCAGGCCGTCGCGCTGCTGGCCACCTACAAGGACGGCCTCGGCGCGCCCTGGGCGCTCTCGCACATGAACGACAAGGACCAGCTCGGCACGCTCGCGCGCGGCCTGCTGGTCCGCATCGACGAGAAAAAGGCCGCCGCGGACATCGTCAAGCAGCTCCAGGCCAAGTACGAGAAGGCCGAGTTCGCCGAGCGCATCAACGCCGCGACGATCCTGTCGCTGCGCGGGCTGGGCACGCCGGCCATCGCGCGCTCGCTCGCCAAGGGCGCCAAGTTCACGGACCCGACCGTGCGCCTCATCGCGCTCGAGGGCCTGCGCGAGGTGCGCGACCCCGCGGTGCTCGGGGAGCTGCGCGAACGCGTCTCGTCCAACGAGAACGAGGAAGAGGCGCGCCTGGGCTACGAGTGGCTCTTCGCCTGGGGCAAGGCCAACGGCGAGAAGCAGGTCGTCGACCTTCTGCAGGAGATCGCCCGCAGCGACCGCCGCAGCCTGCGTCTGCGCGCCATCGACACGTTGGCGCGGCTGGCGCATCGTCCGAGCGCGCCGCTCTTCGAGGCCGCCATGGGCGAGGGTCAGCCGGAGATCCGGCTCTCCTCGGCGCGCGGCCTGCGGGCCGTCGCCCGGGCCGGGGATGAGAAGCGCATCGGCGACTTCCTGCGCCGCGAGCCGGATCTGAACGTCCGCATGGAGCTCGTGGCGGCCCTCGCCGCCATCGGCACGCCCGAGATTCTGGACCCGCTGCAGTTCGTCATCACCGCACCGCAGGTCGAGATGCGTCGCGCCGCCATCGCCGCCGTGGGGCCGATCGGCACGCCCAAGGCCGCCAGCCTGGTGGGTCTCCGCCGTGCGGACGCGGATCTGGACACGCGCTTCGCCGCCGGGGTGCAGTTGATCCACATCGACGCGCGCACCGCCCTGAAGGACCTCAAGGGCGCCTTCGGCTGGATGTCGGGTACACAGGTCATGGCCCTGGCCGACGACCCCAAGGTCACCCCGGACATCCTCGAGCTCATCGCGCTCGAGGGCAACGACGACCAGCGCGGCATGGCGGTCGACGGTCTCGCCAAGCGCGGCGAGGCGGCGGCCACGCGCCTGCTCAGCCTGATCGAGCGCAGCCAGTTCGACGAGACGGCGGGCGGCGCCATGGCCGGCCTCGCCGCGGCCCGGAAGGAGGCCTCCGTGCCGACCTATCGCGAGGCGCTCAAGAGCAAACACGGTCGAGTGCGCGCCGCGGCCGTGGCCGCCCTGGGCGCCTACGGCCCGCCGGCGAGCCTCGAGGTCGTTCTCCCGCTGCTCTCCGACAAGGAGCCCCTGGTCCGCGCCGAGGCCGCCCTCGCCGCCATGGCCCTCTCCACGCGCAAGCCGGCCCCTTGATTCATCTCCACGGGGTCAGCAAGGGCTACGGAGCGCGGGTCCTCTTCGAGGATCTGAACTGGGACATCAAACCGGCGCAGCGCGTCGGCCTCGTCGGGCCGAACGGCGCCGGGAAGACGACGCTCTTCAGCATCATCATCGGTGAGCTCGCGCCGGACGGCGGCATCGTCCGCATCGCCCGGGACACCGCCGTGGGGCACCTGCCCCAGGAGATCGCGCTCATCTCGGGGCGCAGCATCCGCGAGGTCGCCCGCGAGGGGCTGGAGCGCGTGCTGGCCGTCGGCCGCGAGCTGCAGGCCCTCGAACACCAGATGACGGAGACCAAGGGGGACGAGCTCGCCCTGCTCATGGACCAGTACGGGCACCTGCAGGCTCGTTTCGAGACGATGGGCGGGTTCCTGGTCGAGAGCCGCGTCGAGGAGATCCTCTGCGGCCTGGGCTTCCGGCGGGATCAGCTCGATCGCGACTGCGGCGAGCTGAGCGGCGGCTGGCAGATGCGTGTGGCGCTCGCCCGCCTGCTGCTCATGCACCCGGAGGTCCTGCTGCTCGACGAGCCGACGAACCACCTCGATCTGGAGTCGCTGGTCTGGCTCGAGGGCTTCCTGCGCAACTACCGCGGCACGCTGGTGATGATCAGCCACGACCGCTCGGTCCTCAACGGGCTGTGCACGCACATCGCGGAGCTCTCGGGCGCCGGGCTGCGGCTCTACACGGGCAACTTCGAGTCGTACCTGGACCAGGTCGCCCAGCGGCAGGCTCTGCTCGAGCGCCAGCAGAAGAACCAGGACCGCAAGCTCGCCGAGCTCCAGCGGTTCGTCGATCGCTTCCGCTACAAGGCCAGCAAGGCCCGGCAGGCACAGAGCAAACTCAAGCAGATCGAGAAAATCGACCGCATCGAGCTGGACGCCAAGCAGCGCACCATCCACTTCGCGTTGCCGGAGCCGCCGCGGAGCGGTCGGGTGGTGCTGAAGCTGGAGAACCTGCGCAAGGCCTACGCGCTCTCGGGGCAGGGCGAGAAGGTCGTCTACCAGGGACTGGACACCGAGCTCCTCCGGGGCGCCAAAATCGCGCTCGTCGGCCCCAACGGCGCGGGCAAGAGCACGCTGCTCAAGCTCTTCGCCGGGGTCACGCCGTACCAGTCGGGGGTCCGCGATCTCGGCCCGCAGACGCGCCTGTTCTACTTCGCCCAGCACCAGGTCGAGGCGCTCGACCTGCGCCGCACCGTGCTCGAAGAGGCGCTCGCCGCGTCGGAGTCGCACGCGCCGACCTTCGTCCGCAGCATCCTCGGCGCGTTCCTGTTCAGCGGCGAGGACGTCGACAAGAAGGTCGGCGTGCTCAGCGGCGGCGAGAAGAACCGGCTGGCGCTGGCCAAGATGCTGCTCACGCCGGCCAACGTATTGCTCCTGGACGAGCCCACGAACCACCTGGACATGGCCAGTTGCAGCGTGCTCGAGGCGGCGCTGGGCGATTACGCCGGCACCGTGGTCCTCATCAGCCACGACCGCCACTTCATGGATCAGGTCGTCGAGGAGGTCTGGGAGGTCGCCGACGGTCGCGTGACACCGTTCCCCGGCAACTACTCGGACTACCTGGAGCGCTGCGCGCGCGGCGACCGACCGGCGCCGTTGCCGCTGCACGACGAGGTCAGGTCCACCCGCGCGCTCCGGGCCGCCCCCGTGGCGCCCCCCGCGGCCGAGGCCGCACCGGCGCCGCGTGAGGCCGGCGTCGATCCGGGCAGCATCGACTGGGGCGCCGGCGGGGACGTCCGTCGGCGCAAGTCCAAGGACGACAAACGCGCGGAGGCCGAGCTCCGGCAGCGTCGACAGGCCCAGACGCGGCCCCTGCGCGACGCGCTGGAGGCGGCCGAACGCCAGGTGGCGGCCCTCGAGGACCGTCTGACGGCGCTGCGCGCCACGCAGGCCGATCCGGCCCACTACGGGCGGCCGGACGAGGTCCGCTCCGTCGCGCGCGAGGTCACGCAGAAGGAGGCCGAGCTCGCCGTCGCCTACGAGCGATGGGAGTCGGCCGTCGCGGCGCTGGAGCAGGCCGAGGCCGAGATCGACTGACCTCGGCGCTCAGTGGGCGTCGTGGGCGGGCGCGCTCGCCGAAGCCGGTGCGCTCGCGGGGGTCGCGGCCGCCGGCGCAGCGGCCGCCGGGCCGCTCGTGCGGAACGAATACAGGCGCGACGAGAGGCCCAGGGCGCCGTCGTCGCTGATGGCGCGCACGCGCCAGTACCAGGGGCGGCCCGTGTCGAGATCGGCGAGCGTCAGGCGGGTCTCGGCCGTCTCGTCCGCGTGTTTCGGCTGGTAGAAGGCCAGGTCCTCGGCGACCTCGACCTGGTATCGCACGGCGCCCGGAACGGGCTTCCAGACCAGCACGACGTCGGCCACGGTGCCGTTCACCGGCGACTCGATCTCCGGCCCGGCGAGCAGAGACATCGGGGCCGCGGCGCCGGGCGGCAGGCGCTCGCCCATGCGCACCGCGATGGACTCCGCGCCGCCGTTGGAGGCCTTGACGCCGCCGCGGAGGACCGCCAGCGAGGTCCCTTCGGCGCGGGCGAGGAGCTCGAAGTCGGCCGAGGTCAGCTCGACGGCGCCCCCGGGGAACGACCAGATGCCGCTGCTGACGCCGCGTTCGTCCGGGTTGGCGGAGACGCGCAGCGACCCGGTCTCCAGACGGGCAGAGGTGTACGACTTGCCCTCGGTGTGGTTGTGAAACAGTTTGGTGAGCGCCAGGCGCGTGTCACCGTGGACCAGGATCCGGGTCAGATCCGGCAGGCGCAGCAGGGCCATGCCGCCCGCGCCCGTCTCGATGACAGCGCCCTCGGGGAGCTGTGTCCGGAACGGGAGGGGTCGCCACCCGCCTTCGTCTTCCATGCCTGCGGCGATGGCGTCGGCTTCGGCGTCGGCCCCGACGTCGCCCCCGTGCGCGTCCGTCGAGGTCGGCGAACCGCCGTGCGACTCGGCGGCGTCGGCGGCGTTGCGGGCGAAGGCCGTCGTCGGGAACCGCTCCGGGGTGCGCGACGCGGCGCCGAGGGCGGACACGCGGTAGCGCACCGCACCCCACACGCCGATGACGGCGGCCTGACCGAACTCCACCACGCGGCGCGTCTGGAGCGCGGGCCGATCCGCCTGCACCAGGCGGAACACGACGCGCCGATTTTCGGGCACGCCCTTGCCCCGCCGCTCGGCGGTCGCGGGCCGGCTCTCCCCGAAGCCGTAGGCGACGAGGCGCTCGGGGGCCACGCCACGCCGCACCAACGCCTCGCGCACGGCCGAGGCCCGCGCCTCGCTCAGCTTCTGGTTGTAGGCCTCGCCGCCGCTCAGGTCCGTGTGCCCCTCGATCCAGAGCTTCTGGATCTCGGGAGACGCCTGGAGCGAGTCGGCGATCTTGGCGACGACCTCGTCCGCGCCGCGTTCGAAGGTGATCGAGTTGTATTTGAAGTGGACCTTGTCCGGGAACTCGACCTCGTCGCCGCGGAAGGCCATGCGCGTCCGCGCGGCGATCGCCGGGGGCACGGCCTCGACCACGCCCCATTTGTTGCGGCGGGCCTCGGCGAAGCCGGTTCCGGTCAGGGGTTTCCAGTCGCGGGGCTTGGGCTTGGGTTTCGGCTTCGGTTTCGTGGCCGCGTCGTCGAGGAGATCGTGGGTCTCGTCGCCGTCGGCCTCGTCGTCGGACGCCTCGTCGGTCTCCGCTTCGCCGTGCGCCGCGGGCTTGCCTTGCGCCGGCGCGGCCTCGTGCCCGGCACCGTGTCCATCGTGTGCATCGGCGGCATCGCCATGCGCGTCTGGGGCCTTGCCATGCGCGTCGGCGGCCTTGCCATGTGCATCGGCGGCCTTGCCGTGGGCGTCTGGGGCCTTGCCGTGCGAATCGGCGGCCTTGCCGTGGGCGTCTGGGGCCTTGCCGTGCGAATCGGCGGCCTTGCCGTGGGCGTCTGGGGCCTTGCCATGCGCATCGGCGGCCTTGCCGTGGGCGTCTGGGGCCTTGCCATGCGCATCGGCGGCCTTGCCGTGGGCGTCTGGGGCCTTGCCGTGGGCGTCTGTGGCCTTGCCGTGGGCGTCTGGGGCCTTGCCGTGGGCGTCTGTGGCCTTGCCATGCGCATCGGCGGTCTTGCCGTGGGCATCGGCGGCCTTGCCGTGCGCATCGGCGGCCTTGCCGTGCGCATCGGCGTCCTCGCCGTGGGCAGGCGCGTGTGTGGCGGGCGCCGGGCCGTGGCCCGTGCGTTTCCCACCGTGCAGGTCGCCCTTCGGCGCGCCGGCGGGCACGTCGGCGTCGGGATCGTCGAGCTGGATCGTGAATGTGCCGTCGGCGTCGGGTTTGGTCTCGTGCGCGCTGCTCGCCTTGTGAGCCGCCGCCTTCGGGGCCTGGTGACCGTCGTGCCCCCCGGCGTCGGCCTCTCCGTGGGTCGCGGCTTCGGGCTCGCCGTGGGCTGCCGGCTTCTTCTTGGCGGCCTTCTTTCCCTTGGCCGGGGCCGCGTGGGCGTCGTGCGCCCCGTGCGCGGGCGCCGCGGCGTGGCCGCCCGCCGGGGCGTGGCCGTGGTCGGCGGCGAAGGCCAGGGGCGTCCAGGCCACGGCCGCGAGCAGGGCCAGGGGGGCGACGAGGTGGTGGTCGCGTCTCATTCTTCGTGGCCTCCGTGGCCGTCGTCACCCTCGGTGGGAGGGCCCTCGCCGCGACTCAACGGGCTGTGGCCGTGCTCCCCCTGGGCGGGGTGGCCCTCGTCGTGCCGGGCGGGTTTGTGACCTCCGGGGCCGCCGAGGACCGTGAACTCGACGCGTCGATTCGTGGCGCGTCCTTCTTTGGTCTCGTCGCCGGCGATGGGCACGGCCGCGCCGAACCCGCGCGCCACCAGGCGCTTCGCCTCGACGCCGGCGGCCACGAGGGCCCGGCGGACCGTCTCGGCGCGCTCCTGGCTCAGGCGCAGCTTCCGGCCGTGCTCACCGCGTCCGTCCGTGTGGACGCCGATCTCCACGCGCTTCCACTCGGGGTGCTCACGCAACTGGCGCGCGATGGCGTGCAGCGGCGCCCAGGCCTCGGCCGTCAAAGCGGCGCCGCGCGGCTCGAACACGATGGGGGACTCGGGGCGCAGCACGGGGCCGCGCATCCCCTCGGGGGACACCACGTGCTCCGGGCGCTCGCGCCCTCGGGTGGCGTTGACGGCGCTCTGCGACGTCAGCCGGAACTCGACGCGGCGGTTCAGGGCCCGGCCCTGGGGTGTCGTGTCGTCCGCGACGGGGATGTCGAAGCCGTAGCCGTGGGCCTGCAGCCGGTCGGCGGCGACGCCCCGCTGCACCAGCTCGCCGACGAGGGCCTCGGCCCGCGCGTGGGACAGGTAGACCTTCCAGCGGCGGTTGCCCAGGCTGTCGACGTGCACGCCGACCTCGAACGGTCCCAGGTCCGGGTGGGCCTTCAGGTAGGCGGCCAGGTCGTCGACGGTGGCCTCGGAGCCCGGCGTCAGGCGCGTCTCCGCGAACTCGAAGATGATGGGCTTGCCCGGGTGGAGCGTGTCGCCCAGCAGCAGCGGCCCGTCCTGGTCGGGCAGGGGGGCGCCGGCCGCGCCGCTCACCCCGTGGCCGCCGTGGCCCGAGGCGGCGACCGCCCGTCCGCCCGGACAGCCCGTCTCCGTCTCGGCGGCCTGCATCGGGCATTTGTCCTCGAGGTCGGCCACCCCGTCGCGGTCGTTGTCCGGATCGGGGATGCCGTCCTCGTCCTCGAAGGTGTCCCAGTCCTCGGGACCCATGGGGTCGCCATCGTAGGCGTCGGTCAGCAGGTCCAGGTCGTTGTCCGGCTCCGGGCACCCGTCGCCGTCCTGGAACCGGTCCTGGTCTTCGGCGATGTAGGGGCACTGGTCCAGATCGTCGCGCACGTGGTCTTCGTCGCGGTCGTCGGCGGGCTTGCGCGGGCCGACCGGCTTGGGCTTGGCGATGACCTCCCGCGCCGGGCAGCCGGCCTCGCCGATCAGGCCGGGGGTCTCGTCGCAGACGTCCTGCCCGTCGGCGACCTGATCGCCGTCCCAGTCGTGGCGTCGCGGCGCCGACTCGAAGCCGACGAACCCGCGCCACGCCGGCGCCCCATATCCCGGCACCAGGCCGGCCCCGCCGCCGAGCACCAGGTGCAGGCCCTCGTACAAGCGCACCCGGAAGCCGCCGTTGGCGTCTGCGGGCGTCTCGGCGACGCTGCGGAACGGCGCCTCGGCCGGCGTCGAGAGGCCGAGCTCCGCCATGATCTGGACGCGGGGGTGGAGGCGCGCGGCGACGCCGAACCCGAGGCTGATCTCGTCGTTCAGGACGAGCTCCTCGACGCGGGTGACCTCACGGGCGCGGTAGCCGGCGTTGACGACGAAGTCCAGGCGATGGCCCTGCGGCACCTCGAGCACCAGGCGACCGCCCAGCGTCGAGCCGCTCTCGCCCACGAGCGCCTTCTCCTCGCCCAATGGGAGAGACGCCTGACCGACGAGCGCCAGACCCACGGCGTGCCGGGTCTTGTCCACCAGCTCGAACTTCAACGCCATCGCCGGATCACCCAGCGCGAAGGACTCGATGCCCGTGCCGTCCGGGCCGCGGCCGCTCTGCGAGAGCATCAGCGGCACGTCCAGGCCGAAGTCGAGCCGGGGCAGGAGTCCGTAAGTGAACGCCAGGTCCGCGGCGAAGCGGCCCGAGACGATGTCGATGGTCCGATCGCCCTGATCCTCGAAGATCATCGGGCGGCGTTCGTAGCTCGTGAGCAGATGGAAACCGGCGCCGCCGTCCCCGAGGGTGTGGCTGCCGTCCAGGGTCAGGTACGGCGAGAGCACGGGCGTCGGTCCGAACCGGCGGCCGTAGACGGCGTCCCCGCCGAGGGCCGGGCCGGACGCGGCCAGCGAGGCCAGCACGGCCAGCGTCGTTCGGGTGTTCATCGGCGCCTCCGGGCCCAGGGCAGGAGCGCACCGAGCGTGAGCATCCACGGCCAGGCGTGCGCCGGCGGGGTGGTGCGACAGCTGAAGGCGCCTCCCCGGGGCGTGCCGAAGTCGTGGTCACCGCGCGCGTCCGGGTCCAGGAGCGTCGCGTCGAGGAGGAGCGGGCCGTCCGGGCGGGCGTCGAAGCGGGCGTCGCCGGTGCCGGCCTCGTTCCCGGGGACGCCGTCGTCACCGCCATCGGGACCGGCGTCACCGGGGCCGGCCTCCGGGGGGCGACCGTCCGCGTCCGTGTCCACGTGAGCGTCGGCGAGGGCGTCGGTGCTCGGGCCCCGATCGCCCAGCTCCGTGTCGACGGGCCGGGCGTCCGTGGGGCCCCCGTCCGTGGGGCCGCCGTCCTGCAGAGGGGCTGCGTCCACGCGGCCGAAGTCGGGTGGGGGACCCACGTCCGGCCCGCCGTCCGGGATCTCGCCGACGAACACGGTCAGGCTGACCTGATCGAAGGGCTCCGCGCCGTTGCGGAGCCGGTCGCCGCTGTTGTCCTCGAACACCTCCATGCGGCCCACGTACGCCCCTGGCGGCAGGTCCGCGGGCACCACGACCGACAGCGAGACGGGCAGGGACTCGCCCACCGCGATGCGTCGTGGCGGGTTGTCGAGGCGGATCGCGTCGGCCGGAATCTGGCGCCCCGCGCGGTCGTTGATCAGGGGACCCGGCCGGAACACCAGGTGCTCCAGGTCGCTGCCCGCCGGGATGGGGGAGATCAGGCCGTTCTGGTCGAAGCCGTTGTCCTGGTCCAGGTCCGAGTCGTTGGAGTAGTTGTCCAGCGTGACGGTCGCCGGTCCGGCCACACCGCCGGCGACCGCGACGGCGCCGATCGTCACGGCGTCCTCGACGACGTCCAGGTCCTCGATCCGAAGCTTGATGTTGCGGACCTCGAAGACCTCGGAGTAGTCGCCGTCGTCGGGGATGGCGTCCACCAGGCTGCCGACCTGAATGCCGCCCTGCTGGGTCAGCGGCCAGTTCATCGGGTCGGGCCGGCCGGCGTTGAAGAGCTGGATGTCGAAGCTCGCCGGCCCGGGCTCGGCGGGGTAGCGGATGAGCACCCGCATGTCGTCGATGTCCGCGCCGGTGCCGAAGTAGAAGCGGACCGTGTGTACGTCCTCGACCCGGACGGCCTCCAGGGGGTCCGCGGGCACCGGGACGTAGGCGCCGGGATCGGGGCCGTCGAGCCCTCGGTCCGCGGCGTTGCCACCGTAGTTCACCCCCGGGATGCCCCAGGATGCGTCCGAGTCGGCGAGCTCGGCGCCCTGGCCGATGATGGCCGAGATCTCCGCGCCGCGGACGATGAGCTGACCGCTGAAGGCCTGGCGGTCGGCCGTGCCGTCGTTCACGCGCAGGTAAAGGCTCTGCGTGCGCGTGCGCGACTCGTAGGCCTCGCGGGCGACGATCAGGTCGGGATCGTTGTCCGCGGATCGGAGCGTCAGGCTCCGGTCGATGGAGGGCAGCGCCTGTGCGTCCGCGCGACCGACCCAGAAGAGGCCGACCAGCGACGCGACGAGCGCGATTCCCGACTTTCTCGAATTCTCTCGCATCTTCTCCCCGTACTTCGGGAGAGAGACGCCGCCGATCAAGGGGCCGAGACGAAAAGTCAGCCGCGGGTGTCCAGGATCTCGCCGATCATCTCTTCGGCCGTCTTCACGACCTTCAGGTTGGCGCGGTACATGACCGCCGCGCTCTTCTGCTCGATGATCTCGGCGACGGGGTCCGGGCCGCTCTCGGGGGGCAACGAGGAGATGTTCACCTCGACGCCGCCGTCACGCGCCTCCGCACCTTCCGCCTGAACCCGGGCGAAACCATCCGTCAGCGTATTGGCCGTGTTGTGCGCGGAGGCTGCCAGCTTCGACTCGGCCAGCCGCATCCCCGACACTGCACGATCCATCGCCTTGAGTAGCATCGCCTGCTCCCGAAGCGTGTTGAGTCCGACCCTGCGCACCGGAAGCCTTCGGTGCACGTGATTCCGACGCTAGCGCGCCTCGGACTGCGGGGGCAAATTTCTCGGTGAATTTGTGTGGGAGCGGGGGGAGCGGAGGGCGAGATTCAGCGGGTCGCGACGGCGGGGGCCTGGCCGTCGAAGTAGGCGGCGAGGACGTCGCGGGCGACGTCGGTGGCCCGGACGTACCAGAGCTCGCCGTTACCGACCAGGACGGCGAAGGCGACCTTGGGGTTCTGGGCGGGGGCGAAGCCGACGAACCAGGTGTAGTCGGTCCGCGTCGTGTCGTCCGTCAGCGTGCCGGTCTTGCCGGCGACGTCGATGCCCTCGAGCGCCTTGGGCACCTTGGAGAACGAGCGGCGCGCCGTGCCGTCTTCGGTGGTGTTGCGCAGCATCCGGGAGAGCTGTCGGGCCGTCTCGGCCTCGACGGCCCGACCGAGGGTCGTGGGCGCGGGGGCTTCCTCGACCACGGCGTCCGGCCCGGTGATGCGGGTGACGATGCGCGGCGCAGGCATCATGCCGTCGTTGGCGATGCCTGCGGCCAGCACCGCCGCGTGCAGCGGCGCCATCTTGCTGTGGAAGAACCCGGCGGCCATGCGGGCCCGCTCGAGCTGGTTGCGAGGCACCTGAACCACGCTCGCCTCGGTCATGGCCGGGAAGGGCACGACCTGGTTGAACAGGAAGCGGTGCGAGATCACCTCGAGCGCGTCGTGGTCGAGCTTCTCGGCGGCGAGGCGCGCGAAGAGACCGTTGATGCTCTTGGAGAGACCGTCGCCGAGGTCCGCCGTCGGCGCGCCCTTCGGGGGCTCGGCGAGGTGCTCGGCGTTGACGCGGTGGTGGCCGCCCACGTAGGCGTACTGCGCCTGCGGGCCGACGCCGGCCTCGAGCAGCGCCGCCGCGGTGACGACCTTGAACACGCTGGCGGCCGGCGCGAAGGCGCGCAGGGCCAGGCTCTGGGGGCCGCCCTCCTCGAAGTGGGGGGCAGCGGGGTGCTCGGACTTGTAGCGGTCGGCCAGGGCGAGGACGTCGCCGGTCTGGACGTCCATGACCACGACGGCGCCGACGGGCACCTTGCCGCGCTCCAGGATCTTCTTCGACTCCTTCTGGAGCCGCGGGTCGAGCGTGAGCTCGCCGATGAAGCCGTTGCCCAGGTCCGCGGTCATCTTGCGGCCGTCGTCCGAGGTCTTCTCGAGGTCGAGCGGGCCCGGGCGGACGAGGGGGCGGGGGGCCTGCGAGGCCGGCGCCTCGGGGCCGCCGCCGGTGGTCGTCGAGCCTGCGCCGGGGGGCGACTCGGTCTCCGGGGCCGCCGGCGTCCGGAACCAGATCACCACGAAGTGGAGGAGGACGAGGTGTAGGATGATGAATGTCGGGGTAAAGAGTCGGCGCATGAAATCACCCTCCGTCGGACGCAGTCGCCGAATGTAGGAGAAGGTGATCCTGCCTCCAAGAAAAAAAGATTGGAATTTGATGCGCGAATGTTGCTTGCGATCTGCCGTTTTCTGGGTATGCTGCCGCCCACTTTTTGACCCGGCTTGGTAGCTCAACTGGTTAGAGCGAGCGACTCATAATCGCTAGGTTGAGGGTTCAAGTCCCCCCCAAGCCACATCCCGAAGCCCTCCTCGAGTCTGTCGGGGAGGGCTTCGTCGTTTCTGGAGTCCCATCATGCGTCGCCCCCTCGTGATCGTCTCCCTGTCCCTCGCCACGCTCGCCACCTACGCCTGTTCGCGCAGCTCGGACGACGCGTCCGGCTCCGGCGCCGAGAACACCGACGCGTTCTGCTCGGACGGCACCGACAACGACGGCGACCAGCTCGTCGACTGCGGCGACACGGACTGTGCACAGTCCTCGCCCTGCGGCGGTCCCGGCGACGGCGACGGCGGGGTCGGCGGCAACGGTGGCAATGGCATGGTCCCCGCGGGCACGCCGGATCCGACGAAGTTCGAGGCCACGGACGAGACCTGCGGCAACGGCAAGGACGACGATGGCGACGGCTTCGCCGACTGCGACGACTACAGCTGCCAGTACAGCCCCGTCGTGACGGTCTGCCCGCACTCCGCCGAGTCGACCAACGCCGCCTGCGCGGACACGCTCGACAACGACAACAACATGCACGCGGACTGCGAGGACTTCGCCTGTTCGCGCAACCCCTGGGTCACCGTCTGCCCCAACAGCGAGTCGACGGACGCCAACTGCTCCGACGGCATCGACAACGACGCCAACAACTTCGTCGACTGTGACGACAACGCCTGCAAGGGCGCGTCCGTGAGCGTCTGCCACGACAACGAGCGCGGCTTCTGCATGGACGAGGTCGACAACGACAAGGACGGCAGCGTCGACTGCGACGACGACGACTGCACGAACGCCGCGTTCTGCGGTGGCAGCGGCTCGACCGGCGGCGGTGGTGGCGGCGAGGGCGGCACGGTCGTGCCCGAGGGCCCGCCCCCGCCTCCGTTCAGCGCCGATGGCCAGGAGACGGGCGACGAGCTCTGCGCCAATCAGATCGACGACGACGGCGACGGCCGCGTCGACTGCGACGACCGCCACTGCACCTACAACCCGGCGACCACGGTCTGCCCCCCCATGGCGGGCGATCGCGAGATCGGGGACGAGAAGTGCAGCGACGGCGTGGACAACGACGCCAACGACCACATCGACTGTGACGACTTCTCGTGCAGCCAGAACCCGTTCGTGACCGTCTGCGCCGGCCTGGAGAACTCGGACGTTCTGTGCCGCGACGGCATGGACAACGACGGCAACAACTTCACCGACTGTGAAGACTTCGGCTGCAGCAAGAGCGTGATGATCAGCGTCTGCGGCGGCACGGAGGCCGGCTTCTGCGGTGACGGTTGGGACAACGACTACGACGGCGCCGGCGACTGCGACGACACGGATTGTGCGGACGCGGGCTTCTGCGCTCGCTGAACGAGGGAATTTCAGGCCGGCGGTCCTTGTGTTATCAGTGAAGACCATGCCGGCCCTCCGCACATCGTCCACGGCGCTCGCGCTGGGACTCGCGCTCCTCTCGGGTGAAGCCCGCGCCGACGTCTACGCCAGCGAGCAGGACGGCGTGCTGCACATCACGAGCGAGAAGCCGCGCAACACCAAGGTCCTGTTCCACTTGCGGGACGAGGGCGGGCGAGGGGGCGGCGGTGCGGGCGCGCCCCGGGCGACGTCGGCGAGCCCGCGGCGCAGCAGCGCCCCGAGGGGCAACCTGCCCACCCCCGAGGAGCTGGCGCCCGTCGTCCAGAAGGCCGCGGAGTACTACAACTTGCCGGCGGCCTTGATCTGGGCCGTGATGAAGATCGAGAGCGGCTTCTACTCGAACGCCGTCAGCAGCGTCGGCGCGCAGGGGCTCATGCAGCTCATGCCCGGCACGGCGCGCGACATGGGCGTATCCGACGCCTTCGATCCCGTGCAGAGCATCTTCGGCGGCGCGCGTTACCTGCGCATGCTGGCCAACCGCTTCTCCGGCGACCTCGTCCTCACCCTGTCCGGCTATCACGCCGGCGGCGGGGCCGTGGACAAGGTCGGCGGCATCCCCTACACGCAGACGGCGGAGTACGTGCGCATGGTGCTCAACGCCTACTACGGCTACCAACGTCAACTGCCGGCACAGCCTCGCCCATGAACGCCACCCTGCGGGAGGAGTTCTGGAACCTCCCGAATTTCCTCACGCTTCTGCGGATCTTCATGATCCCGGCGGTGATGTTCTTCATCTGGGGGGGTGAGCCGGAGGACTGCGTCATCGCGGCCTGGATCTACTCCGCCGCGACGCTCACGGACTTCTTCGACGGCTACCTCGCGCGCAAGCAGGGGCTCGTCACGGTCATGGGCAAGTTCCTCGACCCCCTGGCCGACAAGCTCATCGTGATGGCGATGCTGGTCATGCTCGTGGCGCTCCACCGCGTCTCGGGGTCGCTGGTCGTGATCGTGCTCGCCCGCGAGATCACGGTGACCGGCCTGCGGGCCGTCGCCTCGATCGAGGGCCTGGTCATCGACGCCGGGCAGGACGGCAAGCTCAAGACCGCGCTGCAGATGCTCGGGGTCCTCTGTCTGCTCGTGCACTATCGCTACGACGTCCTCTTCTACGGCCTCTACTCCATGCCCGTGGACTTCCACGTCGTCGGCACGTGGGTGCTCTGGGGCTCGGTGCTCTTCAGCCTCACGAGCGCCGCCGAATACTTCCGCAAATTCTTTGCCGCGCTGGACGCCAAGCGCCGCGGCGGCGCCGCCTGACCCCCTCCGGAAAAGACATGCTCCTCGACACCGACGTCCTCGTCCTCGGCAGCGGCATCGCTGGGCTCTCCACTGCGCTGTCGCTGGCCGACTTCTGCGAGGTCACGCTGGTCACGAAGCGCGACGCCCACGAGGCCAACACGCACTACGCGCAGGGCGGGCTGTCCAGTGTGCTCGGCACCGAGGACTCCTTCGCGAGTCACGTGCAGGACACGCTCGTGGCGGGCGCCGGGCTCTGCAAGCGTGAGACCGTCGAACTCTGCGTCGAGCGTGGTCCGGCCGCCGTCCGCGCCCTCGTCGAGTGGGGCGTGGCGTTCGATCGCGGGGCCGACGGCGCGTTCGACCTCGGTCGCGAGGGTGGTCACACGCATCGCCGCGTATTGCACGCCGGCGACATCACGGGTCGTGAGATCGAGCGCGCGCTCCTCGCGGCGCTCACCGCGCACCCCAATGTGCGCCTGCTGGCCCATCACCACGCCGTGGACCTGATCACCAGCCACAAACACCTGGCGACCGGGGGGGCGCGCCGTTGCCTGGGCGCCTACGTGCTCGACGATCACGGGCGGCAGGTCGTGACGATCCGCGCCCGGGCGACCGTGCTGGCGACGGGCGGGGCCGGCAAGGTCTACCGCTACACCACCAACCCGGACGTCGCCACGGGCGACGGCGTGGCCATGGCCTACCGCGCCGGTGCGCGGGTGGCGAACCTGGAGTTCTTCCAGTTCCACCCGACCTGCCTGTACCACCCGCAGGCCAACAGCTTCCTGATCAGCGAGGCCCTGCGCGGCGAGGGCGGTGTCCTGCGTTCGCGCTCCGGCCGACCGTTCATGGACGAAGCCCACCCGCTCAAGAGCCTCGCCCCACGCGACATCGTCGCCCGCGCCATCGACAACGAGCTGAAGAAGACGGGGGACGACTTCGTTCTCCTCGACATGACGCACCTGTCCGGCGATTTCCTGGCCGAGCGTTTCCCGAACATCCACGAGCGGTGCATGGCCCTCGGCATCGACATGCGCCGCGACCCGATCCCCGTCGTGCCGGCAGCGCACTATATGTGCGGTGGTGTCGTGACCGGCACGGACGCCCGGACCAGCCTGGGCGACCTCTTTGCCGTGGGCGAGGTGGCTTGCACCGGTCTGCACGGCGCCAATCGTCTCGCCAGCAACAGCCTCCTCGAGGGGGTGGTGTTCGCGCAGGTCGCGGCGGACGAGCTCCGCCGGACGCTCGACCGTACCGCGGCGCGGCCCAGCCTGCCCGAGTGGGACGCAGGCAACGCGCGCGAGCCCGACGAGGGCGTGATCATCACGCAGAACTGGAAAGAGATCCGGACGTTCATGTGGAACTACGTCGGGATCGTGCGCAGCGACGCCCGCCTTGCCCGGGCGCGGCGCCGCATCGAGCTCTTGCGTGAGGAGATTCACGCCTACTACTGGAACTACCGCATCACGCCGGATCTCCTGGAGCTCCGCAACCTGGCGCTGGTGGCCGAGCTGATCATCCGGTGTGCGCGCTTGCGCAAGGAGAGCCGCGGCCTCCACTTCACGACGGACTACCCAGAGCGGAGCGACGCCCGGTTCGGGACCGAAACTATTTTGGACGGTCTCTGACTTTTTTCTTGCGGGTCGTCTGATGCCGGCGTATAACGTTCACACCTTGGCGCTGCGGGAATAACTCAGCGGTAGAGTGCAACCTTGCCAAGGTTGAAGTCGCGGGTTCAAATCCCGTTTCCCGCTCCCCAAAGCCCCGGTCGCTCACGCGGCCGGGGCTTTTGTTTTTCTGGCGTGCGCGCCACGGGCTCGACCCGAGCGACCGTCCAGGCTCGCCCCTCCGACTCAGCGTGCGGCGGCGAGTCCGAGCGCGGCGTGCAGTTCCGCCGCGGCGACGGCGACCGCGTGGTCGGCCTCGGCCAGGGCCTTCTGGTGTTCACGCAGGCGCTTCGACAGGCCGGCCAGTTCGCTGGGTGCGGCGCCGGCCGCCTGCCCGCGGGTCAAGAGTGCCGTGGCCCCGTCGATCTCGGTCTGGCGCTCAGCCAGATCGGCGCGGGCCGCTTGAGCCTCGGCGTATTGGACCGTCGCGGCCTGGATGGCGCTGCGTGCGCTCGCGACGGTGGCGTCGGCGGCCTCGCGGCGATGCGTGGCCTCGGCGGCCGCGACGTCGCCCGAGTCGTCGCCCGGCCAGGGGATCGCGATGCCGAATTCGAAGACGATGCGATCCTGTCGCTGGTTGCCGGAGCTGTCCTTGGCCCAGCCGAGCTGCGCATAGCTCGGCCAGATCCACTGGCTGCGCGCCTCGGCGAAGGCCGTGGCGTCGGCCTCCCAGGCCTCGGCCCGGGCGGCTGCGACGGCCGGGTTGGCCTCGAGCTTCGCCGACGCCGGGTCCGGTGCGGCACACGTGTCGTTCTCGATGGGCTGGGCACCGGCCCGAGAGACCCACTGATGGCGCAGGCGCGCGGCCGTTCGCTCGGCCGCTGTGGCGGCCGCATCCGCAGCGATGGCGGCGAGGCGTGCCTCGGTCTCGCCGACGGCCGTGGCCGTCCCGGCGCGGGCGCGTTGCGTGAGGAGGTCGGCGGTCTGGTGAGCCTCCGCGGCCGCCGCCTGGGCGAGGCGGGCCCGCTCGGCGGCCAGACGCACGTCTGCGTGGGCGATGCGAGCGGCTTCGGCGACCTCGACCTCGAGCGCGCGGATCTCGGCGCTCGTCAGCTCCACGCGGGCCTCTGCCGCCGAGGACTCTGCGCCCGGGACACCCGGGCCCGGCAGCCGAAGGCGGAGCTCGACCTTGGACTCACGGCCGAGGTCGCGCAGGTTGTCGCCGACCCGAATCTCCAGTGGGTCCCAGCCGCCGGCGGCGTCGACGTCGGCCCGGGCGACGGGCAGGCCGGCCCGCGCGGCACGCAGGGTGGGATCCCGCGCCAGGATCGCGGCCAGGGCGGCGTCGCACGACTTCTGCGTCACCACGCTCTCCTCATTCGCTGCGGGCGCCTCGGGGGCCGGCGCCGGCGCTTCCGGGCGCAGCTCGCGGGGCGGGTGGTAGCAGCCGGTGAGGAGCAGGCACGCGCCGATGCGCGCCAGTGCGGGGCGGGCGTTCACGGCTTCGAAGGCGTCAGCGATGTGAGGCGCGGCGGTGCATCGCCGACGTCGAAGAGCACGAAGAGGTGGCCGCCGGCGTCCCGCGCGATCCCTTCGGGCTTGTAGCCCTCGTAGTCCTCGAGCTTGACGGGCAGCGATCCGCCGCTCGCCAGCGAGAGTCGCCACGCCGAGCCGCAGGGTGGGCCCTCGGGCAGGGTCGAGGTCAGGTACAGCGTGTCGCCGTCGACGAAGAGATCGCTCACGCCGCCCGGCGCCTGGGCGCGGCAGGTCGGCAGGGGCACGTTGCGGTAGGGCTCCAGGGTGAGGCCCTCGAAGCGGCGCTCCCCGCTTCCGAGCCGGAGCCGGAGCAGTCGGGCCTGGCCGGCGGCGTCCTGCGGCGCCTTCAGGCCGACGAGCAGGCCGCCCTCGAAGAAGGTCATGCCTTCGATGTCCAGCAGCGCGGTGAAGCCCATCCGCTCGAGCTGCTCGGGCGCAAGGCCGGAGGCGACCGTCTCGTAGAGGGGAACCGACTCGAGCACGCGGAGTCCGCGCGGCTGCGCCTCGACCTTCGCGCGGACCAGCAGCTGACGCTTCTCCGGGCGGCGACCCTTCTGGCTGAGGCTCTGCGACGCCAGGAGGTAGACGCTGCCATCGTCGCCCCGGGTCACGGCCTCGAGGTCGGAGATGGTCTCGAGCCCGCTGACGACCACGGGCTCCGGATCGAGTCCCCGCACGGGGTCGAGCGCGAAGACCCAAGGGGGCGCAATGTCCGTGCCGGCGGGTCCGGTGTCGTCGCTGATGGCCAGGAAACGATCCCACTCGGGCAGGTGGATGAAGCCGCTGCCTTCAAAACGCGTGCGAGTGCGCAGCGCCTCGGGGACCGGGAGCAGAGGCGGCGCGTCCGCGCTCTGAACGGCGGCAATGGCCCCCCCGGTGTTGGCCTGCATGGCCACGCTCATGGACTCGCCGACCAGGAGCGGGGCATCGGCGTCGCCCTTGACCTCGATGTAGACCGGGCGGCCGAAGCGCGGCCGATCCGGGGTGATCCACAGGTGCGCGGGCAGCTCGACGACCTCGGAACCGACGGCCTTCACGACCCCCGTGACCTCGTGACCCCGCTCGCGGGGTCGGGCGACGACGGAAGCGCCGGGGAGGAAGCGGCGGGCGATCTCCTCCGGGGCGTAGGCGACGACCCGGGCACCGGTGGTGCCCACGAGCTGGAGGACGTACTCGCCGGCGCCCACGGCGTCACCGCTGGCGCGGAAGACCTGGGTGACCTGGCCCTCGACGGGCGCTCGGAGCGTCGCGCGGCTGCGGACCTCGAGCAGGCCCGTGATGCGGGCTGCCTGGGTCTCGAGGCGGGCACGAACCGGCCGGACCTGGGCCGCGACGGTCTCGTCGGTGATCTGGGCGAGCGCGGTGTCGACCTGGCCGGCGAGGCCGGACCAGGCTTGAAGAACCTCGGGGGCGTGGCGCGCCGCCTCGGTGAGCGCGGCCTGGCGAGCGCGGAGTTCGCCGACGCGATCGGCCTCGGTCAGGCCATCCCGGACGACGCTGTCCAGGCGCTGCAACTGCTCCCGCAACGAGCCGATCTCCGCCCGGTTGGCGGCTTCGTCTCCGCGGGCGGCGGCCAGGGCGGCCCGCGCTCGGGCGAGATCCGTCACGAGAGAACGTCGGCGTTCGCGCACCTCGGCCTGCGCCTTGGCGGCGACGGCGTCCGCCTCGGCCAGAAGCTCTTCGTACACGCCGCGCTCGACGTTCAGCTCGGCGTCCACGGTGTCCGTGGCCAATTGCACTAGGGCGTCTCCCGGACGGACGCGATCGCCGGGGCGCACGAAGACGGCCGTCACGCGACCGGCGATGGCCGGCCCGAGCATGTGACGGGGCGCATCGACGATCGCCGGGATCGAGCCGCGCTCGGGCGTGTTCCGCTGCCAGAGCGCGAGGGCGCCGACGGCGGAGAGGCCCCAGGCGAGGGAGGTCAGTCGCTGGCGTGTGCGGAGCGTCATAGTTCGGTGTGTGCGTCCTCGAGCAGCAGGCTGAGGCCCTGCAGGCCCGGCAGGGCCTCGAGCGCCATGGCCAGTTTCTCGTGACTCGTCTTGGTCTTGAGTTTCACCTGATAGGCGTACTCCAATGTCTCACCTTGTGCGAGATCTCGGAGCGCCACCAGGACGAAGTGCTCGCAATGTGTTTCCAGGACGGCCCGGACCTCATCGCCGGCCGCGCCGGCCCGGGGGAGCCAGAAGCGCAGCATGCCGTCGAAGCGAAGGCGGCGACCGAATGGCGACCAGGTGAGCAGGGCCGCCGCGGCGCAGAACGAGAGCGTCCCGAACAGAGCCGCGGGATAGCTGCGGACGCCCGTCGCCAGACCGACCGCGAGCGCGGCGAACATGAAGACCATGTCGCGGGGGTCGCGGATGCTGGTCCGGTAGCGCACCAGGGCCATGGTGCCCATGATGCCGACGCCCCGCGCCAGGTTGTCGCCGATGGCCATCATCAGCATCGCCGCGACGAGCGCGCTGAGGACCATGGCCTGGACGAAACCACGGCTATAGGACATGCCCTCGTAGGTCCGCTCGTAGGTGAACGCGACGACCTGGGCCAGCGCGAAGGCCGAGAGCATCGTCAGGGCCGCGGCCTCCCACGAGGTCTCGCCCGGCGACGTCTGCAGCAGGGTCATGAGGTCGTTCAAGCGGGTCTCCGCAACAGCCAGGGGGCCGGCACGCGCATGCCTCCAGGATCTTTCACACCGGGCACCGTCGACTCCATCGTCGTGCAGAACTTGCTGAAACCGGTCCGAATCAAGCCGAAGCGTCGCACGATGTCGCTCATCCACAAAGGCACGGCCGTCGTGCACTTCAATTCGAGCACCACCCCCGAGAACGGCATGCCGAACCGAAGGCCTGAGTCCACCGGGATCCAACCGGGTTCGTGCATCGGGACGTGCCAGCCGTTGGCCTGGCGTCCGCACAACTCCCAATCGAAGGTCACACGACCGTAATCGTCGACCTCGCTGACGAACGCCTCGCGAGCGTAGCGAACGACGCAGGCCGGCTCGGCCCCCCATGTGCGCATGCGGCGGATGAACTCCTCGAGGTTCTTCCGATCGCGATCGGTCCGCGCATCGCGAACGCCGTTGGGCGCGAGGATGACCGCAGGAAACGACTCGGCAGGCACGGCGACACGGATCTTGGAGATGACGTCCTTCATCCGCCGCTTGCACTCCACGAAGTAGGGCCCCGTGTTGTAGCGGCGGATGCGCAGTTTGAATCGCCGCGCCACCTCATTGCGCGTCTGCCAGTAGAAGTCCTGGCGTGGCGTGTCGAGGTAGAGGCTGGAGATCATGTAGGGGCCACGGGCGCTGGCCGAGTCCGGCCGACAATAGGGGAGGATCGCCTTGCGGACGTCGCCCGCGAGGGCGGGCGGCAACCGGTACTTCAGTTCGTACCGTTCGATGACGAGTTCGGTGTTGGCCACGGTAGGAGACTATCGTTGCTCACAGCCTGTCGCAATGTTGCAACAGGACTGTTCCATCGGCGCCGCAGGACGCTGCGCAATTTGGGGTGATCCCGCACTGGGCCGAGAAAGTGCATGATTCGTGCCGACGCTCCGCCGCGCGCAACCTCGCATGCGACGCGAACACGCCCTCATCCGGTGTCCGGGCGCCTTGTCACTTGCCGATCCGCGCGTAGATGGTTGTCACGTCCGATTGACAGCGACCGACGTGACTTTCCGGGAGTGGCCAGCGCCCTCGACGCGTCGTATCGTGCGGATCACCGCTGAAAAACCGTCGTCGACCGGCGGGCACGCCCCCCGTTCCGAGGCCCTCGTGATGAACTCCGTCGCCCGTCTCTTCCGCATTTTCTGTCTCCTTGCCCTCGCGGTCGTCGCTTCGACTGGTTGCGGCGGGCTGTCCCGCGCCAACCTGTACGACGGACCGCCGCTCGGTGAGCCCGAGTACCGCCTCGGCGTCGCCGACGTCCTGGCCGTCGAGGTGAAGGACAACCCCTCGTTCTCCATCCAGCAGGCGACCGTGCGGCCGGACGGCCAGGTGACGCTGCCCCTCGTGGACGACGTCCGCGTCGTCGGCCTGACGCCGGCGCAGGTTCGAGCCGAGGTCGTGCGCAAGCTCGAGGCGTTCATCAAGCAGCCGATGGTCACCGTCAGCCTCGTGCAGTTGAACAGCTACTCGTTCTATGTGCTCGGGCGCGTCCAGAGCCCCAACCGTTACACTTCGCACGGTCTGGTCACCGTCCTGCAGGCGCTGGCCCTGGCCGGGGACGTCACGCCCTACGCGACGCCCGAGAACATCGTCGTGATTCGTCGCTTCCCGGACGGCCAGCGGCGCATCCGCTTCGACTATCCCGCGGTGGTGGACGGGACGCGCCTCGAGGACAACATCCACATCCAGACCGGGGACGTCGTCTACGTACCCTGATCCCCCACGCTGGGTGCTCGGCGTCACGCTGTGGGTCGGGGTCGGCGCTGCGCACGCGCAGACCACGCCGCCCGCAGACGACGCCCGCGAGTCGACCGGCGTCGGCACCGCGGTCGCCCCGCAGGCCGAGGCGGCCGGCGCGCGTGCTGGCGGCACCCCGCCGACGCAGCCTTACGCCCGCGCCGCCGCCTTCGCCGCGTACGACGTCACGCGGCAGCGAGAGCTCGCCCGCGCGGAGGGCGGTACACTCCTGAGCGCCGTGACGGAGGACGAGCGCGCCACCGCGGGTGTGCTCGGCGAGGTGGGACTCGAACGTCAGGGCGAGCGCACCTCCGGACGCCTCGGCTATCTCCTCGGCGTCCAGGTGGCCGAGGGCGCCTCGACCGGCCTCGACGACGTGACTCAGGGGCTCGACGCCGCACTCGACCGCCGCGTCAGCGAGCAAACGACCTTCAGCCTCCGGTTCGCCGGCTTCTGGGGCGTGCGCGACAGCGAGTCGGTGGTCGACGGTGTCGGCCTCGGCGCGCCGGACGACCCGCAGCGCCCCGCGCCGCCAGGCACGGCCCAGCGAAGGATCACCCGCGTGCCCTTTCTGCGCCTGGACGCCGGCGCGGGCGCCGCAACCGCGCCGAACGCGCGCCTGACGAACCGCTTCGACGTCGGCGCGGCGACTTTGTTGTACCCGGATCACGAGGTCGTCCATGCCTCCGGCGAGCGGCTCTTCGAGACCTTCACGCTCGGCCCCGAGAATGCGCTGGAGTACCGCCTGACCGAGGCCGACACGCTGACCGGCACGGTCGACGCGCGCACGACCTGGTATGCACCGGTCTACACGGTGCGGGTCGACGCGGGGGACGCCCCGGCGGCGGAGACGTTGGATCCCGTCGAGACGCTCGGCGCCCGCCTCGGATGGCGCCGTGTTCTGAGTCCGCGCTGGTCGCTGACGGCCACCGGGGGGATCGGGGCGGCCATCCCGCTGGGCAGCGCCAACCCCGACACTGGGTCATCCATGACACTGGTGGGCGGCGCTGCGACCGCCTGGGGCGCCGGGCCCTGGCGACTCGAATTCGAGGCTGAACGGGGGATCGCCCAGAGCGAGGTCGGGGCCATCTTCGCGACCACGTCGGCGCGTTTCGCGGGACAGCGGGCGTGGGCCTCGGGCCTGCTGGCGCGGGTCGGTGGCGGCATCGCCCGGTACGACGTCCTGACGCAGGTCTTCGGCAGCGTCGCCGACCTGGAGGACTTCGCCGCGGCCCCCGACGGCGAGACGCTCTCCCGGGCAGAGCTGGAATCGCGGGCCCGACGAGCGCAGGAGGGCTACGGCGTCCAGGGAAACGCTGATCTGAATTGGCAGTTTTGGGGATTTGCCGGAATGTCGATAGCCTATGTGGTCGAACGACGATTGTCCGACGACCGGGATCGGGGGGACAGGCTCGTCCATCGGGGCATCCTCGGCCTGACCCTGACGACGCGCGAAGCAGCCCCCGTCGATCTCGAACCCCTCGAAGGCGAATGAGCAGGCGAAGCGATCATGGCTTTCTACCGACCGACCACCCTCCGTGACTACGTCGAGCTCGCTCGGCGGGTCATGCGCCGCAAGTGGCTGGTTCTGGGTGTCTTCCTGATGGTCCTGGGGGTGAGCGCCGGCTTGGTCTGGCGCATGCCCAAAATGTACAAGTCGACCGCGATGATCCTGATTCAACCGGGTCAGATGAACACGACGGCCGCGGTGAACCTGAACCTCGAGGCCCGCCTGCGTACGCTGCGGCCCATGATCACCAGCCGAACCGAGCTGGAGAACATCGTCCGGGAGTTGAACCTGTACCCGGAGATGCGGGCGGGCTCCGCCATGGACGACGTCATCGAGTACACGCGTCGCCGTGTCGAGGTGCTGGTCCAGGGCCGGGACCTCTTCCAGGTCAGCTTCGTCCACGAGGTGCCGAAGATGGCCCAGATGGTCACGGAGCGGCTCTCGCGGAAGCTCATCGACGAGAGCACCAGCGACGACGTGAAGAGTACCCGGGAGAAGGTCGACTTCCTGAATCAGCGGGTCGAGCAGTTGAAGCGCGAGATGAAGGAGTGGGACGCCAAGGTCCAGCAGTTCAACGAAGACAACGCGGAGATCCTCGTGCTCGAGCAGGGGGCGAGCGCCCCGATCGCCGCTGCGCGCGAGCAGTTGAAGGCCATCGAGCTCGAACTCCGGCGCGCTGAGAAGTCACCGTCGGGCGTGCGACGACCGCGGGCCGCGGTGCCGGCGGCGGCCGCGTCGGATCCCGAGGTGACCCGGCTTCAACATGAGGTCGAGACGGCGCAGAGCCGCCTGGAGACCCTGCGTCTGGCCAACACGGACGACCACCCCGACGTCGTCAGCGCGCGCAAGCAGTTGCAGATCCTCGAGGGTCAGCTCGCCCGGGCCATCGCACGCGTACCGGCGCCGCCCTCGGCCGTCGCCACGGCGCCCGCTGCGCCCGGCCCGGCGCCCGCGCCCGCCTCCGGACTGTCGGAGATGGCCCGCCTCCGCGCCGAGCGCGACGCGATCCTCGCGTCCATCGACAAGGTCAACGTCAACATGCGGGAGTTGCCGCGCGTGCGTGGGCAGCTCGGCGAGCTCGAGCGCGAGCGCAAGCGCGTCACCGAGGCGCTGGACACCGAGGTCCGGAAGCTGGCCGAGGCGGAGACCAACTACAACGTGGTGGCTGCCAACAAGGGCGACTCGTTCAAGGTCCAGGACCCCGCGAACCTCCCGCAGCAGCCCGATTCACCGAAGAAGGGGCTCATCCTCGCTGCGGCGTGCGTCCTCGGCCTGCTCATCGCCCTCGGCGTCGCGCTGGTGCTGGTCTACTTCGACCAGACGGTCTACAACGAGTACGAACTCGCGCGGGTGACCGACCTGCCGGTGCTCGTGAGCATCGGACAGTACGAGCTCCCGCCCTTGTCCTTGACCGATGCGAAGCCGGGGGCCAGTGGGCCTGAACCTGGCGGCCAGAGACCCGGTGGAGAGCGCCGACATGGCGGATGACCGCATCCCCGACCGCAAACGGACCGGGACCTACCTCTTCGTGCGGCCCAAGAGCGCCCGCAAGGCGCGCGGAGGTGGCAGCCTGGACGCCGGCCGCGGCACCCCGGCGCCGTCCGTGCCCGAGTCGTCGAGCACCGCCGACGGTAGCGAGGCCCGAACCGCCCGGTTGCGGTACCGCCGGCCCAAGCTCGATGTGCGTACGGTCGACCCCCGCCTCGTCTTCTTCCTGACGCCCGACGCGCCGGTGACGGAGAACTACCGGCAGATCGCCGCGCAGCTCTCGGACGCCCGGCCGGGGACGCGGCGGATCTGGATCGCCGGCGCCGCCCCGCAGGCGGGCGCGACGCTCACGGCGGCCAATCTGGGCTCGGCCCTGAGTGAGTTCGGTCGGGTCACGCTCATCGACGCCTCGACGCCCCGCAGCGGCCGCGCGCTGACCTCACTCTTCGGGCTCACGGGCACGGAGCAGGGCAGCGGGTGGGACCACCTGGATCTCTGGCTCCTGGCGGACCGGCTCGCGCTGCAGCCCCAGAGCGGCCTGCTCCCGCTCACCCCCGAGAGCTCGAGAAACTTTCAGTCCATCGCCGCGGCCGCCGACTTCGTCCTGGTCGACGGTCCCGCCGTCGACGAGCCGGAGAGCGTCGGCGCGATGCGGCAAATCGTCGACGCCGTCGTGCTGGTCATCCGGCCCGCCGATCTCGGCACCGGTCGCTACGAGCGGGCGCTCGATCGCCTCCAGGGCATGAAAGTGGCCGGCGTGATGGTCAACGGCGCGACCGACGACGTCCTGTCTGCATAGCGAATGACGCCCCGATTCAAGGCCTTCATCGTCGTTTTCGAGAGCCTGATCTTCACGGTCGGGTTCTTGTTCGGGGTGGCGATCCGCTTCGTCGACGTGCCGCTCTTCGAGCATGAGCACCTGATGGCCAAGGCGCTCTCGATGACGGCGATCATCCAGTTCTGCCTCCAGTACAACGGTCTCTACGACTTCCGGGGGGCGCACGTCGGGCGGTCGCCGTTCGTGCGTTTCCTGGCGGCGCTGCTGCTGGCCAACATCGCCCTGGCGCTCCTGTACTGGCTCTTTCCGGACCTCACGGTCGGCCGAGGGGTGGCCTTCCTGGCCATGGGCTTCGACCTGGTCGCCGTGGGCCTCTGGCGCTTCGCCATCGCTCGCTACATCCAGTCCCGACCTCTGCGTCGCGTCCTGATCCTCGGTGACGGCGAGCTGGCCCTGGAGCTCGCCGGCATGGTGCGTGCGCACGAGCCCGTCGGCTTCCGGTTCGTCGGTTTCCTGGCGCCGGAGACCTCGGAGACCGTGGACGAACACCGCATCGGACACTACGGCGACCTGACCGAGACCGTCCGCCAGACCCAGACGGACCTGGTCGTCGTGGCCATCCCGGATCGACGCGGCGCGATGCCCGTGGCTGAACTGCTCGACCTGAAGTTCTCGGGGGTCGAGGTCATGGAGGGTGTGGACCTCTACGAGCTCTTCACCGAGAAGATCTACGTGAAGGGCCTGAAGCCGAGCTGGATGATCTTCGGCGACGGCTTCCGCAAGACCGAAGCGAACAAGTTCACGAAGCGCTGCCTGGACGTGGGCGCGTCCCTGTTCGGCGTGCTCGTCGCGGGCATCCCGATGCTGATCACCGCGCTGCTCGTCAAGCTCACCAGCCCTGGACCGGCCATCTACGCCCAGGAGCGGGTGGGGGAGTTCGGCAAGATCTTCACGCTCTACAAGTTCCGCTCGATGCGCATGGACTCCGAGGCCGCCGGGCCGCAAATGGCCAAGGACCGTGACCCGCGCGTGACGCGGTTCGGCAACTTCATCCGCACGACGCGCCTCGACGAACTCCCCCAGCTCTTCAACGTGCTCCGCGGCGACATGAGCCTGGTCGGACCGCGACCGGAGCGGCCGTTCTTCGTCGTCAAGCTGCAGCGGGAGATCCCGTTCTTTCGCCAGCGCCTCTTCGCCAAGCCCGGGGTCACCGGGCTCGCTCAGGTCAAGTTCCGGTACGCCGAGAATCCCGAGGACCACCTCGAGAAGCTGCAGTACGATCTCGCGTACATCAAAAACATGAACCTGCTCTACGACGTTCAAATCATTCTGGAAACGGTGAAGGTCATGCTCTTCCGCCAGGGCAGTCGCTGAATCTCGGAATTCACCTTTACACTCGCGGACTCCTGACCTAGAGTGCCGCCCCATTCCGTAGGCCGATCTCGGACCTGCGGCCTTCCCCGTACGGGGGAGTGCAATTCAAACCCAAAGGGGGATCTGTTTCGTGATGGATTTTCGGAGCGTTTCCATTGAAGAGCTCCGCAATCGGACGGAGGTGCCCGAGGACCAGGCCGTATCCAGTGTCAAGGCCGGAGAAGACTCGTTTGCTGCACTGTTCGAAGGCGGAGAAGCAAGCAGGAACTTCAAGGTCGGTGACATCGTCAAGGGCCGTGTGCTCTCGGTTACCAAGGATTTCGTAGTCGTCGACATCGGCTACAAGTCCGAAGGCCAGATTCCCATCGAGGAGTTCAAAGACGCCGAAGGCAAGGTCACCGTGACCCCAGGCCAAGACGTCGAGGTCTACGTCGATCAGGCCGAATCCGAGGACGAGCTCGTCGAGCTCTCCAAGGACAAGGCCGAGAAACTGCGGGTTTGGGATCAGATCAGCGAAGCTTGTGAGCGTGATGAGCTCGTGCGCGGCCGCATCGTCGCCCGCGTCAAGGGTGGCCTCTCCGTCGACATCGGCGTGAAGGCCTTCCTCCCGGGGAGCCAGGTGGACATTCGTCCCATCCGGAACCTCGAGAAGTTCATCAGCCAGGAGTTCGACTTCAAGGTCATCAAGTTCAACAAGCGCCGCGGGAACATCGTGCTGTCCCGTCGTGTGCTGCTCGAGCGTGAGCGCGCCGAGCTGAAGGCGAAGACCCTGGAGCGCCTGGAGGAGGGCCGCGTCCTGCGCGGCACCGTCAAGAACATCACCGAGTACGGCGCCTTCGTCGACCTCGGCGGGATCGACGGCC
>CAINDO010000335.1 GCA_903847385.1 uncultured Myxococcales bacterium
CGCCGGCCACCGCCCCCGCGTCCGCAGCGGCGGCCCCGCCCGCGGTCGCGACCACGCCGCCCCCGGCCGGCCGGGACGCCCGCTTTTACGGCGGCCTGGCCTGCATCGGCCTCGGGGCGATCGGCGTGGGGCTGGGCATCTGGGCCCACCTGGACGCCGCCGACACCGCGGAGCGCGCCGGCGCCTTGAGCCCGGCCGTGGAGAACGACGCGCGCTACGACCGCCTGATCTCCGAGAGCGAGGATGCCTCGACCCTGGGCTGGATCGGGCTGGGCGCCGGCGTTGCGCTCGGCGCTGCGGGCGGCGTGCTGCTGGCCCTGAGCGGCTCGAGCGAGCCGACGAGCGGCGTGGCCGTGGCGCCCGGGGGAATCACTGTTCGCTGGTAGGCGAGACCCGCCGCGGGCTTCGCGCACGGATGAGACGGACGAGGAGGTCGGTGTGATGCGGGTGGAAACGGGACGTCGAGCCGGATGGGTGGTGGCGGCCGCGCTGTGTTTCGCCTCGGGCTGCGTGACACTGCCCGAGCGCCAGAGCTGCACCGCGGACGCCGACTGCGCCGAGGGGCGCTGCGATCTCGCCATCGGCCGCTGTGTGGCGTCGGAGACCGACGCGGGGGTGCAGGATGCCGCCGCCCGCGCCGACACGGGCCGGCCGGACGCGCGGGTGGTCCCGCCGGACGCCGCGGTGTCTTCAACCGACGCCGCCGCGACCACGCCCGACGCCGCGGTGGCCACGCCCGACGCGGCGGTCTCCACGCCCGACGCGGCGGTGTCCACACCCGACGCGGCGCCGCCCGACCCCGATGTCGGCCCGGACGCGGCGCCACCGTGCCCGGACCCGGTGGCCGAGGTCTGCAACGACGCCGACGACGACTGCGACGGCGAGATCGACGAGGACTTCGACCTGCAGTCCGACCCCGCCAACTGCGGGCGGTGCGGCGCCGCGTGCATGCTGCCCGACGCGGTGAATCTGTGCGTCGCGGGGACGTGTACGTTCGCGCGGTGCCTGCCCGGACACTTCGACCGCGACAACGACCCCGAGACCGGCTGCGAGCAGGTCTTCGCCGGGTCGCGGGCCTGGTGGGTGGACGACGACGCCGCCCCCGGAGGCAACGGAGATCAGCTCACGCCCTTCCAGACCGTGGACGCCGCCGTCGACGTGGCCGGACCGGGCGACCAGATCTGGGTCGAGGCGGGCACCTACACACCGGCCGAGGCGCCCGACCAACAGAGCATCCGCATCCAGGCGGTGGAGCCGGGCACCGTGACCTTCCAGGTCGGCAACGGCCGGCTTCGATTCGGGGTGAACAGCGAGCTCGTCGACATCGACATCGACCTGCTCGGCGGGTCCCACAGCACGGGCGTCGAAATCGCCGCCGGCGCCGGGGTGATCGGCTGCCGAATCCACGATGCCAACAACTCCAACGGTGGCGATGGCAACCCGATCGTCATGGCCGCGGTCCGCATCACGGGCCGCGGGGGGCGCCTCATCGACACGGTCGTCGAGCGGATCACGGAGACCACGGACCCGGCGACCATCCGCCCGGCGGGCGACTGCCGCCGGGAGGCGCCCCGCGCGGCGAACACGATCGCCGGGGTCTTCGTCGAGAATGTGGACGACGCGCGCATCATCGGAAATACGTTTCGCGTCCTGCGGGGCGGTTCGCCGGCGCCCAGTGGCGTCGGCGCGGGCTGCGGAACCCCGGTGGCCGGCGCGCCGGGCGGCGTGACCAACGGCATCGCGCTGCGTTCGGCGGACCGGACCATCATCCTCCGCAATGTCATCCAGGACATCCAGGGTGGCCGGGGGAGCGACGATCTGGGGCTCGGCTACCCGGGCATCGGCGGAACGGGGATCGGGGTCAACATCTACGGCGCCTCGACGGGCACCGTGATGCGCTACAACCGGATTCTCCGGATGGCGGGCGGGCCGCAGGGCAACGTCGTCGCGGGCTCGGCCCGCTTCGTGCTGCCGCGCACGGGGAAGAACTTCGGCGTCTACATCAACCCGGACTCGCTGGACCAGGACATCGACATGAGCAACACGGTCGATGGCGATCCGGTGATCTATGTCTACGGCGGCGCCAACCCCGCCCCCATCGAGAACTGTCGCCTGACGGCGGCCTCGTGGCCGCACAACTGGGGCAAGATCGCCGTCATGAACAGCTCCGGCGTGCGCATCTCGAACTGTGTCTTGTCGAACCTGACCGGCGGGCCATCGGGCAGCCCGGGTTTCGTCGACGGTGTCTGGGCGGCGCCCAACGCGGTCTCGACCGCCGCCGTGCAAATCCGCGACTCGGCGGACGTGGTGCTCGAAGGACTCCAGGTCGAGCACATCCGCGGCGGCGTCGGGGGACCCTCGCTCGTGGTCCCGCGCGTCGGCGCCGGCGGCGTCGCCCATGGTGTCGTCATCGTCGACTCCACCCAAGTGGAGGTCCGGGACAGCGCGTTCTCGTTCATCGACAGCCCCGCCGAGGGCGAGCTCCCCTTCCCCGCGCGCTCGTGCCAGGGGCCCGGCGAAACGAACGCGGTCCGCGCGATGGCCGTCGATACGATCTCCGCGGACATCCGCCTCGTGCGCAACACGTACCACCACATCGGGCAGGCGAACCCCTGCCCGGACGTCCCGGCGCTCGCGACCGCGAGCCGGGCGTTCGACACGAGCGGGCTCACGAGCCGCGGAGAGCTCATCTACGCGCTCGGCGGCGCGGGCACCCGCTGCGTCGGCGTGAACCTGCGCGGCAACACGACCGGCGCGGACATCGATGGTCTGACCTACGCCGCGGGCCCGGACTGTGTCGCCGAGACGAGCGCCTCGGTCGAATACGACGCCACCGGGACCCTCGCGATCACGAACGCCTTGCTGGAGGCACCCCTGTCGAACCCGCAGGGCGCGCCGCGCAACATCACCATGAGTTACAGCCTGGTGCCGGCAGACGCCCTGGCCGGTCTGCCCACCGTGGCGACCGTGGGCATGGGTGTCATCGGCGGCGAGCCCGGGTTCACGGATCCGGAGTCGGCCGACTTCACCCTGGCCCCCGACTCCATCGGCGTCGACTCTGGCGATCCCATGGACGATTGCGAACTGGAGCCTGAGGACCCCGACGACATGTGCCGCGTGGACCTCGGCCACACGGGAAACACACCCGCCGCCCGCGCCGTCGAAGGGCGATGAGGGGCGGTCGCGAAGTCACGCCCCCGGCCGCCCCCAGGCCATCGACAACACACGGTCGCACAGCGCGCGGAACGCCGGCTCGTCCAGCGCGAGCTTCTGGGCGAGATACAGCGACACGAGGCCGTGGATGTGGGCCCAGAGAGACAAGGCCTGCAATTCGGGGTCGCCCGGTGGCATGAGACCGGCGGCGGCGCACTCGGAGATGCGGTCGACCAGGAAGCGAAACGTCGCGGCGTCTCGCCAGGCGGGGCCCTGGGCAGATGTCGCGCAGGGGTCGCCGGCGACGGACTGCATGAACATCAGCGCGTAGTCCCGCGGGTTCTCCAGCGCGAAGTCCAGGTAGGCGCGGCCGGTGGCGGCGAGGCGCTCGGCGGGCCCGGGGGCGGCGAGCGCGTGGTGCATGCGGCGTAGGAACGCGTCGTGCCCCCGCTCCATCACGGCCTGCATCAAAGCCTCGCGGCTCTCGAAGTGGCGGTAGGCGGCCATGGGTGAGACCTCGGCCCGGGTGGCGACGGCCCGCATGGTCACGGCGGCCTCGCCCGCTTCGACGAAAATGGCCCGGGCAGCATCGATGATCTTCTCCGATGCCCCCCCGCCCCGCTTCGCGGGGTCTGCCCCCCCGAGGGGGCTTCGCTCCCTCCGGTCGCTCATGGAGCCCGCGCTCACGCGTCACCCCGCGCCAGGGCCGCCGCCTGCTCCAGCCACCGGCCGCGCTTCTCGGCGTTGGCTTGCTTCATCGAGCCGAAGTGGCTGATGCGCACGGGTTTGATGCCGCAGAACTCCAGGATGGCGCGGCGGATCTGTTTGTCGCCGGGGGCGCCGACGATCCAGCGGTAGTACCAGGGCGGCGAGTCCATGGTGACGAGCACGCGCGCGCTGCGGCCGGCGAGGAGCTTGTCCCAGAGCGGGCTGTTCGCGCGGTACTTGAAGGCGAAGCCGGGCAGCAACGCCCGGTCGAAGAACCCCTTGAGCAGCGCCGGGAAGCTGCCCCACCAGTTCGGGTACACGAAGACCAGGTGGTCGGCCCACTTCACGTCCGCCTGGGCGGCGTCCAGCGTGGCCTCGAGCGGCTGCACGCGCGTGTAGCCCTCGTGCAGCACGGGGTCGAAGGGCAGGTCGGCCAGCGCCAGGGTGCGCACGGTCGCGCCGGCGCCCTTGGCGCCCTCGGCGTAGGCGTCGGCGAGCGCGGCGCAGTAGCTGGCCTTGTTGGGGTGACCGAGGACGACGAGGATCTTCTTTGCGGGCTTCACGGGGACTCCGGTGGCGTCGTGATGTTTACATCGTAAACAAACGCCGACCGGAGCGTCAAGCTCAAGGGCAGAGAGAATCGCCCCAGGCGCTCGGTTGCTCGCCCAACTCGAAGTGCAGCGTGCCACCCTGCACGAGATCACTGTACGCAATGCGGGGCGCGGCGACCGACTGGCCGTTCCAGGTGACCGACTGGATGTACCGCCGCGCCGCCGACGCGCCGGGGGCTTCGATGACGACGTCCACCCGACCGGGGGGCGCCGCGTCCGGCGGGGCGAGGTGCAGCACGGCCCGCTCGAACACGGGCGCCGAGAGCGCGTATGCGTCCGCGTCCGGGGCCACGGGGTACAGGCCGAGCATGGCGAACACGATCCAGGCCGAGGTCGCGCCGGCGTCGTCGTTGCCGGGCAGGCCGCCGGGCGTGTCCGCGAACCGCTGCGCGAGCAGGTCGCGCACCCGCGCCTGCGTCTTCGCCGCCTGTCCCACGTAATTGTGAAGAAACGGCGTGTGGAAGTCCGGCTCGTTGCCCATGTCGAAGTGCCCTTCGTCGAAGAACGCATCGAGCTTGGCGCCGAAGGCCTCGCGCCCGCCCATGGCCTCGACGAGCGCGCAGACGTCCTGCGGCACGTGCCACGTGTATTTCCAGCTGTCGGCCTCGGTGAAGCCGACGATGGACGTCGGGTCGAAGGGCTCGAGCCAGCTCCCGTCGCGGTTGCGGGGGCGCGCGAAGGCGAGCGCCGGGTCGAACACGTTACGCCAGTTCTCCGCGCGGGCGCGGAGCATCGCGGCCTCCTCGTCCTTGCCGAGATCGGCGGCGAGGCGCGCGGCGCAGGCGTCCGCCGTGGCGTACTCCAGGGTCATGCTCGCGCCCTGGTCGCTGTCGCACTGTTGGCTCACGTAGCCCAGGTTGATGTAGTCCGGCGGCGTGCCCTGGTTCAGGTAGCCGCACAACGAGTTCTCCAGGGCGTTGTGGCTGTCCTCGGTCGAGCCCTTCCACACGGCCGCCCAGAGCGCCTCGGGGTCCGCCGCGCGGAAACCTTTGTGCCAGGCGTCGGCCACGGCGCAGAACTGGAAGTTGCCGGTCATGCAGCGGGCGTCGCCCATCGCGCTCCAGGTGGACTTGGCCATCCAGCCGCCGGCCTCGGCGCTGTGCAGGAACGCCTGCACCACGTCGTCGCGCGTGCCCGGGTCGAGCAGGGCGTGCAGCGGGTGGGTGGTGCGCGCCGTGTCCCACACGCACCAGTCGTCGATCAAATGGCGCCCGGTCGTCGTCTCCACGCGGCCCACGCGGTCCCAGCCGCTGAAGAAGCGGCCGTCTTCCGTGGCGTCCGCGGGCTGCAGGAACGTGTGGTAGAGCGCCGTGTAGAAGATGCGGCGCTCGGCGTCCGTGCCGCCCTCGACCTCGACGCGCGCGAGGTGCTCGTTCCAGGCCGCCGCCGCCGCGCGGCGCACGTGCTCGAAGCTGCGGCCCTCGCACTCGGCCTCGCGGCTCGCCCGCGCCTGCTCCACGGAGATGTACGAGATGCCCACGCGGAGGGTCAGCGTGTCGCCGGGCGCGGGGTCGACATCGAGGAACGCCGCCCGGGACGCGCCCGAGGCGTACGTGCCCGAGGTCTCGGCGTAGGGCCGGTCGAGGCGCGCGGAGAAGTAGACCGTGGCCTCGCCGGTGTGCGGGTCCGTGGCCGCCACGCCGGCGGAGATCAGCGGGTTGACCTGGTAGCGACCGAAGCCCTCGACCGTGTCGCCCTGCACGAGGTTGACCTCGCCGCCCAGGGACCGGCCGCGGCTGAAGCCCGCGTCCAGGATGATCTGGCTCGGGCCGCCGGCGTCGAACGTGTACGCGTGTACGCCGCAGTGGGCCGTCGCGGTCAGGGCCGCGCGGATGTTCCAGTCCTGCAGGGTGACGCTGTACACGCCGGGCGCGGCGTCCTCGGCGTCGTGCGAGATGGCCGAGCCCAGGCGCGCGGGGAGCTGCCCCGGGGTGCCGCCCTGCGCCGTCACGAGGATCTGGCTGTAGCCGTTGAAGCCGCCGCCGGGGCCCTCCAGGTGGGTGTGGCTGAAGCCCGAGATGCGCGGGGCGTCCCAGTCGTAGGCGTCGATGGTGCCCACGTTCAGCTCGCTGTCCGGCGAGAGCTTGACCATGCCCCGCGGCACGGCGGGGCCGGGGACCACGTTGCCCTCGCCCTGCGTGCCGATGAACGGGTCCACGAAGCCGGTCAGGTCCGTGCCCGTGAGCACGGCGAAGTCCGGCTCGGGGGGCGCGGCGTCGGGCACGGGCGGGGCGGCGTCCGGTGGCGGCGTCGGGGCGGCGTCGGGGGTCGTCGGGCCG
>CAINDO010000336.1 GCA_903847385.1 uncultured Myxococcales bacterium
GACCGTCCCCGCCGGCGAGGTCGGCGCGGCCGGGGCCGCGGGGGGCGAGACGAGCGGCGCCTCGTGTTCGCAGGCCGCCACGCCCAGGAGCGCGGCCCACAGCAGACCGCCGAGTCGTCGAGTGCCTGCGTGCATGGGGTCTCCCGGCCGTCGAAACACGACATTTTCGCGCGAAGCGGACGGACCGCCATCGGAAGATGCAAAAAGCGTCACCTTGCACCCGGTCCGGGGTGTGACTAACGTCCCCCGTCACCCACCCGGAGCCACCGTTTGACCCAGTCCCTGTCCGCCCTGCCGACGCCCACGCCCCACGCGAGCCACGGCGGCCCGCGGCTGCTGCGGGTCGGCGTCATCTACGATGGGCTGCTGGTCGCCGAGGGCTACATGCGGCCCGAGGAGCACAACCCGGTCGTGCTCGGCAACGAGCTCGGCAGCACGCTCCACACGCCGTGGGCGTCGGGCATGCACCATCTGGCGCTGTTCCAGCACCGGGGCGGCAAGTGGCACCTGCGCATCGGCGACTCGGTGGTCGGCGTGATCAATCGCGGCGGCAAGTCGCACGACATCGCCGCCGTGCGCCAGGCCGCGCTCGCCAAGGGCTCCGACCCCAAGAACGACATCCTGGTGCCCCTCGAGGAGACCTCCAGCGGCCGCCTGAAGTTCCGCGACACGCGCATCCTGTTCCAGTTCGCCCACCCGCCGGTGCCGCCGCCGCGACTCAGCCTGCAACGGCGCGCCTACATCCAGTTCCGCCGGCTCGATCTGGTGTGGTGGAACTTCCTGCTGTTGATGGCCGTGCTGCAGGGCGTGGGCATGATCTTCCTGCAGGCCACCTACGACGCCCCCGCGGACGACCCGGGGTTCCTCTCCGTCCCGAACGTGAAGCTCTTCGTCCCGGAGAAGCCGCCCGAGGAGGTCAAGGCCGAGAAGTCGGACGAGAAGACCAAGTCGGACGAGGCGGCCCCCAAAGAGGCCGAGAAGACGGACGCGCCCAAAGAGAAGCCCAAGGACACGCCGGACAAACCCGCCGACCCCAGCGCACGCAAGGCGCAGATTCAGCAGAAGCTCGCCAAGACGACGATCATTCGTTACCTGGCCGCCGTCACCAACGGCGACAACAACAACATCGTCAGCAACGATCAGGTCGGCGCGCGCCTCGCCGCCGCCTGGGATGGCACGCCCGGGGTCATCGGCGACGAGGGCGTGACGCGCTCGGGCCCGCGCTACGCCGAGGGCGGCGTGATGCCCGGCAAGACGGCCAGCCTGTCGGACGACGACCTCGGCGACGGCACCACCGCCGCCGTCGACACCGGGACCGCCAAGGAGGTCAAGGTCAAGGGGCGCGTGTCCGCCGCCTCGGCCGAGGACGTCTTCGGCTCGGGCAACCTGGACAAGTCGGCCATCTCCGGCGTGGTCCAGCGGCGCCTCGGCGCCATCAAGAGCTGCTACGAGCGCGAGCTGAAGGCCAACCCGACGTTGTCCGGCAAGGTCGTGGTGCAGTTCACCATCCAGGAGAGCGGCCGTGTCGGCGATGTGAAGATCACCTCGGACAGCACGAACGAGCCGCGCGTCGGGCAGTGCATCGTGAACCAGATCTCGCACTTCCGGTTCCCTTCGCCCGAGGGCGGCTCGGTCACCGCCTCTTACCCCTTCGTGCTGCAGCCCGGGACTTGAACCCGCTCCGGCGCGAGGCGCCGAGCACCCGCACGTGGGCTTCGACCGGGGCCACGCCGCGCGCCGCCAGGATGGCCGCCGCCGCCGCCGCGCCCGTCTCCGCCGCGCCCTCCATGTAGCCCTGATTGTCCACGGCCGTGTGGTCGCCGGCGAAGTACAGGTTGTCGCGCGTCGTGCCTTCCCGTCCGGCCCAGGCCGCCTGACCGGGCAGGAAACACGCGTAGCTGCCCTCCTGCGTCGGCACGGTGGGCCAGTGCATGCGCCGCGCCGAGTTGGGGAAGTACGCGTCCCGCGCCCCGGGGAAGAGCGTCTCGAGCTCGTCCAGGATGGCCGGCACCTGGCTCTCGGGGTCGCCCGAGCCGATGCCCAGGCCGCGCGCGCCACCGGGCAGGTTGGTGAGCACGCCGTTGATGCCGGCCTGACCGCGGGTGGCGTCCCAGAAGGTCTGGCTGCCCGTGTCCGTCGTCACCGTGCCGCTCGACCGGTGGTCCACCGCCCACAGGCGGCTGCGGAAGCCCATCAGCAGCTTGGCGTTGGTGCCGTAGCCCAGCTCGTCGACGATCTGCAGGTGGTCCGCCGGCAGCAGGTCCGACAGGCCGTCGTTCGCCAGCTTGCGCAACTGCGTGAAGGGCAGCGCCAGCACGACCTGGTCGTAGGCCGCCGTCACGCTCGTGCCGTTCTGGTCGAAGCGCAGCTCGATGCGGCCGTCCGACAGTCGCGACAGCCCCACCAGCCGGTGCTGCAACTGCACGGGCGTCGACAGCCGCGTCACGAGGGCTTCGATGAACGCGTCGTTGCCGCCGCGCGCGTGGAAACGCTCGTCCGAGTCGCCGAACACGCGGAACGGGTCCGGCGTCTCCCAGTCGATCAGGTCGATCAGGTTCCAGGCCGACTGCTGGTCGGCGTCGAGGCCGAACTCGCCCGTGTACGCGACGGACAGGATGGACGTCGTCAGCCGGTCGGCGAGCAGCTCGCGCTCCAGGTACTCGGCGATGCTCATGGCGTCGATGCGCCCGAACTCGTTGGGGTCGGCGTCGCCGTCGGGGCCGTCCGGGTAGACGGTGAGGACCGTGCCCTGCATCTTGCCGGCGATGGGCCGAAACGCGTCCACGATCTCCGAGGGCCGCAGGTAGCGCCCGCCGAAGTGCCAGCCGTCGCGCGTGAAGCCCTCGGGCTCGTCGGCGAAGAGATCGTCCAGGGCGATGCCGAACTCGTCCGCGAGCGCGTGCATCGTCGTGTGGCCGGTGTCGATGAACTCGCCGCCGAGCTCGGCGATCAGGTCCGAGGTGAACTCGCCGCGGGCGGTGAACATGCGCCCGCCGGCGCGGTCCGCGGCGTCGTACACCCGCGCGCCCACGCCGGCCTGTTGTAGCCGGTAGGCGCAGTGCAGGCCGGCCATGCCGGCGCCGACGATGCCGACCACGGGGGTCAGGTCCCCGCCGCCGCCGCCCGCGCCGCCGCCGCTCCCGCCGGCGCCCATGCCGCCGCCCGCGTCC
>CAINDO010000337.1 GCA_903847385.1 uncultured Myxococcales bacterium
GAGAGCGGCGGCGGGCCGGGCGGCGGCGTCGACCCCGGCGGACGCGGCGGCCAGGGCGGCGGCGCGGGTGAAGGCGGCGCCGGTGGCGCGCAGGTCGACCCCGTCGAGGACTGCCCCACGGCCTGCGCCCGCTACGCCTCGTGTGAGCGCCTCGACCGCGTCGGCGGCGACGAGGGCGCCTGCCTGGACCTCTGCGACGCCGTCTCGGCGCAGCGCCGCGCCTCGTGGTTCACCTGCGTGTCGCGCAACACCTGCGACTCGCTGGGCAGCTGCGCGGTGCCCTCGGCGCCGGCCCCGGACTGCGCCGCCGTGTGCGCCCGCGCCGCGGCCTGTGGGGCGGAGCTCGACCGCTGCGAGGACCTCTGCGCCGCGCCCGACTCCGCCGCGGCGGTCCAGGACTGTGGCGCCGCATTGCCCGCCGCGAACTGCGCCGCCGAGGACTTCGCGACGTGTGTGCTCGCCCGCGTGGCACCGGACTGCACGGCGCGGTGCGAGGCCCAGGCCCCCTGCGCAGGGGGCAGCGTGGCCGCCTGCGCCCAGGACTGCCTCGCCGAGCTCGCCGTCGGGGATCCCCTGGCGCGCGCCCGCCTGGCCGAGGAGGTCGACTGTTACGCCGCCCGCGGGACCGACGACTGTGCGGTCGTGGTGGCCTGCGCGCAGGGCTCGGCGCGGTTCCTCGACCCGCCGCCCCGGGACGACTTCTGCCAGCGCTGGTCGGCCTGCGGCTGGGACTTCGAGCTCGAATGCCTCGGCGCGTACGACGCACTCGTCGAGTACGGCGACCACTACGGCACCCTCTACTGCTTCGAGGGGTTCCTGAACGGCTGCGCGGACCTGTTCACCGCCTACGACACCTGCCTGAACGCGCCGCAGCCCGACCCGCGCTGTCCCGGGTTCTGCCAGGGCGTCCAGGCGTGCGGCGTCGAGTTCGGCGAGGGCGCGGGCTGCAACGCCGCCTGCCTGGGCGACACCGGCCGCCTCTCGCCGCAGGTGGACTGCCTGGGCGAGCGCACCTGCGACGCCCTCTCCGCGTGCGTGTCGGAGAACGCGCCCGAGGCCCGCTGCGAGGCCCGGTGTGCCCTCCAGGACACCTGCGGCGCCGCCGGGGCGGGCCCGGCCTGCGTCGCCGACTGCGCGCAGACCGCCGGGCAGCCCCGCTTCGACCTGCTCACCCAGTGCATGCTGGACGCCGGCGACGACTGCGCGGCCCTCACGGCCTGCCGCCTGCCCGGGCCCGTGGCCTGCGACCTGTACTGCCAGCGCCTCACGGACTGCGGCTTCGCCGTCGGGCCGGACTGCACGGTCGGCTGCGAGAACGTCGCGTACGCCAGCCCGGAGAGCACCATCCCCATCATCGACTGCGTGGCGGCGGCGCCCGTGTGCGACGACTGGGCGGGCACGGGCCCCGCCGTCACCGCCTGCCAGGACGAACCCTGGCGCGGGCAGGCCTGCTCGGCCTTCTGCCGGCAGGGCGAGGTCTGCGCCGCCGGGGACGTGGGCGGTACGAACGACTGCCTCGCGGCCTGCGGTCAGGGGCTCATCGGCGAGGACGCCGCGCGGCTGGACTACGGCCGCGACTGCCTGAGCGCGCGGTCGCTCTACCCCACCTGCGACGACATCGACGCCTGCATCCCGGCGAGCCTGGACGTCGACTGCGACGCGCTCTGCGCCCGGGCCGCCGACTGCGGCGTCGCTCTGCCCGACTGCGCCGCCGCCTGCGCCGGGGACGCCCTCGGCCGGGCGCGGGCCTTCGAGGGCGAGCGCTGCATCGGCGACGCCGCGGGCTGTGGCCGGGTCGTCGAGTGCCTCGCCCCCGAGGCGCCCCCCCCCGTGGCGGTGGTCGACGCGAACACGTTCTGCCAGCTCTGGAACGCCTGCGGCTACGACTTCCAGTGGGAGCCCTGCGACTGGGCGTACGCGGACCTGGGCGCCACGCCGGGCGCGCAGGCCTGCATGGCGGACGCCATGCGCGCGCAGTGTTTCGATCCCTTCGGAGACTACGACCGCTGCCTCGGCGCCGGGGGGACTTCGCCCTGCGACGCCTACTGCGCCGCGCAGGCGACCTGCCACCCGGACGCGGGCGCACGGGCGGACTGCGTGGCCGAATGCCGCTCGCCGCAGAGCCCCGACGACGCCCTGCGGCAGGCCCCCGTGCTCGCCTGCGGCACGGCCTTCTCCTGCCCGGGCTTCGACGCCTGCGTCGCCGAGAGCGGCGTGGAGGGCCAGTGCCACGCCTTCTGCGACGCCCGGGGCGCCTGTGGCGCGGTGGACGACGCCGCCGCCTGCTTCGACGCCTGCGTGGCCGACTTTCCCCGTGTCCGGGCGGCCGGGTGGCGGACCTGCGTGGCCGCAGCGGGCGCCGACTGCGCCGCCGTGGTCGCCTGCACGCCGACCCCGCCGCCGCCCTGCCGGGACGCCTGCGCCCGCTCCTTGGCCTGCGGCTTCGAGGCGGACGTGGAGCGCTGCGCCGCCGAATGCGACGACGCCGCCGCGGCCGACCCCGTGACCGGCACGCTGCAGGTGGGCTGCCTGCTCGCCGCGCAGGGCTGTGAGGGTCCGCAGGACTCCGTGATGGCGTGCCTCTCCGATCCCGGCGCCGGCTCGGCGCTCTGCGCCGCTTGGTGCCGCCTGGTGGACGACTGCGACCCGGGCTCCGTCCGGCCCATCGAGGCCTGCGTGCTCGACTGCGCGCTGGGACTCGAGCCCGCCGAGGCCCTGCAACTGAGCGCCGCGACCGCCTGCCTGCTCGCCCAGGGCCCGGACGCCACCTGCCGCGCCCTGCGGCCCTGCCGGGTCGACCCCCCCGCGCCGGACTGCGACGCGCTCTGCGCGCGGGCCGCCGAGTGCGGGTTCGCGGCGCCGGACTGCCCGGCCGCGTGCGCCGCCGAGCCGACGACCCTGGCCGGCTGCCTGGCCGAGTCGGACCGCCTCAACCGCCGCTGCGGTGGGCTCGCCGCCTGCCTGGGCTACGACGCGCCCCCCGCGGCGCCGGCCTGCTCGGCTTACTGCGATGCGCTCGCCGGTTGCGACCCCGCCCAGGACCGGTTCCTGTGCGAGCGCGACTGCGCCGGCGCCGAGGACCCGAACCTGTACCTGGTGCGGGCCACGTGTTTGAGCGCCGCGGGCTGCCGGGCCGTGGCCGAGTGCACCGGGCTGGACGCCACGCCGGCGCCGGTCTGCGCCGCGCCCTGTCGCACGGCGCAGGAGTGCGGGGCCTATGCCGACCAGGCGGAGTGCCAGGCCGTCTGCACCGGATACATCCGCAGCCGTGTCGTGCCGCAGGACTACATCCCGCGGGCGAACCAGTGCCTCGCCGACGCCGGCGCCCCGAACGCCTGCGCGGCCGAGGACGCCCGGGCGTGTTTCGAACAGACCCGCAACGACTGCGTCTCTTTCTGCGCCGACCAGATCAACTGCGATTGGTGGTACGTGCAGGGGCAGGAGGTCCTGTGCCTGGCCGACTGCCAGGCCACGCAGGACCAGGATCCGGCGTTCGCGGCGCTGATGTTCCAGTGCACGCGTCAGTGGTTCGCCGGCCAGTGCGACATCGACAACTTCTCGGCCTGCACGCAGGGCTTCTGACGCGCGTCAGCGGCGTCGGCGACGCAGCCCCCCGAAGAGGCCGAGGGTCAGGGCGAGCAGCGCGCCCCCGCTGACCGGGCGCCCGGGCAGCGCGCTGCAGGCGCTGTCGCCGGTCGTCTTCGCGCGGTCGGACCCGGACCCGGCGGCGTCCGCGCCCGGCCCGACGGGCCCCATGTCCGCGAAGGGCATCACCGCCGCGTCGTCGTCGGGGGCGGCGCTCGCGTCGGCATCCCCGGCCGGCGCGCGCGCGTCGGCGGTCGCGAGCACACCCTTGTCCGCGGCGGGCAGGCGAGCGTCCGGGGCGGGCGGCGGCGGCTCGCCCCCGGCGTCCGGAACGGGCACCACGCCGGCGTCCGGCTCGGGCGGCGGCGGCGGCGGCGGGGCGACGCGGCACGGCAGCGTGTCCAGGCCCTCGTGCCGCACGCCGCTCAACGTCATCGCCGCCTCGTCCGCGGTGAGCGCGGCGCCGCCCACGTAGGGGGCCATCTCCGCGTCCTGACCGAGCGCGCAGAGCGTGAAGGCCACGGCGTAGCGGCGAAAGACCGGCGTCGTCTCGGCCGTGCCCGGGCCGCAGCCCACCGCGCACAGCGGGTCCGTGGGCGACTCGGCGTCGCAGTGGCCGGCGCCCTCGACGACGACCTCGAGCTTCGGGCCGGTGAACTGCCCGAAGGTGTCCGGCAGCCAGTAGGCGTTGCACGCACCGAACCGCGAGGCCCGCACGACGGCCGTGGGCACGCCGATCCCCGCCGCGGCCACCCGCGCCGGGGCGCCCAGATCGTCGTTGGGGTCGAGCAGCACCGTGCTGCGCAGCGTCGCGTCGTGGGACGCCGCCAAGAGCACGGCCAGGCCGCCCCAGGAGTGGCCGATGACCGCGCGGCGCTCGGAATCCACCCGCCCGTAGAGCGGGCTCTCGGCCTCGTCCCCCTGCGCCACGGCCCAGGCGAGCACATCGGCCACTTGCAAGGCGTTGACCTCGTGCAGACAGACCGCCGGCGTGCAGGGCAGCGTGGGCACCACCGCGATGACCCCCCGCGACGCCAGCGTGGTGGCCAGCGTGGCCATGTAGGCGCCCGTGCGGGCCGCCCCGTGCAGCACCAGCACCACCGGTGCCGGCGGGCCATCGATGGCCAGGTCCGCGGGCAGGTAGACCGTGGTGGAGGCGAGCAGGCCCCCCGCGGGCACGAACCCCGGCTCCCAGACCGTGACCTCGTGCGCGCCGAGCGCCTCCGGCTCCGCGGCGGCGAGCCCCGGAGCGAGCGCCAACGGAGAGACCAGGGCGAGGGCGGCGAGGCCGGTCGTGATGCGGTGCGTCATGCGCGGCAAAGTAGCACCCCGGGGGGTTCGGGGCCATGCGGGCGCCTGACGCGGGTCATGCGGCGTCGCGCGCGGGCTCAACCGCCCGCCGGCAGGGTCACCCGGCGGACCGCCGCCGCCTCGACCTCGTCGCGGCGGAAGGGCAGCGGCGAGTAGATGCCTTCGAGCCAGGCGCGGGTGTCCCGGTCGTTGCCCATGGGCACGTTGAACGTCGTCTCCGGCGTGCCGTCGTCCGCGAACCCGGTGATCATCCGATAGACCGCCCCGGCGGTGGTCTCACACACCGGCTGCAGCGTGCCCTCTCGCCAGAAGTGGCACTGCGAGACGTTGAGCGTCGAGTCGTCGCCGGGCACGGGCAGGGGCACGTTCGTCCCGTCGGGCCGCCGGAACAGCCCGTGGTGCAGCTCGCCCCAGGTGGGCGCCCCCCGCGCCGAGAGCTCCGTCACGGCGTCCGCGAGGGCGCCGACCAGGGCGACGTCCCGCGGGCCGTCCAGGAACACATCGAGGCGCTGCTCCAGCACGTGCACGACCACCCGCGCCAGGGCGACGGGCTGGGCCTCGTCGATCGCGTCGAAGAGCAGCGTCAGGTCGTCCGCCAGCAGGTGCCGGGACACCATCGCGAAGAACACGCGAAACAGCGCCGCGTCCTGAGAGTCCGTGCGCATCTCGCGGTCCCAGGCGGCCAGGCGCCCCGCCGCCGCGACGAGCTCCGCCCGCCCGGCGAACTCGGCCAGCTCCGGCGCTGCGCCGATCCGCGCCACGGCCTCGGCCAGGAGCGGCAGTACGCGCGCCGCGAGGGTGCTGTGGACCTCCATCTGCAGGCGCTCGAGCGCGTCGCGGCCCACGGGCGGGGCGCCGGGCGTCGTCGCCGCTTCGGCCCACTCCGTGAGGCGGGCGGCCCGGAAGCCCGGCGCGTAGAAGCTGCCGTAGTAGAAGGCGTCGTTCAGCGGGTCGTTGTCGAGTGTATGGCCCCAGGGGTCGTTGTTCGCCGTGGCGATGAAGGGCTGCGTGCCATCCAGGCGCGGCAGGCGGTCGGCGCTCAGGAACGCACCCGTCCACAGGTTCCCCGGCACGGCGGCGTCCAGAACGGCGTTCGCGCGCGGGCGCCCCGCCGGCGGCCCGCGATCGGGGATCTCCCCGTGCGTCACGTACCGGATCCCCTCGGCCGACGCGGCCATCCAGTTCTGCATGCCCGAGCGCTGGCGCCGCACGGCGGCCTCGAAGGCGTCCAGCGAGCCCGCGCGGTCGAAGTCCAGGTACATGCGGTACTCGGTGGTCGGGTGGGCGCCGGACCAGGCCAGGAGCAGCCTCCCCTGCGCGACCAGCGCCGGCGGCACGGGCAGCAGGGCGTCCGGCAGGAACACACCCACGCCCGGAATCGTCTCCAGCGTGACCTCGCGCGTCTCCACCCCGCCCTCCGGGGTCCGGACGCGAATGGTCTCCGTCCGCCGCGAGACGGGCGCGGGCGTACCGCCCAGGTCCGCGGTGTCACCAGCGACCGAAACGCTGAACAGATCGGTCATGTCGGCGAAGTTCGTCGTCGCGCCCCAGGCGAGGTGTCGATTGTGGCCGACGTGCACGCCGGGGACCCCGGTGAACCCCACGCCGACGACGTCCAGCGCGCCCCCGGCCTCGGCGGTGTTCAGGTGGCTCCAGAACATCAGGTTGGGGTCGGCCAGCCGCGCGTGGGAGTCGTTGAGCAGGTAGGGCCGCCCCGTGTCCGTGGCCGCGCCGCCGACGAGCAGGCCGTTGCTGCCCTCGCCCACCCCGAGATCGGTCCGGAAGCGCTCGATGGCCGCCAGCAAGCGTCGGACCTCGGCCTGCGGGAGCGGCGCCGGACCGGGCCGAGCCGTCGTCGCGGGGTGCCCGGGCGTGCGGGCCTTGGGGGCGCCCGGATCGCCCTGGGCCATGATCGCGAGCGGCGTCACGGGCTGGAAGATCGGCAGGGCGTCCGCGTCGGCCACGAGGCGTTGCAGGAGCGTGTAGAGCAGGTCGTATTCCAGCGTGTTCGAGAAGCCGAAGAGCATGCGCAGGCCGGCGGACATCAGGTCCCCGGCGGTGAAGTCCGCGGGCACGACGCCGAGCGCGACGAGCTCCGGGGGCATCGGCGCGTCGCCCCGGGCGATCTCGGCCAGCCGGCGGTTGATGCCGGACGCGAAGGCCTCGAGCGTGCGGTGGTCGGCCGGGCTCTCCGCGGCCAGGGCCCGCAGGCTCTCCTCGGCGAGCCGCGCGAACTCGAAGGTCCGGGCCTGCAGGTCCCCCGTGAAGCCCGCCTCGCCCAGCACCTCGGCGAGGGTGCCGCGGGCAGCCCGGCGACCCATCTCGAGCGCGAACAGACGGTCGACCGCCTGCGCGTAGCCGGCGCCGTGAAACACGTCCGCCTCGTTCGCGGCGTACACGTGCGGGATCTCGAAGCGGTCGTAGACGATCTCCACCGGCGCGGCGTTCGTGGTGTAGGGGCCGCTCGGCTCACCCCCGGCCCCGCCCGCGCCGCCCCCGCCCGCGTCGGCCGAGACCTGGAGAGCGCGAGGCGCCGCGCCGCCCGCGGCGCCACCGCCCGTCTCGCAGGCCGCGCACAGCACGAAAGAGACGGCGCACAGTCCGGTCGCGTCGAATCTCAAGGTCCACTCTCCCGGGTTCAGGGGCCGTGGCGACCATCATGCGCGCCGCGGCTGCGGGCGCAAGGACGTCGGCGGGGGCGGTGGCGGCGCGGCGCGGCGCGCACGGTATCGAGTGGCTGCAGTCGGTTCGCCTTTTGTGCGCGGTCTGTGCGCGGTCTGTGCGCGGTCTGTGCGCACGCCGCGCGGACCGAGCGCACGCGACCGGCCGCCATCGCAAACATTTGTAATCAATCGACTTTTTCGATCATCCACGCGTTGGCACGCCCACTGCAAACAACTCGACCCGTGCCCGGCGCACCGCCGGAACCGAAACCCCGAACCGACCCCGAAAGGCCATCGACATGAAGACCACCCGCCGCACCGCCGCCCTGCTCGCCCTCTCCACCCTGGCCACGGGGGTGTGTCTCACCCTTGCGCGACCCGCGACCGCACAGGACCTGCCCCCCGAGCCCGAGTTCGACCTCGTCACCCACCACGACGACGGCGACCAAGTCCCCATCGAGGCCGACGCGTGTCCCACCACGCCCGAGGGCCTGCCCGCCCTGGTCGCCGGCTGCGCCGCCACGGAGCTCGTCCGCGATCCGCGCCCCCTGCTCGGCGCGGCGCTGGACACGGCGGCGACGCTTCGCGACAGCATCGCCGGCCAGCGTGTCTTCGGCGAGGTCGAGGCCGACCTGAACGCCGGTCTCCGCGCCTTCGCCGCGGCCGACGACGCCGTACGCGCCGGAACCGCCTGCGAGGCGAGCCTCCTCGTCCGCGAGGGCATCGATCACCTGACCCATGGCGCCGAGGCGTCCCGCCAGGCCGAGATCTGGCTGCGGGCGGGGGTGGTCCGGCCCGCCGTGCGGGGGGCGACGGAGGCCGACGCGGAGATCGAGGCCTCGATGGCGGACCTGCGCGCCGACGCCCTCGCCGCCCTGGCGGGACGCACGGCCGCGCTCGCCCTGGGCGGCCTGGAGCGCCTGTGCGACGCCACCGTGCAGTCCGTGCGGGTGCGCGGCGCCGTGGAGGCCATCGACCCGCTCACGGGTGTGGTGACCATCGCCGGCCTGCCGGGCCTCGTGCTCGGCGACCGCCTGCCCGAGGGCGCCGGCGTCCCCGGCGTCGAGCTGGACTACGACATCGAGCTCCTCGAGGACGGCACCGGTGTGGTCGTCTCCGCGGAGGGGTTCCTGGCCGTGCCGCTCGGCGGCCTCACGCTCCCCTGCGCCGAGCTCGCGGTCGAGCCCGTGGAGCCCCACGCGCCGTTCACGAACACACCGCCGACGCTCCACGACCCTTCCGCCTACTACTGGTACCCGCAGGACGAAGAGGGTGTCGGTGCCATCATGTTCGAGAAGGGCATGCGCCTGGCGTACCGCGGTTTCGAGTGCGCCGGCCCGGACTCGGGCGGTGGCCGGGGCATCGACGCCGGCGTGGTCCGGCACTTCCACCGGCTGACGATCTCGTATGTGTCGAAGTACGATGGAGAGACGAAGGAGCGCGTCCTGGCCGCGGCCATGGTGGCCGGCGACACGCCCGTATCGCTGCCCGACGACGCCGTCTCCGGCAGCATGGTCACGCTGACCCGCCGCAACCTCCGGCAGGTGTGTACCGCCGCGCTGAAGTGTGAAACGGACTCGAAGCTCGCCGGGATCGACAGCTACCTGCTCGCCGAGCGGGGCGGACTCTGCCAAGCACAGTATGACACCCAGGCGTTCCGCGCCCTGCAACCGGGAGACTTCGACGTCGCCCGGGTCACGGGGCACGCCACGCCCCCGCTCGTGGACCCCCAGGGCGACGGCGTGTTCACCGCGCTCGGCCGCCGCATCGTGAATGGTCTGCCGGCGGCCACGCCGTCGAAGGTCCACGTCGGCGACGCCTTCGCGGTCGCGAATCCGGACATCGTCGACCCCGATGGGTTCCTGCAGCAGGAGATCTACGGCCTCGACCATGCCGCCGGCCTCGTGTGGCCGCACCTGCGCTCGAAGTCCGGCGACTGGCAGTACAGTTGCTCGCTGCCGCGCGTCGCCCACGACGGCCTCGCCGAGTGCGGCGACCTGGGCGCGATGGGATACCAGTTGCCCTTCGATGCCGCCGATCTGACGTGGTCGGTCGGTCAGGGCAACAACGGCAGCTTCACCCACAACGGCAATCAGGCGTTCGCCTTCGACCTCGGCGCCGCCGCCGGCACGGACATCCTGGCCGCGCGCGGCGGCAAGGTGCTCGCCGTGCGTGAGGATCAATCCGGCAACTCGTACGCGGACCCGAACTGCACGAGCTGCGGCGCGAACTTCGTCCAGGTGCGCCACGACGACGGCAGCGTCGGCACTTACCTCCACATGCCGACGAACGGCGTCTCCGTGGCGGTCGACCAGCGCGTCGAGCGCGGCACGGTCTTGGGACAGGTCGGCAACACCGGCTACTCCACCGGGCCGCACGTCCATTTCCAAGTCACGCCCTCGGCCTTCCAGGCCGCGACCATGCCCATCGCCTTCGAGCTGCGCACCGCCGTGAAGACCGCCAAGGGCTGGAAACCCGGTGACGTCGCCGAGTGCGCCGTGCCGGTGACCGGCGCCAAGGTCTTCTCCACGAACACGCGACTCTAGCAGGACGCTGAAGAAGTCCATCCTTGGACTTCTTCAGCCCCGCTGCGCCGAAGTGAATTCGGCTCCGCTCCCGGAATCATTCGGCTTTTTCAAAGCCTCGGTGATTCCGCCGGGCCGTCCTGGCCCGGGGAGGACGCTGAAGAAGTCCATCCTTGGACTTCTTCAGCCCCGCTGCGCCGAAGTGAATTCGGCTCCGCTCCCGGAATCATTCGGCTTTTTCAAAGCCTCGGTGATTCCGCCGGGCCGTCC
>CAINDO010000338.1 GCA_903847385.1 uncultured Myxococcales bacterium
ACCGCGGGCGCCGGGGCCGCGACGGACACGGGCGCCACCGCCGGGGGCGGCGCGACCTCGCGGGTGGCGGCCACGGACCGGGCGGGCGACGCCTCGGTCTCGGGCGCACCGGGCAGCAGGAGCGACACGGCGCCGGCCGCGGCCGCGGTGCCGATGCCGAGCGCCAGCCAGAGCGCCAGCCGGCTGTGGGGCCGGTGCGCGGGCGCGGGTGTGTTCTCGCGCTCGCCCAGCAGGGTCGAGGCGTCCGTGTCGTCGACCGGGAGCAGGCTGGCCGTGTCGATCCCGCGGACCGGCTCGGCGGCGTCCGCGTCGCGGGTGTCCCGCCACACGTCCGGCGCACCGGACGCGACGGCGTCCAGCTGTTCGATGAGCGCGCGGCACGAGGCCGGGCGACGGGCCGGGTCCTTCTCCAGCAGCGCGGCGACGAGGCGCTCCAGGGCGGGGGGGAACGCGAGGCCCGGGGCGGCCTCGGAGAGCCGCGGCGCGGGCTCGTTGATGTGTTTGTGCAACAGCAGCGGGCCGACCTTGTCCGTGAAGGGCAGGCGCCCCGAGAGCATCTCGAACGAGAGCACGCCGAGCGAGTACAGGTCCGAGCGCACGTCCAGGAGCTGGCCGAGGGCCTGCTCCGGCGAGCAGTACTGCGGCGTGGCGAAGACGATGCCGGTCTGGGTCAACCGCTGGTCCGCGTCCACCTGGCGCGCGATGCCGAAGTCCAGCACCCGCACCTGGTCGGCGCCGATGGTGCGGTGTTCGATCATCACGTTGTCCGCCTTGATGTCGCGGTGGATGATCCCCATGTCGTGGGCGGCCTGGAGCGCCAGCGCGACCTGCCGGACGATGTCCGTGGCGGCGCGCACCTCCATGGGGCCGGCCTTGATGACCTCGGTCAGCGTGCGACCGGCCACGAACTCCATCGCGATGAAGGGGCGACCGTCCTCCGTCAGGCCGAAGTCGTACAGCGTGACGACGTTCGGGTGGCGCAGTTGGCTGATCGCCTTGGCCTCCTGCGTGAAACGTTTGGCCGCGGCGGTGTCGTCGGCCAGGTCGCGGGGCAGGATCTTCAAGGCCACGGAGCGATCGACCAGCAGTTGGCGGGCTCGATAGACGACCCCCATGCCGCCGGAGCCGATCTTCTCCTCGATGACATACCGACCCGAGACGGTCTGACCGATCATCGAGGCGCTGCCCAGGGGCCGCATCACCACGGGCCCCGTGTGGCGCTGCCGCGGCGCGGCCTGCGGCAAAGGGGCGCTGCCGGTGCGCTTCGTCTCCGTCACGCGCGGGAGCCCGGACGAGTTCATGACGATCAGAGCGACGCCGTCGTCGGGACAGACGGTTCGATCGTCCGGGAACTTCCGGCCGCACATGGGACATCTCACGCGAAAAACTCCCAATGCTCACATTGAGTTACGGCATATCACCGGGGACCATAGTGGAATTCCCGGGGTGTGCCAATTTCGCGTTTGCAGACCACCCGGCCGGCCGGGCGTGCCTCAGGGGCAGTCGATGGGCCCGAGCGGCAGGGTCTGGTCGACCAGGAAGCCGAGCTGGAGCGTGGACAGGTGGCCCGTGCCGAGCGCGTGGTGGATCTCTTCGGTGACGCCGCCGATGTGGGCGTTGTTCCCGGGGCCCGTCTCGTAGCCCCCGGCGGCGACCACGGCGGCGCCCGTCTCCGGGTTGCGGATGAGCAGGCGCGAGCCCGGCGGCGGGGGGCGGCGCCAGTACATGTTCACGTAGAAGGCCTCGTCCTCGACGGGCAGGGGGCCGCCGAAGCTGCCCTGGCCGAACTCGCTGCCACCCTCGCCGGCGGGGGCCCAGGGCTCGCCGCGGTCCATGTGGTAGCCCGTCGCGGCCTCGCTCAGCGCGTAGTGGGCCTCGATGCCCTCGGTGAAGCTGCCCGGCCAGCCGCCGCCGAAGTCGTCCGCCACGGTGACCAGGTGGGCCTCGCGCACGACGGGGCCCGTGGCCGGGGTGCGCAGGAAACGGCGCGGCGTGCCGTCGGCGTCCGGCGACTCGTAGCAGTCCACCCCGGCGGCGCAGCCGCGCCAGACCATCTCCAGATCCAGGTCCTGCAGCGCGCAGGCGTCGTCCCCGACGGGCTGGAACGTGATCGTCAGCGTGTACGGCCCGGCGTACTCGACGCCGTCGGCGTCCGCCCAGGTGTCGGCCACCACATAGTGGTCCCCGGCCTCGACGGTCCGCGAGAGCGCCAGGTTGTCGCGGGAGACGCAGCTGTCGGCGGCGGGGCCGTCGAGCAGGTGCACGTCGATGTCCGGGCCGCCCTCCGGGGGGGCGTCCAGCCGGGCCGAGAGCAGGCCGCGGTCGGGGGTCCGCACGCGGTAGACGTACTCGGGGCCCGTCTCCTGCGCCTGCGGCCGGCACACGTAGGTGTCCGCCGCGTCCGAGGGGGCGCTCGTGGTGTCCCGCGTGTCCGTGTAGGGGAAACGGTCGACGACGATGGGACAGTCGAACGTGCCCGCGGGTGCGCAGGCCGGGGCGGCGGCGTCCGGCGCGGGTGGCGGCCCGGTGTCCGCGGGGGGCGGCGGCGCGCTCGCGTCCGACACGGGGTCGGGGTCGCGGGCGTCCGGCGTCGGGGGGCGGGGACCGGTGGCGTCTCGCCGGGCGTCGGCCAGGGGGGACGGGTCGCCCGCGTCCGTCGAGCCCGCGTCCGGCGAGGGGCGTTGCGCGTCTCCCCCGCCGACGAACTCGGTCGTGGTCGTGTCCAGCTCCCCCCCGCCGCAGCCGGCGAGGGTGAGCACGAACAGGCCCGCCAGCGCGCGGGCGCTCACCCCGCCTCCGCCTGCTTCATGCGCGCGGCCAGCAGGGGCGCGATGGTCTCGACGACCAGGCCCTGCGCCTCGAGCTCCCGGGCGCGCGGGTGGCTGTCCGTCACCACGATGGCCGAGAACAGGCCGCTGTCCCGCACGCGGGCGAAGGCGTCCCCGGGGAACAGCCCGTGCGTGGCGATGGCGGCGATGTCGATGGCGCCGGCGTCCCGGAAGGCCCGCGCCGCGCCCATGAGCGAGCCGCCCGTGCGGATCATGTCGTCGTAGATCACCACCTTGCGGCCGGCGACCTGCGCGCTCACGGCCGTGACCATCGTGCGCTCGCCGTCCAGCCGGCGCTTGAACACGAACGAGGGCGACACCGAGAGGTCGTTGGCCAGCGACTCGACCCACTTGGCGCGGCCGGCGTCCGTGCAGCCGAGCACGAAGTCCGCGCCGCCCAGCCGCCGGGCGATCTCGGCGATGATCGGCTTGGCGTACACGTGGCTCGGGCGCACCGGGCCCTCGAAGTAGTGGGGCAGGCCCTCGGAGTGCAGGTCGAGCAGCAGGACCCGGTTCCCGTTCGAGGCCTCGGGGATGGCCGACAGCAGGCGCGCGCGGTTCTTGGCCGTGACGACCTCGCCCTGCAGCACGGCGCGCTCCATGGTGGAGTACCCGAAGTAGGGCACCACCATCGTCAGCGACCGGGCGCCGTGTTTCACCACCGAGCAGGCCAGGTCGAAAAGCTCCATGGTGTCCGCGTCCGTGAACGTGCCGGCCACCAACGCGACATCCCGCCCCGAGGGCGAGCTGTGCAGGCGCAGATACCGCTCACCGTCCGGGAAATAGCGGCGCTCCAGCACGGCGGTCTCGTCGCCCGTGAGGGCGCAGATGTCCGCGGCGAGGCGGGTGTAAGCGGCGGTCGAGAAGACGAGGGTCGACATGGCGGGAGCGTACCGCGGAATTCGCGCCGCGGGCGAGTTGCGCTTGGTTTGCATCATGTTTATGGTGTGTTCAATGTTTGTTCAATTTACAGCGAGGTGTGCCGATGTCCCCCGATCTCACCGTGTACTTCGATGGTCTCTGTGTCGTGTGTTCGGCCGAGATCGGCCACTACCGGCGCCGGGACAAGGCGGGCCGCGTCGACTGGGTGGACATCGCCGCGCCGGGCTTCGACGCCGCCGCCCACGGGCTCGACCCGGGTGAGGTCGTGCGGGTGCTGCACGCCCGCCTGGCGGACGGTCGCCTGGTGACGGGCGTGGACACGTTCCTGGCCATCTGGGAGCGCGTGCCCGGCTTCGGCGGCGTCGCCCGGCTGGCCGCGCGGCCCTGGGCACGCCCGGTGCTCGAGCTCGGCTACCGGACCTTCGTGCGGGTGCGCCCGTACCTGCCCCGGCGCAAAGCCGTCGAATGTGTGGACGGTCGCTGCGCCGTCTCCTGACGCCGCGGTAGATCCGGCGCCCCCATGGCGCGTATGACCGGGTCAGCCCCCACGGCCCGGAGTCCCCATGCGCGTCTCGTCCACTCTGATGCTGGTTCTCGCCGCGGTGCTCGCGGCGCTCGGTGCTCCCGGCCCCGCCGCGGCGCAGCCCGCCGACCAGGCCCGCCTCTCCCTCGACCGTTACGACCAGCTGCTGCGCGGCGCCGCCCGCGCCGGCGCGCCGCAGGGCCAGTGGACCCGCGGCACGGTGAGCATTCAGCTGCCCGAGGCCGGCGGCCGCTTCGCCACGGTGGTCTACGACGGCGCCGTGGCCGCGCCGACGGGGTTCGAGGGCCCGCTGGAGGTGCCGGTCCTCCCGGCGGACGTCGCGCTGACGGACGTGAAGCTCGCCGGCAACGAGGGCGCGCTCTCCCGCGCGGCCGGCGTGCACGTGCTGGTCTTCTCCGGTCGCGCGGAGGTCCACCTGGCCTACACGGTGCCCGTGCTGCCCGGCCCGGACGGGGGCTTCGCCGCGGTGGTGCCCGTGCCGCCGGCCCCCAGCGCCGCCGTGCGCGTGGACGGCCCGGGCAGGCTCGAGGCGTTCCCGCTCTCGTCGGCCTCGGGGGACGAGGGGCACCTGGAGGGCACGATGCCCTCGGCCGCGGCGCTGCTCGTGCGCTGGGGCGCGGACCAGCGTTCGGGGCTGCGGCGGGTCGACTACACGCTGCGCCCGGACGCCTCCGGCGACGGCGTGGAGGTCACGGCGACCTACGAGGTGCTGGCCGGCGGCGGGGGCGCGGTGGCGGTGCCCATGGAGCCGGCCACGGTGGCGCTCTCCGACCTGCGCGAGGGCGCGGCGCCCGTGGCCTCACGCGTGGAGGACGAGCACCACGTCTTCACCGTCACGGGGCGAGGCCGGCACGCGGTGACGGCGACGTGGCGCCTGGCCGTGGACCGCAGTCAGGGACAGCCCCAGGTCACGCTGCACCCGGCGCAGGCGCCCATGGCTCGGGTCGAGGTCCAGGTCGAGGGCAAGCGCCAGGTGAGCATGGAGCCGCCCGTGCCCGTGCGGGTGGCGCAGCGGGGCAACAGCACCGTCGCGGTGGGCGATCTGCCCCCCGTGGACGAGGTCACCGTGAGCTGGACCGAGACGCGCGACGCGCCGGAGAGCCAGGCCCGCACCAACACCGAGACGTACCAACTGCTCACGCTGGCCGAGGGCGTGCTGCGAGCCCGGGTGCTCGTGTCCGCCGAGGTCATCCGCGGCAAACTCAAGGACCTGGCCGTGCAGTTGCCCGAGGACGTCGTGGTCTACAAAGTGCTGGGCGAGGGGGTGCGCGACTGGCAGGTCTTCGCCCGCGCCGGTGACCAGCCGCGGATGGTGCGCGTGTTCTTCGCCCGCGAGATGGACGGGCAGGTCAAGGCCGAGATCCAGCTCGAGATGCGCGCGCCGCAGACCGCCGGGAGCGAGCTGGCCCTGCCCCTGCTGCGGCCCCTGGGCGCGTTCCGCGAGATGGGCGTGGTGGCGCTGCTCGACGGCGACAAGGTCGGGTTCGGGCCGGCGACGGCCGGGGCGGCGTTCACGAGCGTCGGTGAGGACGCCCTGCCCCCGGACGTGCGCCAGACCTTGCAGGACAAGGTCGGGCAGGCCTTCAAACACGTCGGCGAGCCCGGGGCGCTGAACACGCGGGTGGTCGCCGCCGCGGCGAAAGAGGTCCGCTTCGACGCCCGCGTGCTGACGCTCTACCAGGTCAAGGAGGGCGCGCTCGTGGGCAACGCGCAGATCATGGTCGAGCTGAAGAGCGGCCGTCAGGACCACCTGCGCATCTCGCTGCCCGAGGGCGTGGCCGAGCCGCGGATCAACGCGCCGAGCCTGAACAAGTTCGAGGCCGTCAAAGATCCCGCCGTGGTCGCCGACCCGGCCTACGCCGGGCGCAAGGTCTACGACGTGCGCTTCACGCAGGCGCTCGAGGGCGCCATCCAGCTCGACGTGGAGCTGGAGATGCTGCTGCCCAAGGAGCTGGGCAGCGTGGCCCTGCCGGACGTGCGCGTGCACGGCGCCGAGGTCGAGGAGGGCAGCCTGGCCATCACCGCCGAGACCGGCGTCGAGGTGCAGCCCGGCGCCATGACCGAGCTGCGGCGCGTCGAGGTCAAGGAGCTGCCCAACGCGCTGGCGCTGCGCAGCGCCGGCGAGATCGCGCTGGGTTACCACTTCGTGCACGCCCCCTGGACGCTCGCGCTGACGGTCAAGCGTCACCAGACGGTGGAGACGCTGAACGCCTCGGCCGCGCACGCCTGGATCGAGACCTCCGTGTTGGAGAACGGCCACCTCGTGACGCGCGCCGTGTGGGCCGTGGCCAACGACGAGAAGCAGTTCCTGCGGGTGACGCTCCCGAAGGACGCGCGCGTGCTCACGGTGCGCGTGGCCGGCGAGAGCGTGCGCGCCGTGGCCGACGAGAGCGGCGCCATCGCGGTGCCCCTGCCCAAGGGCCGCACCGTGGCGGTCGAGGTCAGCTTCGAGACCGTGCGCGGGCAGCTCGGCTTTCTGGGCCGCATCGCGCTCGAGGCGCCCCACCCGGACGTGCGCACCAGCGACGTGCAGTGGCTGGTCTGCACGCCCTCGGACGTCTCGATCCTCTCCACGGGCACGGACCTGAAAGAGAACGAGGGCTACGCCTACCGGCGGCCCGCGGGGGACGGCGAGGCCGATGGCCGCGTGCCCTGCGACATGCTCGCCACGGGCTCGGGCGGCGCGCGGCAGATGCTCTACACGTGGCCCGTCGAGGACGCGGGCGACGCGCCGCTGAGCCTGTCGATGGTGTTCACCGGCGCCGGCGGCGAGCGGCTCGGGGCGGTGCTCACGGTGCTGGCGCTGCTGGGCCTGGGCGGGTTCATGTGGCGGCGGGCCCACGACCGGCAGGACCGCGCGGCGCCGGTGCTGCTCGGCGTCGGGCTCGTCAGCCTTTTGCTGGTGACCGTGACCGGCGCGCTGAGCGCGAGCGGGGCCTTCGGCATGGTGCTCGTGCTCTTGGGCGTGGGCTACGCGGCGCGCCGTCAGGCCGGCCGGCGTCCGGGCACCGCGCCAGACGCCGGCGACGACTTCGGCGTCGGAGGTGCATCGTGAGGCGCCCGATCACGGCCTGCGTCGCGTTCGCGGGGCTGCTCGCGGTGAGCGTGGCGAGCTGCAGCAAACTCGATGAGCCGGCGAAGTCCGTGCCCGCGGGCGGGCCCACGGCGGTGAACGCCCCGGACCCGGTGCCCCGGAAGATCGCCGACCGGCTGGAGCCCGAGGCCCCGCGGGACGACGCGCCCACGACGCGCAACCGCCGCACGGAGGCCGACAAGGACCGCTGGGGACAGCGCCAGAACGAGGTGGCGCCCCCCGCCGGCGCCGCGGTCGCCGTGCCCGTCGCGCCGCCGCCGGCCGAGGACAAACCCCGGGCATTCCGTGACCACGGACGCGTGGGCCTGAAGCAGGACGAGGGCGGGAGGGATCTCGACGACGGCGAGCGCACCGGCGAGGAGGAGGGGAAGAAGGTCGCGAAGCTCGAGGCCGTCGCCCAATCGCCGCGGCCCGCGAGCGGCGAGGCGGCGCCCGAGACCGCCGAGGAGAGCGTGGACGACATCCTCGTCGCGCTCGACGGCCGGAAGGCAAAGCCCAAGGTGGCCGCGGCCCCCGAGCCCGTCGTCGAACCCGCCGTGGACCAGCCCGCCGCGCCGCCCCACGAGCGGACGATCGTCACGGAGACCGAGCCCGAGGCTTTCCTCCCGCGCATGTTCTACTTCGAGAACACCTACCTGGGCGGCAACGCGGCCTTCACGCGACGCCTGCTCGCGCTCGATCAGGTCTGGCCCGGCGGCGATCGGCCCTACGCCCGGGCGGCCGGCCCTCGGCAGCCCTTCGACGCGCCGCCGGCGAGCGGCCTCGGCCTCACGGTGAACCTGGACCGAGGCGCCTACGCCGGGCCCGGGCGCGTGTATCTGCAGGTCGGCCTGCAGGGCAGCCCCCGGTTCGGCTGGCGGCGGCCCCCGCTCGACCTGGTGATGGTGGTCGACGCGGCGGTGCTCGCGCAGGGCCGTGAGGCCGTGGACGCCCTGGCGCGCGAGGCCCTGCGGCGCCTGGAGCCCACGGATCGGCTGGCGATCCTGCTCGCCGGCGACGCGCCGCGGCTCCTGGTGGATCTCGCCGCGCCCCGCGACCTTCGCACGGCGCTCGCCCGCGCCCTGGACGCCCTGCCCGCGCAGGCGGACCCGGGGACGCCGGGCGCGCTGGGCACG
>CAINDO010000339.1 GCA_903847385.1 uncultured Myxococcales bacterium
GACCACGGCGCCGCCCTCCCTGGCTGCCCTGGCCTCCGAGCCCGCCCCCGCTTCGGACGCCGAGGCGCCGGACCTGGAGTTCGACCCGGTCCGCGTCGACGCGCCCCCCAAGCCCCGTCCGGCCGCGCCCGCGCGGGACCGCGAGCCTGCGCGGGCCGGCGCCAGCACCGCCGCGGGCAACCCCACCGTCAAGGAGACGGGCACGCTGAACAACGTGGCCACCCACGGGGTCCTCGCCGTCACGGCGGACCCCTCGGCGCTGGTCTACGTAGACGACACGTACGTCGGGGAGTCGCCGGTCCGGGGTCGCCTGATCAAGCCCGGGCGCCACGAGGTCAAGCTCGTGCGCAGCGAGTCGCCGCGGCCCTACCGGCGCGTCGTATCCGTGACCATCCGCGCCGGCCATCGCACCGAGGTCCGGCACGAGGAGCCGGCGCCGAAACGCCGCTGAGCCGCCGGGAGACGCCGACCCATGAACACCGACGACATCGCCCTGCACGTCCACCTCGACGCCCGAGGCGCGCCCAAGGGCAGCACGGCCACCGTCGTGGTGGACGCGACGCCGGCGCGGGTCTGGGCCGTGGTGGAGAACCCCGAGGCCCTCGCCGGCCTCGTCCCCATGCTGCACAAGGTCCGCCGCACCGGCGACCGGGTGAACATCCAGCTGCGGTTCAAGATCTCGCTCTTCTCCGTGGGGTTCGAGTTCACGGCGGACTCCGTGCGCTCCCCCGGCGAGTGGGCCGAGGTCCGCTGGGTCGAGGGCGAGCCGCGCGACCTGCGCCTGCGCTTCGACCTGCGCCCCCTGGAGGACGGCCGCCGGACCGAGCTGCGCGTGGGGTCGTTCTTCGACATCGACTCCCTGGGCTGGCTGGCCAAGTACTTCCTGCGGCACCACCCGGAGATCCGCTACGGCGTGTACCCCGGCGCGGCCCTGGCGCTGGCCGACGGCTTGCGGCGCGAGGCCGAGGGCCGGCCCAGCATCGCCCGCTGATGCCCCGGCCGGGGCGCTTTGCTACAGTGCCCGGCCATGGAACCACGCATCAGCCTCATCACCCTCGGGGTCGACGACCTCGCTCGCGCACGGGCCTTCTACGAGGCCCTCGGTTTCCGGTCGTCCTCGGCCGGCAACGACAACGTCGCGTTCTTCCAGGCCGGCGGCCTCGGCCTCGCGCTCTACGGCCGGGCCGCGCTGGCCGAGGACGCGCACCTGGCGTTGCCGGCGGGCACCGGGTTCGGCGGCATCACGCTCGCCTACAACGCCCGCAGCCGCGATGAGGTGGACAGTGTCCTCGCCCAGGCGCTCGAGGCCGGCGCGCGCCTCCTGAAGCCGGCGCAGGACGTCTTCTGGGGCGGCTACTCCGGGTACTTCGCCGATCCGGACGGCCACCCGTGGGAGGTCGCCTGGAACCCGTTCTTCGCGATCGCGCCCGACGGCGCGCTGCGTCTGCCGGTCTGAGAGGCCGACCATGACGTCGCCACGCCCCGATCTGGCGGATCTCTTCGAGCGCAACCGCGCGTGGGCCGCCCGCAAGCTCGCCGAGCAGCCCGCCTTCTTCACGCGGCTGAAGGACCAGCAGACGCCGCGGTTCATGTGGATCGGCTGCTCGGACAGCCGCGTGCCGGCCAATGAGATCACGGGGCTCGACCCCGGCGACGTCTTCGTGCACCGCAACGTCGCCAACGTGGTGGTGCCCACGGATCTGAACTGTCTGTCCACCATCCAGTTCGCCGTGGATCAACTCCACATCGAACACCTGATGGTGGTGGGCCACCACGGCTGCGGCGGCGTGCTGGCGGCGCTGGAAGACACGCGGGTGGGCCTGGCCGACAACTGGCTGCGCCACGTGAAGGACGTGCGCGATCGCCACGCCCCTTTGCTCGCGGCGCTGCCCGCCGAGCGCCGGCACGAGGTCCTCTGCGAGCTCAACGTGGTCGAGCAGGTGATGAACGTCGCGCGGACGACGGTGGTGCAGGATGCCTGGCGGCGGGGGCAGCGCGTCGTGCTGCACGGCTGGGTCTACTCCCTGGCCGACGGTCTGCTGCGCGACCTGCAGCTCACGGTCTCGGTCGAGGCCGAGCTCCTCGAGGCTCGGGAGCGGGCCATGCGCCTGATCGAGTCGGCGGTCGTTGATTCATAGGTTTAGCCTATCGTTTCGTGCCGTTTTATCCATTTGCTGAATGCCATCGGCGTCCCTAGGTTGAAGTCACCCACTTCGGGCAACCCCAACAGGAGACACCGACATGCAGACCGAGATTCGTGCCCTTCGCGTTCCGTTGACCCAGGGTTTCCGTCGTCAGATCGAGCAGCGCCTGGGCGCGGCCTTCGGGCGATTCGCCCACGCCGTCACCCGGGTGCGCGTGCGCTTCGCCGACCTGAACGGCCCGCGCGGCGGCGTGGACAAGCGCTGCCAGCTCTCCGTCGACCTGCGGCCCGGCGGCCGCGTGGTGGTCGCGGCCGAGGCCGAGCGCGTGGACCTGGCGCTGGCCGAGGCCCTCGCCCGCGCCTCCGCCGTGCTGACGCGGCAGCTCGGCCGCAGCGGTCGCCCGGCGCGCCTGCCGCCGGAGCTCATGTTCGACCCGGCGACCTGAGCCCTCGCGCGGGCGCAGGCGCTGGCGCTGGCGCCGTGGTCGGCCGGGTGGCAGAGTGGCGGTCGAGTCCGACCCGCCGGAGCCCCGATGTCCGCCGACCACGAGCTGTTCCCCCATGACCTGCCCACGGCCGTCGCGCCCGGTCTTTATCGGGTGGTCGGCAGCCTGCCGATGCCGCTCAAGCGCAACATGTTCGTGTTGAAGCTGCCGGACGGCGGTCTGTTGTTGCACAGCGTGGTGGCCATGAACGACGCCGGCCTCGCCGCGCTCGAGGCCCTCGGCCGCCCGGCGATCATGGTCGTGCCTCACCCCATGCACGTGATGGACGCGCCGTTCTACAAGGCGCGCTACCCGCATCTGCAGGTCCTCGGCCGGGCCGACGCCGGCGCCCGCGTGAAGGGTGTGACCTTCGACGCGACGCCCGAGCAGGTGCTGCCGGCGCTCGGCATCGGCGTCCACCTGGCCGCCGGCCTGAAGTACGACGAGACCGTGCTCGACGTGCCCCTCGGGGACGGCCGCGGCCTGCTCTTCACGGACCTGGTCGGCGAGAACGAGGGCGCCACCCCGTTCCTGCTCAAGCTCCTCGGCCCGCCCGGGGGCGCCGGCGTGGCGCGCATCGTGCGGTGGCGCCAGATCGCCGACAAGGCCGCCGTGCGCGACTTCCTGCGCTCGCGGGCCGAGACGCCGGGCCTGCGCCTCGTGGCCGGATGTCACGGTGGCGTGGTCACGCACGACTGCGCAGGCTGGCTGCGCCGGGCGGCGGATGGGCTCTGACGCGAAGCCGGGCCTGAAGCGCGGGCTCGCGCTCGTCCTGCTGCTCGGGGCGGGCGGGGCGCTGGCCTTTCGCTGGGCCACCGCGCCCCAGGCCTTCGCGCCGCGCCCGGCCACCCGGGTGGCGATGGTCGCCGAGGCCCTGCGGCGCGGGGACTTCGCCCGGGCCGCCGTCTCGGTCGACGCCCTCGGTCGGGACGAGACGATGCCACTCGCGGAGCGGTACGCGGCGCGGCTGCGCCTGCGGCTGATGCTCGACCAGGCCCGCTTCGACCAGACCTACGAGGGCGGGCTCTCCATCCCCGGCATGCCCGAGTTCCTGGCCACGCCCGGCGCGCCCGCCGCCGAGACCGCCCCAGCGCCCGAGGCCTGCCCGGCGCCGCCCGCGGACTTCGGCGCGCCCTTCACCTACCTGCGGCCGGCGGCGCCCGCGCCCGGCTTCGTCGAGATCCTCGACGACCTCTTCGCCCTCACGGGCCGCCACCCGCGGGTCGTCTCCGACGCGGCCTTCCCGCTCGACGCGCGGCGCGTGGCCGTGGCGGCCGGGATCGTGCCCGCGGGCGCGCCGCCGGTCGGGGCCGGTGTGGTGTGGCTGGCGCCCTCCGAGGCCGCGTCGGCGCACCTGGGCCTGGCCGCGCCCACGCCGCTCGCCGAGACGGACTGTCGGCTCGTCGCCCGGGACGCGCGCCTCGGCGCCCTCGCCCGGTTCGAGGTCGACGTGCCGGTCGCGGGCCCGGTGAACGGGCTCGGCGCCGTGCCCCCGGAGCGCGTCCTGGCCACGCTCGTGTGCGCCGGCGGCACCTACCCGGGCGTCGTGTCCGGGGGCGACGCGGGCAACCCCTCGGTGCTGTTCGCCTTCGACGCCCTGGCGACCGTGGCCACGCTGCGACAGGGCGACCCGGCGCAGGCCGGCCGAGAGAACGACGACATCGGCGGCCTGCGCCCGGCGGATCTGTTCGTGCCCGCCCGCACGCGCGCCGAGATGATGGTGCCCCGGGCGGATCTGTGGGCGGATGCCATCGTGCGGCTGGTCGAGGGCCCGGCGCCGACGCTGCGACTGTGGCCCCACCCGGCGGGCACGACGGGCGCCGTGATCATCACCTCGGACCAGGACTTCGCCGGTCAGCCGCAGATGATGGCGATGATGGCCGCGCTGCGGGCGGCGCAGATCCCGGCCACGTTCTTTCTCACCTCCGTGGGGCCGGGCGAGGGTGGGGCGCTCGAGCCCATCTCGCCGGCGGCCGAGGTGCTGACGCTGGCGCGCACGTGGGGTTTCGACTTCGCGGCGCATACCTATGTGTCGCCGGGCACCGCCGAAGCGCCGGCCGCGGACCCGCCGGCGGTGCTCCGCGCCCACGCGGACGCGCTGAGGAGCGTCTATGGCATCGAGCCGCGCCTCATCCGGCAGCACGAGGTCTCCTGGTCCGGGTACGTCGACCGGGCGCGGGTGCTGGCCGAGGTGGGCTACCGCTGGAACGCGGACTACCTGCCCGTGCTTGGGAAGACCTTTCCCACGCTCGGTTACATGACGGGCAGCGGCCGGGCCCTGCGGCTTTATGACGCCGAGGGGCGCCCGTTGCCGATCCGGCAGGTGGCCACCCAGCTCGACGACCACGCCGATCCGGCCGTGCCCTTCGGCCCGCGCACGCTGCAGGGGCGGCTGGTCAAGCTCTCGGCGGCGGCCTTCCTGGGCGACACCCTGCAGCTCGTGGCCGAGAACGGTCGGCACTTCCACGGCGCCCTGGTGCTGAACAACCACCCCGTCTTCTTCACGCGCACGCCGGAATGGCTGATGCGCACCGTGGAGGCGGCGCGAGCGAGCGGCCAGGCGGTGATGAGCCTGGGCCAGTACGTGCGGCGCCAGGAGGCCCTGGCCACCGCGCAGGTGGCCGTCCGGCCCGACGCCCGGGGGTTCCACGTCTGCACCCCGCTCGACGACCAGGAGCTCCTGCTCGTCGACGCCCCCGCCGGCCCCGTGCGCGTCGACGGCGCCGAGGTCGAACCCCGCGTCGTGGTCCGCGAGGGCGCCCCGACCCGCGTCGTCACGGTCGGCCGCGGGGCGCACACGGTCGAGTTCGCCGGGGGCGGGGGGGCAGTGCCATGACCGAGCGTCGTGAGGGCATGGGCCCCCTCGGGGGGGCAGACCCCGCGCAGCGGGGCGGGGGGGCGGAACCATGACACCCCGGAGAATTCTCGGACTCCTGTCGCTCTCCCTCCTCCTCGGCGTGGCCGCCTTCGCGGCTTACACCGAGCGGCAGGCGCGCGCGACGCTGCGGCCGCCGGCCCTGCGCGAGCGGTTCCCGTTCCTGCGCCCGCCCCTCACGCGCACGGACGTGTCCATCTCGGCGCCCGTGCCCGGGCTCGCGCCGCGGGTGGTCACCGTGACGACGAACAGCCTGGGCCTCCGGGCGGACGAGCTCGACCTCGAGGCCCCGCGCGCCGGCCTCCGCGTGCTCGCCCTGGGCGGCAGCGTCACGGAGTGTCTGTTGCTGGACGACGCGGAGGCCTGGCCGCATCGGCTGCAGGAGAACCTCGCGGCCCGCACGCCCGGGCCGGTCTGGGTCGGCAACGCCGGCGTCAGCGGTCAGATGACGCTGGATTACATCGTGCACGCGAAGGTCCTGGTGCCCGCCCTGCGACCGGACGTCACGCTCGTGCTCCTGGGCGGGAACGATCTGCAGGCCTATGCCGAGGCCCGTCTGTTCCCGGCCTCCTTCGACACCGAGGCCGCGACGACCGCCTACGCCGAGCGTCTGTACACGCGCGTCACCGCGGCGCAGCTCGCGCTGGAGCCCTCGTACGCGTGGGCGCTGTATCGCCGCGACCGGGACGCCAAGGCCCAGGATTACACGGCCTTCTACGCGCAGATGAAGGCGCGCCGGAACGCCGCGACCCGCAGCGACGACCTGCCCGACTTCGAGGACGCGCTGGATGTGTTCGCGGCCAACGTGCGTCAGTTGGCCGTCGCGCTCCGGCAGGCGGGCACGACGCCGGTGTTTCTGACCCATCCCTCGATCTGGCGCGACGACCTGCCCCCCGAGGCGCAGGCGGCGCTCTGGGCGGGTTATGACTGCATGGACTGCCCGAACCCGCGCTACCGCAGCGAGAAGGCCCTCGGCCGCGCCCTGGCCGCGCTGAACGGCGTGGTCCTCCAGGTGTGTCGGCAGGAGCGGCTGGAGTGTCTCGACCTGGCGCCGAAGGTGCCCAAGACGCTCGACTCGTTCTACGACGACGCGCACCTGCTCGAGCCGGGCAGCCGCGCCGTGGCGGACGCCGTCGCCGACTTCCTCGTTTCGCGCCAGCTCGTCGCGCCCCCGCGCTGAGCGCGTTCGCGTCAGGGCTTTGCGAGTGTGATGACCCGCCCGAGCGGATCCCAGGCCCGCACCCCGAACGCCGCGGCCGGGCTGGCATCGAGCTGCTCGGCGTACAGACTGTGCACCATCACATCGTGGCGACCACCGCGGCCGTCGGCGACCCGCCGGGGCAGCGTGGCCTCGTAGGTGAAGCCGAGGCGGCGGGCCACGGCGGCCGAGCGCTGGTTCTCCGGGTGGCAGTGCAGCTCCACGCGCTCCACGCCGATGCACCGGATCGCGAGCTGCACCATCGCGGCGGTGGCCTCCGTCACATAGCCCCGACCTCGCGCGCTCTCCGCGAGCCAGTAGCCCACCTCCAGCGAGCCCGGGCCCCCGCGCGGGTGCAGGCCCACGTTGCCCAGGGGTTGACCGTCGGGGGTGAAGATGCCGAACACGAGCTCGCGCCGCTCGAGCGCGGCCTTCGCCCAGTCGGTCACCAGGCCGAGATACGCGGACACGCTCGGCACGGACCACGCCCAGGGCATCCAGGGTTGGAGGGACTCGGCGTTGGCCCGGGCGAACCCCCACAGCGCGCGGGCCTCGTGGGGCTGCCACGGGCGCAGGTGCAGGCGGGGCGTCGCCGCGCGGGCGGGCCAGGGCAGGGGCGCCTCGTCCAGCCAGCACCGCTGCGGCCGGTTCTCCGCGCGCCAGACCTCCAGGTCCGGATCCTCGGGGTAGGTGCAGCGGTCGGCGGACGCGCGTGTGCCCATGACCAGCAGCGTCGCCGTCCCCGGGCCGGGGTTGAGCAGGTGGTGCGCCACGCCCGTGCCCGCGGGGAAACTCACGAAGTCGCCCGTCTCCAGCACGGATTCAGTGAACGCACCCCCGCGCGGCGCCCAGCGCAGCACCACGGGCCCGGCGAGCACGTAGACGGCCTCCTCCTCGTCGCTGTGCGCGTGGGCGCGACTGGTGCGGCGCCCCGGGGGCAGCACCTCGTGCCACACGCCGAAGCGCTCGCTCCCCGCGGCCCGGCCCAGATCGCGGCCGAAGCTCAGGCCCTCGGCGTCGAAGGGCGCGGGGTAGCGGCCCTCCTCGGCGGCCACGCTGCCGGCCCGCACGATGTTCGGGGGGTCGCTCGGGCTGGACATGTCGGTACCTCCGCGCCGGCGGCGGCCGGCTTGCCCCGGATCCATAACACCGCCCGCGAGGGAGTTGCAGTAGGCTCCGGCCCTGGCGCCCGCCCCGCGCCGGAGAGGTCCGTTGCCCTTCACCTTCGCCCACCCCGCCGCCGTGCTCCCGCTCCTGCGCCGCCCCTGGGCGGTGCCCGCGGCGCTCGTGATCGGGGCGATGGTGCCGGACGTCGAATACTTCGTGCTCCTGCGCCCCGAGCGGACCATCAGCCATACGGCGCTCGGTGTGTTCGCGCAGGGCCTCCCCGTGGGGCTCGTGCTCTATGCGCTCTGGGTGCACCTGTGGCGCGCGTATGCGGTCGAGCTGTGGCCGTGGGGCGCGCGGGTCGTCGGCGAGGCCGCGGCGCCGACGTGGACGCTTCGCCACGGGGCGCGCGTCGCGGCGTCCATCGTGCTGGGGGCGTTCACGCATCTGGCCTGGGACGCGGCGACCCACGAGCACGGCGCCCTCGTCGAGCGCGTCTCGGCGCTGTCCGACGTCTGGCTCACGGTGGGCGACGAGGCCGTGTCCGGGTACCGGGTGCTCCAGCACGGCAGCACGGTGTTCGGGTTTGCGGCGCTCGGCGCCTACGGCATGTTCCGCGCGCGCCGCTCGACCCTCGGCCCCGTCGGGCGCCCTGCGTTCGGCGCCCTGGCCGCGCTCGTGTGCATCGCCGCCGCGGCGACGTGCACGGCGCTCGCCCACGCCCCCCCGCCCCATTCGCGGGCGGACCTCGTGCACGCCGTGCTCGCCGGGATCACCGCGTTCATCGCGGCGTTCACGGTGGGGGCGCTGGGGCGGCGGCGGCGGTCGTAGTCCGCGCCGTGGGACGTCAGGGCGCGCGGCAGCAGAAGATCGAGCGCGACATCCCGCCGCACTCCAGGAGGCCGGTCGCCACGGAGGGGCCGTTGGGATTGGCGGGGTCGTACAACGTGTCGTTGTCCAGGAAGAACTCTGCGCCCTCGGCCCCGAAGGCCACGTACTCGCCGTCGGCCAGGTGATTGCCGGTGAACGTCCAGTCGTTGCAGTTGCCGCCCGGACCCGGCGGCGACTCCACGCCGTTGACCAGCTCCGTCGTGGTGCGCTGTACCCACGCGGTCGTCCCGACGGGGACGCTCGCGAACTCGCCCCGGGCCTCGGCCGCGCGCAGCTCGGTGTAGTCGCAGACGTGGTCCCCCCCGCTGAAGGCGCAGAACATGTTGCCCGCTTCGAGGCCGATCATGCCCTGGGAGCCCGGCAACCCCGCCCAGTCGGAGGTCACGGGGGCGCTGGCGCCCGTGATCAGGTCGGGCACGACCGGCGCGGCGTCGGGTTCGGGGAGCGCGGCGTCGGGTTCGGGGAGCGCGGCGTCGGGCGTGCTCACGGCCGCGTCGGGCGTGAGGGCCTCGGCCGCGTCGGCCTCGACGGGCGGCGTGCCCTGGTCGACGGCGGGCGAAGAGGTGTCGGCGTCGGCGTCGTCGCCCCCGGTCGTCGGCGCGCAGACGCAGGCGGCGAAGGTGCCGTCGTCCTCGCAGGTCTGGGCCCCCATCCGGCCGTCCGTACAGGGGCAGGCGACGGCTTGCCCCGGGACGCAGCGCTCGCCCTGCTCGCCCGAGTCGTGCATGGACTTCTTGTCGTCATCACAGGCCGACAGCGCCACCAGCGCCGCAAACCAGAACATCCGGCTCATCGTCTCTCCCACTTCGAGTGTGTGTGCGCGTCACTTAGCGGGAGGGGCCCACCCGTGGCAAGCCCGTCGCTCAGCCGTGCGCGCGATGGCGCAGGAGCGACAGCAGCGCGTGGCCGACGAGCCCGGACGCGAACACATCGGAGGCCATGTGATGCCAGTGGAGCAGCGCGATGCGTGTCGTCGGGCCCGCGTGCGCGTCGGGCATGAGGGCGACGCCGGTGCCGATCAGCGCCGCCGCGAGCACGGCCAGCAGACGCGCCCACAGGGCGTTGACCCGGCCGGCCGTGGTGGGCCGCGCGAGATCGGCGATCAGCACGCGGCGTCCGACGATCAGCAGCGTCGGCCACGCCAGCAGCAGAAGCAGCGACACGATGCCGTGCGCCGGGCCCCAGAAGGGTCTCTGCCGCACGGCATCCAACTGCGAGAGCATCACACCGGACGCGGCGGCGAGCGCGGCCGCGGCGGCGTGCAGGTGATGGGCGGTGCGCCACTGCACGCGCTCACCGACCCGGTGCCGCTGTCGGCGGCGCGCCGCCGCCCAGCGCCTGCACGATTGCCTGCCGCATCGCCTGCACCGGCGGCTCCTGGTGCCCGCGCGCGACGAGCGCGTCCACCACGGCCAGGGCCTCGGGCCCGCGCCCGCGCCGCATCAGGACCTCGGCCCGCGTGAGCCCCGCGCCCACGTTGCCCGGGTCGCCGCGCTCGACGGTCTCGGCCTCCGTCCACGCCTCGTCCAGGCGACCGTTGGCGACGAGGTACTGCGCCAGGTCCGCGCGATAGCCGGGCACGCGCGGGGCGATGGTCACCAGCCGACGCAGCAGGGCCTCGGCCTCGGCGGGTTTGCCTTGGTAGAACAGCGCCAGCGCGCGCTCGGACTTCAGCGCCGGGTCGTCCCCGCGGATGTCCTCGCGCCGAACGCGGGCCTCCTCGCGGGCCTTGGCCACCTCGGGCCGGGTGTCGCTGGCATAGGCGGCGTCGAGCAGCTCAAGGCTCTCGAAGGCCCGCACCCGGATGGCGCGCATCGAGTCGCTCAGCGCCTTCTCCAGCGCGGCGCGCGCTCGCGGGTCCGGCGACTGCCCCAGCGCGAGCACGGCATAGAACCGCACGAGCGGGTGGGGCTCGTTCGCGGCCTCGAGCAGGGCCGCCGTGGCCGCCGGCACCCCGGCCGACACCCCCATCAGGTTGGCCGCGCTCGCCCGCTGCACCACGCTCAGTGAGGTGTCCTTCAGCCAGCCGACCAGGTCGCCGATCACCGGCGCCGAGTCCTTGAACGCCTGCTTCAGCACGCGCGTACGCTCCAGCATCTCCGCGCGGTACGTCCTGTAGCTCTCCCGACTGCCCCAGAGCCGCTCCATGTCGGCCTCGAGCGTCTCCTGCGGGCGGTCGGCGTGGCAGTTCGCGCAGGCGTTGGGGATGCCATGCAGCCGCGTGAGCTCGGGCAGGGGGCTGCCGATGCTGTGATCGCGCACCGTCATCCGCAGACCGAGCGGCATGGGCGGCATGTGACACGCGATGCAGGCGCTGCCCTCGGAGGCGCGCTTGTGGTGCGTGTGTTCGCTCAGAGCGTTGGCGTAGGAGAGATGACAGCCCGTGCACAGGGCGTTCTGCTGGTCCACGCTCTTGCCCCGCGCGCTCTCCAGGTCGTGGGGCGGGTGACAGCTCCCGCAGTCCAGGCGCCGATGGGCGTTGGGCGAGCAACGGTTCTGCATGAAGTCCACGAAGCGGTAGTTCAGGTTGCTCGACCGTCCGTCGACGAAGTAGCCCTCGGACTCCCACACGTCCGGCATGAAGAAGTCGTAGAACGCCGAGCGCGGGGTGTATCCGTTGGCGTAGACCTTCTTCTTGGCGTGGCAGCTCGAACAGACCTCGACGCTCGCCTGCCAGCCCATCCCGCCCAGGTGCGGCAGGCCGTCATCGCGATCGGCGCGGACCTGCCCCTCGAGCCGCACCCAGCGCTGCACGTGGTCGAGCGCGGCCCCGTGGCAGGCCTCGCAGTCGATCGAGGGCTCGAAGCGGCTGTCGTAGCGGTTGCCCGGGGCGTCGTAGTTCTTGCGCCCCTGACTGCCGTGACACTCCAGGCACGAGAGATTGAACGTGCGGGTGTGATTGCGCCAGTGATTGCGATCCGACCGGGCGATGGGCGGCTTGCCGTCGATGGCGCCCTCGGTGGCGTCGCGCCAGTGGCCTTCTTCCACGTTCCAGTAGGTCGGCAGCACCTGCAGGCGCCCGTCGTCCATGCGGGTGAGATACACCTGATGCCGGGTCTGTCCGAGCGCCCAGTCGATGGCATGGGTGGTGCGCTCGCCGTCGGCGTCCGTGTATTCCATGAAGTAGCGGCCGCCCTGGGCCGGCTCGCGATACATGCGCGAGCGCGTCCCGGCGATCTCGTACACGTTGTCGTGTTCGAAGTCGCCCACCACGAAGTCCGGCCCCGGCGGCGCCATGTGTCGCGCGTGCACGGACTTCTGCCAGGTGTCGAACGCCGCGGGGTGGCAGCCCTGGCAGGCGGCGGAGCCGGCGAACCCCTCGGGCAGGTCGGCCTGGAGCGGCGGCTGGACCACGCGCCCGCGCTCGGGGCTGCACGCGGCGAGCGCCACGGCGAGCATCACGCAGACCTCAAGGCGTCGCATGTCGAAGGCCCTCCGCCCGCAGCCGCCGTGCCTCGTCCCGGATGAACGTCAGGTCCGCCTGCATCGCCGCGTAGCCGGTCCAGTGGGTGTGATCCGGCGAGAAGTGATACGCGCCCTTGAACGTGATGGAGTGATGGAAACGGGCCATCTCGAAGAACCGCTGCTCGATGGCCGAGGTGTTCGTGTACAGACCGGCGCCGCCGAGCACGAGCGCGTGGCCGGCGGTGGGGTGGGGGGCGCGGTCGGCGGGCATGGGCTGCAGCAGGCCGTCGCGCTCCAGGCCGCGCACGATGTCGGCGGCCTCGGCCACGAGCTGGTCCGAGGTCCGCTTGATCTGGTCGGCGTCCTCGAGCGCCTGGCGGGCGAACTTGGCCGAGTGGCAGCTGCGGCACAGCGCCAGCATCCGGCCCCGGCGCTCGTCGAACTCGGCCCGGGTGAGCGTCTTCATGGGCACGGCCTGGGGCTCGCCCTCGAGCACGGCGCCGGCGGCCCCGCGGCCGAGGGTCATGTTGCTGGTTTCGTCGTGGCCCGCCTCGCCGCCGAGATGACACCCGACACAGGTGGGCGAGGTGCCGGGGTCCCCGAGCGCGCGGAAGTTGATGCCGTGTTTCGAGGCGTTCCAGGCCTCCATCTGCGGGTGGTCCGGGCCCATGTGACACCCCTCGCAGGCGTGCGGGGCGCGGGCCTCGGCGGCGGCGAAACGATGGCCGGTGTGACAGTGGTTGCAGCGCCCCGTGCCGCCATCCGGGAAGCGCTTGCCGATGCTGTGACACGTCATGCAGCCCTGTCGCTGGATCTCCGGGGGCGCGGCCTTGAACAGATCGGCCTGTACGGCGTCCGACTCGGCGCGGGCGTGGGCGCCGCGCGAGAACTCGGTGTATTCGCGGTCGTGGCAGGTGGCGCAGACCTTGGGCGACACATCGCCGCCGGCGGCGAACATGGCTGGGTGGTCGTCGCCGTGGCAGGCCACGCAGCCCACGCCGGCGGTGAAGTGCGCGCTGCCCATCCACTGCCCCAGAAGCTGCGCGTTGTCCCGGCCGTGGCACCCGATGCAGCTCTCGCGGTCGAAGTACGCTGCGGCCACGGGCAGGTGACGCCGCGCGGCGAAGCCGAGCAGGGCCAGCACGGCCAGCACCGGGATCAGGCGGCGAGCGGTCATGGCGGGCAGCATCGGCCCGCGCGCATGGGGCCACAACCGCGCGGCGCGGGCGCTTGAGCGAGGTCACGCGGCGGCGTTCGGGCGCGGTCGGCCCTTCGCGCTTCCCGTGGGCGGCGGGTCGGGGTAGCGTGCGCGCGTTCTTGAAGTCCCCCGCCCCCTCGGAGAGTCTGGATGCGCGCAATGGTCACTCAATCCCGGTCCCCCCGGCCCCGGCTCGCGGCGGGCCTCGTCGCCGCGCTGCTCGGCTCCGCGGCGCTCGTCGCCTGCGACAAGACGGGCGGGCCGCCGCAGCACGGCGCCGACGGCGGTGTCGCCGCCTGCGTGGACCCGGCCCCCGCGCCTCGCACGCTGCCCCCCGGCCAGGACAAGAAGGTCGACGCCGAGCTCGACGAACGCGACCGCCTCATCGTCCCGGCGGACGCCTGTGACCGCGGGGACTACTTCATCGAGGTCGCCGAAGGCGCGCCGACGCCCTGCGAGGGCTTCGCCGAACGCGTCGACGCCGCGCTCGAGGCGCGCCTGTCCGAGGTCCTGTGCAACTACCTGGGCAGCACGGACGAGGAGGCCGACCGCAGCTTCCGGGAGCGCGAGAACGCCGACGGCCAGCAAGGCCGCCGAGGCCAGGAGTTCTCGCCGACGCGCTTCTGCGCCACGGCCTGCGAGGAGACGGGCAACCCCGACAGCAAGGGCTGGGGCAAGCGGGACACCGCGAGCTTCGAGGTCACGCTGGAGCCCGTCTTCGCGGCCGGGCCCGAGTCGCTGCCCCTGCCCGAGGGGGCGGAGCGCCGCTTCTACCGCGTCCGCCTGGTCGCCACGGACGGCATCTTCCCGCTGCCGATCACGATGCCGGACGCCTCGGTCTGTTCGTACCTGGAAGACATCCGCGCGGCCGTGCGTGAGTCGCTCGACGCGTGCGGGTCGCTGACGGGCGGCGCCCCGGACGAGTGCGCCCCGCCCGCGGAGTCGGCGGTCCGGATCGGCCGCGAATGTCGGTTCCCCGGGGCCGGTTACGCCGCCACGGGTGAGATGCTCGGGTGGCACCTGGACCGGCTCGGCACCCCGCGCGCGCCGCAGGGCCCCGCGCCGCGCGCCGGTGCACCCCGCATCGCCCTGGTGGACACGGGCGTCGAGGCGGGCCTGCCCGTGTCCGGGCGTCTCCTGCCGGACGCCGCGCCGGACAGCGTGGCGCCCACGCACCCGCACGGCTCGCTGATGGCGGCCCTGATGCTGCAAGTTTTCCCCGAGGCGGACATCACGTCCGTGCGGGCGCTCGGCGCGGGGGACTCGCCCCAGGGCTTCGGCACCACGGCCGACCTGGCGCGGGCCATCTGGCGCGGTCTGAGCACCACCGCGCCCGATCGTGATCCCGTCGTGCCCCTGATCATGAGCCTGTCCGTGGGCTGGCCCGAGGTCCTCAGCCGCCCGAGGCGCGTGCGCGGCCTGCGCCGGTCGGTGAGCCCGGACACGGGCCTGTGGACCGTCGACCCGGACACCGGCGTGTGCGAGGTCGTCGAGGACGGCCCCGGCGAGGCCGTGCGTTACGCCCTGGCGATCGCCCACCACGCGCCCGAGATGCGCGACGGACAGCCCGTGAGCACGTTCGCGGCGGCCGGGAATCGCAGCCACGCGCTGCGGGGCGAGGCGGCGGCCACGGCGGAAGTGCTCGGTCACCTGGACTGCGCCGCCGCCGACAACGACCCGCGCCTGCAGACCGCCTGGTGTGATGGCGGCACGGCCCGGCCGGAAGCGCCGCTGTTCCTGCCCGCGTTGTGGGGCTTCGAGGGGGCGCGAGTGAACCCCTGGCACCCCGAGCAGTGTGTTCCCCCCGCGCGTATCGTGGAGCCCGTGGCCGCCGTGGACAGCCGCGATCTGCCGACGGTCGCCGATCCGGAGGTGCCGCAGGCGGCGCTGGTCGCGCCCGGTGAGCAGGTCTACGCCGCGCACCGCGGGCTGCGGCTGGGGCTCGCGCCCATCGGTGGGCTCTGTGATGCGGCGGCGATGCGCAATCGCCGGCAGCCCCTCGCGCTGAGCGGCACATCCGTCTCGACGGCGCTCACCAGCGGTCTCGCGGCGGCGGTGCAGTCGCGCGCCGTGGCGCTCGGCCAGCCGCCCTTCGGGAGCGAGGCCCTGTCGCGGTTCCTGTATGTCACGGGCGTGGCGGTGGCCGGCACGGACGGTGTGTCGGCGGAGCGTGTATCGCTCGAGGGCATGCCCGTGCGTCGGCCGAACCTGTGTCGCGCGCTGACCGTGCTGGCGAACGCTTGTGGCGCGGCCGTGAGCGAGTGCGCACGCGACCTCGCCGCCGGCGGGCCGGCGCTCGGCGATCCCATGGAGCTCGCGGCCTGTGCGCAGCGGGCGGACGCCTGTGTCGCCGAGGCCGGCGGTTGCCCGGAGTCGCCCGCGGGGCCGATGGGTGTCATCGCCAACTATCCGCCCGCCGCGGCCGGCACGCGCAGCCAGTGCCCCAAGGCCAGCTTCTCGGGTGACGTCCTCGCCGGCTGGACACCCACGGGACCGACGCCGCTGCTGGTACCCGGCGAGCGCCCCGAGACCGTGCTCACCACGGCCGCCGCCGGCCTCGTCGGCCCGCAGCCGCCCATTCCGGTGTGCCCCGATTGTCTGTTCTCCTACGCGGCGGCGGACAAGAAGGTCTCGCTCGTCGTGGACGTGAGCACCAAGGTGCCTGCCGGCGCGGTCATCACCAAGCCCCGCGTCGTCGTCTACGACACACGTTTCCCCGGCACCACGCGCGGCTCGCAGACGCTGGATCTGACCAGCTCGGCGTTCACCATGACACCGTCGATCACGAGCAACCCGTGGAAGGCCGGGATGCGCATCAGCGTCAGCGGGCCGGCGCCCGTGGGCACGGGTCAGCTCTCGCCCCTCGCCGCCGACTGGCGCAAGTTCATGAAGGCCGAGCTGGTGTGCAACGTGAGCGGCTCGTCGCAGATCACCAGCCCGGTGGATGTGTCGGTGCTGCGGCTGCAGGTGCCCTGACATCAGCCCCATGGGGGGCGTGACCCGCCGACTCAGGGCTTCGCGCCGGCTGCGATCCACGCGCGAATCCGCTCGGCGTCCTCGGCGCTGACGCCGCCCTCCATGGTCTGAGGCATCTTCGAGCCGCAGACCTCGACGCCCGGGGCCACCTTGGCCCAGAGCAGGCTGCCCTCGGGGTCGCCGGGGGCGATCAGCGGGCGCGGGTCGTCGGCGCAAAGGCCTTCGGCGACACGGGGGCCGGTGAGCCAGCGCCACAGGGCCTCGGGCGAGGTGTCGTCCGCGTTGTCCGCGGGGTGGTGACAGTACGCGCCGGCGCAGGACTGCAGGCTCGGGAGCGCGGCGTACAGCTCGGCGAAACCGGGGCCTTCGGGGTCTGGACGGGTCGCGGCATCGGCTTCGGGTTCGGGGGCGGCGTCGGGGTCGGTCTCGGCGTCGGGCTCGGGGTCGGGTTGCGGCGCGGCGTCGGCCTCGACCACGGCGTCCGGTGCGGGCGCGGCGTCGGCTTCGGTTTCAGCCTCGGCGGCGGCCTCGGCGGCGTCCTGCGCGCAGCCGGTCGCGGCGAGCAGGGCGGCCAGGGCAGAGAGCAGGAGAACGGCGGTGCGCTTACGGTTCACGGTCACACTCCTCGGTGGGGATGGCTTCGACTCTCGCGGATCGTTTGAATCCTGTGAATCGGAATGATCGGAACGGTATTGTCCGGGTTCGCCGTATGAACGACTCCGCTCGGGACTTGCGTTCGAGCCCCAGAGTCCGTACGGTCTGTACGGTCACGGCCGGCTCGCCGTCTGGAGGTGCCACTTGAGCGCGACCAAAGTCGAAACCCTCGGGTCCGAAGAGGCCCGGCAGCAGCTCCCTTCTCTGCTCGACCGTGCGCGTGGTGGCGTCGCCACGCTGGTGACGCGGCACGGGCGGCCCTGCGCGGCCATCGTGCCCGTGTCGGTGCTCGCACAGGCCACGGCGGTCGCCCCGCGCGGACCCAGCCTGACGTCGCTGCGCGGCTCCGGTGCGGGGCTCTGGGGTGAGAACGCCGTGCGGACCATCGCCGATGCCCGCGACGAGTGGGGCGAATGAAAACGACGGCCCCCGACTGGCCCGAGGGCGCCCGACTCCTTTTCGACACGGCGCCCCTGGTCCATTGGCTCGAGGGCAACCCCCTCGCCGGTCGCTTCGCCGGGGTGTTCGCGGGCATCGACGCCCTGCGTTGGCGCGGGATCGTGACGCCCGTCACGCTCGCCGAGATCGTCGCCGGCCCGTTGCGCCACGGGCGGCACGGGCTCGCCGAGCAGTACCGGATGCTGCTCACCTCCGGGCCGCGGTTCCAGCTCCGCGCGCTCGACGCGGACCTTGCGATCTTCGCCACGCGCCTCCGGATCGAACACGGGCTGAAGCTGCCGGACGCGATTCAGCTCGCTACGGCGGTCAGCGAGTGTTGCGACGCCCTCGTGACCCACGACCGCGACTTCCCCGCCGGCGCCGGGGTCGAGATCTTCCGCGGCGACGCGGCCTGACCGACACGTCCATGCTCCCCGACCTCGACTCCCTGCGCTGTTTCGTCGCCGCCGCCGACTGCTTGAACTTCCGCACCGCCGCCGCGCGCGTGGCCCTGTCGCCGGCAGCGTTCAGCGACCGCATCCGGCGGCTGGAGGCCGACCTGGGGGCGGTTCTGTTCGAGCGCTCGACGCGGCGCGTGGCCACCACACCCGCTGGCCTGCGGCTGTTGCCCCACGCGAGGCAGTGCCTGGACGAAGCCGGCCGCTGCGCCCAGATCGCCCGCGAGGCGGACGCGCCGACGCCCTTCGCGCTCCGCGTGGGCACGCGGTACGAGCTGGGGCTCTCGTGGCTCGTGCCGGCGCTGGCGCCGCTGCGCGCGGCCCGCCCCGAGCGCACGCTGCACCTGGCCTTCGGCGAGGGGGACGACCTGCTCGCGCGCCTGCACAAGGGCGAGATCGACGCGGTCGTCACGAGCGCGCGGCTGGTGGGCGCCGGCCTGGAGACGGCGCCGCTGCACGCCGAGGCCTACGTTTTCGTGGGCGCGCGAACACATCTGCGGCGCCGGCCGCTGCGCGCCGCGACGGACGCCGCCGCCCACACGCTGCTCGACACACGACCGGACCTGCCGCTGTTCCGCTACTTCCGCGACGCGCGCCCGGCGGACGAGGAGTGGCGCTTCGCCGCCGTGGAGTTGCTCGGCACCATCGCCGCCGTGCGCCACCGCGTGCTCGAGGGCGCCGGCGTGGCCGTGCTGCCGCGATACTTCGTGGAGGACTTATTGGAAAGCCGTCGCCTGACCGCGCTCCTGCCCGACACGCCGCTGCCCCAGGACTGGTTCCGCCTCGTCTGGCGCACGGGCCACCCCCACGGCCCCCACCTGCGCACCCTGGGCACGGAGCTCGCCGCCCGCCCGCTCGGCTGACTTGACGTTTGTTCAGTGGCGGCCTAGCGTCGCGCGATGCCGACCGCCGACCAGATCCTGGAGAAGTGGGCCCGCCACCCCGAGCGCGGGCTGCCGTTCGTCTCGCGCCACCACGAGCCCGTGCGGGCCGCCGACCTCGGGCCGTTCCCCGAGGGCGTGGCCCCGGCCCTGATCGAGGCCCTGCGCGGCCGCGGCGTGGAGTCGCTGTACTCGCACCAGTCGCTGGCGGTGGCCGCCGTGCTGCGGGGGGAGAACGTCGTCGTGGCCACGCCCACGGCCAGCGGCAAGACGCTCGTGTACAACCTGCCCGTGCTCACGGCGCTGCTCGCCGAGCCCTCGGCCCGGGCGCTGTATCTCTTCCCGACCAAGGCCCTGGCGCACGACCAGGTGGCCGAGTTCGACGCTCTGGCCAAGGCGGCGGGCGTGGGCGTGGCCTCGCACGCCTACGATGGCGACACCCCGGCGGACGCGCGGCGGGCCGTGCGGGACGGCGGCCGCGTGGTCATCACCAACCCGGACATGCTGCACGCCGGCATCCTGCCGCATCACGACCGCTGGCAGGGGCTTCTTCACGGGCCTGCGCTACGTGGTGATCGACGAGGTCCACACCTACCGGGGTGTGTTCGGCAGCCACGTGGCCAATGTGTTGCGGCGTCTGAAGCGCGTGGCCGCCCACCACGGCGCGAAGCCGGTGTTCATCCTGTGTTCGGCGACCATCGCCAACCCCCAGGCCCACGCCGAGAAGCTGCTCGAGGCGCCGGTGAGCGCGGTCACCGAGAGCGGCGCCCCCCGCGGCGCGCGCACCTTCTATCTGTACAACCCGCCCATCGTCGATGGCGCCCGCGGCATCCGGGGCAGCTACGTGCAGGCCGCCCGCAAGATCACCGCCGCGCTGGCCAAGGCCGAGGTCCCGACGATCGTGTTCGCCAACAGTCGGCTGAACGTGGAGCGGCTCACCCGGCATCTGAAAGAAGACATCGCCGAGCAGGGGGGCGACCCGGAGAGTGTGTCCGGTTACCGCGGCGGTTACCTGCCGGAGTATCGGCGCGCCATCGAGAAGGGCCTGCGCGACGGCCGCATCCGCACCGTCGTCTCCACGAGCGCCCTGGAGCTGGGCATCGACATCGGTCAGCTCGAGGCCTGTGTGTTGGCCGGATACCCCGGGAGCATCGCCAGCGCGTTGCAGCGGGCGGGGCGCGCGGGCCGGCGGCAGGGCGGCGCGACGATCGTGATGGTCACCCGCAGCGAGCCCGCCGACCAATACATCGCCCAGAATCCGGCCTTCCTCTTCGGGCGGTCGCCGGAGCACGCCCGCGTGGAGCCGAACAATCTGTTGATCGTCGCCGATCACATCAAGTGCGCGGCCTTCGAGCTGCCCTTCGAGGCGGACGAGGCCTTCGGCGAGTTCGGCGCCGAGGAGACGCGCGAGATCCTGGAATACATGGCGGACCAGCGGGTGGTGCACCGCGGCGTGCGGCGCTGGCAGTGGACGGGCGGCCCGTACCCGGCCAACGGCATCGGCCTGCGCAGCCTGGCCGAGGGCAACTTCACCGTGATCGACCGCGCTCACCAGAACGTGATCGTGGGCGAGGTGGACTATCACTCCGCGGCGAGCACGCTCTACCCGCAGGCCATCTACATCGTGGGCGGCGAGACATGGCAGGTCATGCACCTGGACTGGACCGGCCGGCGCGCCGAGGTCCTGCCCGTGCAGGTGGACTACTTCACCGATGCCATGACCTACGGCGGCGTGCGCATCCTCGACCGCTTCGACGAGGTGCAGACGCCCCGCGCCGCCCTGGGCCACGGCGAGGTCCGTGTGTTCGAGAAGGTCGTGGGTTTCAAGAAAATCCGCTTCACCACCGGCGAGAACGTCGGCTACGGCGAGGTGAACCTGCCGGAGAACGAGCTGCACACCACGGCCTTCTGGGTGCGGCCGCTCCCCGCGCTGACGCGGGCGCTCGGCGTGCCCCGGCATCGGCTCATCGACGCCCTCGAAGGGCTGGGCGAGGCCCTGAAGGCCGTGGCGACGGTGCATCTGATGTGTGATGGCAGCGACCTGGGCTTCGCGCTGGTGGGCGTCGAGGACGCGCCGCGGATCGAGGAGTCCGACAGTGTCGAGCCCGTAGGCCGACAGGCCGGAGGCGTGTCAACCAGCCCGGAAGACTTGCCCACGCTCTATATTTACGAGCGCTACCCCGGCGGCGTGGGTTTCCACGACGCGTTGTACGAGGCCGCGCCGGCCCTGATGAAGCGGCTCGCGATGCTGCTGGACAACTGCCACTGCGAGGATGGCTGCCCGGCCTGCGTGGGCGCGCCGGCGCCGATTCAACACACCGCGGACCGCATGCGCAGCCGCAAACTGGCGCGGAATGTGTTGACGGCGATTCTCGCGGACCTGCCCGAGCCCGTCATCGACGACGTGCCGGCATGAGTGACCCGCGATGAGCGAAGGGGACACGCGCCGCAAGCTGATGCGCCTGCTGGAGCCCGGGCGCATGGGTCGGGCGCCGGCGGTCCACTCGCCGCCCCGGGAGCCGGCGACCGAGGCTGCTGCCCCAACGCCCCCGGCCCCGCCGCCCGCCGCC
>CAINDO010000340.1 GCA_903847385.1 uncultured Myxococcales bacterium
CGCGGCGGGCGGCGGCGCGGGTGCCGGCGGCGGCGCGGGGCGGCACGCCGCCAGCAGCAGGGCCAGCGCGGCGAGGACGAGCCCACGCCCGGCCACGGCCGGCGTCACGCGGTCAACCGGGCAGCACGAAGTGCCGGATCTCCGCGACGGACCTGCGCAGCTCGCTGCGGAAGTCGGGGTGCGCGATGGAGATGAGCAGCTCGGCCCGCTCGCGCAAGGTCTTGCCGTGCAGGTTGACCGCGCCGAACTCCGTGACGACCCAGTGCACGTGCCCGCGGCTGGTGACCACGCCGGCGCCGAGCTTCAGCGTCGGCGCGATGCGCGAGATGGTGCCGTTCGCCGCCGTGGCCGGCAGGGCGATGATCGGCTTGCCGCCCTCGGAGAGCGCCGCGCCGTGGATGAAGTCCATCTGCCCGCCGATGCCCGAGTAGATGCGCGTGCCGATGGAGTCGGCGCAGATCTGCCCGGTCAGGTCGATCTCCAGCGCCGAGTTGACCGCCGTGACCTTGTCGTTCTTGCGGATCAGCGCCGTGTCGTTCGTGCGGTCGCAGGGGTGGAACTCGACGAAGAGGTTGTCGTCCACGAAATCGTACAGCCGCTGGCTGCCCATCGCGAAGCTCGTGACGATGCGGCCGGCGTGGATCTTCTTGTAGCGGTTGGTGATGACGCCGTTCTCGACCAGCGGGATGATGCCGTCCGAGAACATCTCGGTGTGGACGCCGAGGTCGAACTTGTTGCCCAGGCGGGCCAGCACCGCGTTCGGGATGGCGCCGATGCCCAACTGGAGCGTGGCGCGGTCTTCGACGAGCGCGGCGATGTGCTCGCCGATCAGCGACTCCTCCTGGGTGGGCGGGGGCGCCGGGTGGCCGGGCAGGGGACGGTCCGTGGCGATGTAGGCCGTGATCCGCGAGAGCGGGATCATGGCGTGGCCGTGGGTCCGCGGCATGCGCTCGTTGATCTCGGCGATGACCACCAGGGCCGAGTCCGAGGCCGCCAGGGCGGCGTCCACGGAGGTGCCGAGCGTGCACATGCCGTTGCGGTCCGGGGGCGAGACCTGCAGCAGCGCGACGTCCAGTCGGACCGTGTGGCTGCGGAACAGACGGGGGATGTCCTTCAGGAAGATCGGCATGAAGTCGGCGCGGCCCTCGGCCACGGCCGTGCGGGCCGACGGACCGGTGAACAGCGAGGTCGAGTGGAACCGCCCCTCGTGCTGCGGCTCGAGGAAGTGGCAGGCCCCCTCGAGGTGCAGGTGGTACAGGCGCACGTTCTCGAGCTCGGTGCGCTCGACCAGCGCGTCGAGGAGGGGCGTCGGCGTCGCGGCGGCCCCGTGGATGAACACGCGGTCGCCGGAGTTGATGACCGACAGGGCATCCGCCGGAGAGACGGCGCGAGATTTCCAATCGGCGTGGGGATGCATGGGGGCTCCTGTGGAGTGTGACTGCGGGGCGGCGTTTGCCACGACCGGCGCATTCGGGTCAATGGCCCCTCCGGCTGACCGTGGGGGTGCCGCCGGACCCTTCTCTCTGAGGAATGTTTCGGTTTGGAAACCGGTTGAGGGGCGTGATTCCGGTTTAGAAACGGCGCAGGGCTGCGCGGCATCAATGGATAATCATGTCCGCCATGCCCTCTGGGACGGCCCGGTGGGCGGGGCGGGACCGCCGGGAAACCAGGAATTCCGGGGTGTTGTGGGGGTTGGAACGATCCTTGCTCCGGCGATGCCTGGGAGGAGGCCTTTTCGGGTCTCTGCCTTGACTGACAACTCCGGGGAACTCACATGACCGGGAAGATTTTGACCGCCGCGCTGCTGGGCAGCGCAATCATGACCATGGGCTGCGAAGGCTCCCAGGGTGCCAAGGGCGCCCAGGGCGATCCTGGCCCGGCAGGACCTGTCAGCGATGCTGGCTCCGAGGGCGCCCAGGGCCCCCAGGGCGAGCAGGGCGAACAGGGCGAACCCGGGCCGCAGGGCGGCCAGGGCGAGCAGGGCCCCCAGGGCGAGCCGGGCCCCCAAGGCGAGCCGGGCCCCCAGGGCGAGCCAGGCGCCCAGGGCGAGCCAGGCGCCCAGGGTGAACAGGGCATCCAGGGCGAGCCTGGTCCCCAGGGCGAGGCTGGCCCCCAGGGCGAGCAGGGCCCCCAGGGCGAGGCTGGCCCCCAGGGCGCACCGGGCCCCCAGGGTGAGCAGGGCATCCAGGGTGAGCAGGGCATCCAGGGTGAGCAGGGCGAGACGGGCGCGCAGGGCGAGCAGGGTGATCCCGGCCCGGCCGGCGGCAACGTCGAAGTCACGGCCCACCACGGCAAGAACTTCCTGATGACGACCGGCGAGTACCTCACCGCCGACAAGTTCATCGCCGAGGCGGCGGTGGACACGGCGACGGTCGGCGCCGACGGCACGCTGTCGGTCGACTTCACGGTCCTCGACGCCGCCGGCGAGCCCTACCCGGCGCTGGCCGCGGTCAACGCGAACGTCGCCAAGCTCGTGGCCAACGGCGCGACGACCAAGTGGGTCAACTACATCAACCGCACCCAGGTCGCCCCCGCGGGCGTCTGGGGCGACGCGGGCTGCTCGATTCAGGCGTATCGCGAGAGCTCCGGCGCCGGCGCGGCCAATGGCACCCTCGTCAATCACGGCGACGGCACCTACACCTACACGTTCCGCGCCAACCTGCAGGCCGCCACCTGGCCGACCTGCAACGGCGCCGTGGCCGGACCGGCGGGCGACCCCATCGGCTACGACGCGACCGCGACGCACCGCATCTACCTGTCCTTCGGCGGTCACGCCGGCGCCACGGGCGACGCGTTCTACGACTTCGTGCCGGACGGCGTCAGCGCGCTCGACACGCGCGACATCATGCAGACGACCACCTGCCGCGCTTGCCACGGCGACGAGTTCCACGGCCACGGCGGCGACCGCCTGACCCTCGAGGGCTGCGTCACCTGCCACAACGCCGGCTCCACCGAGGCCCGCGGCGGCACCTCCCTCGACATGCCCGTGATGGTGCACCGCATCCACGCGGGCTCCGAGCTGCCCAGCGTCAAGGGCCCGGACGGCATCTACTGGGACAACCCGGCGACGCCCGCCGACGAGATGGCCGACAACACGCCCTACATGTTCTACACCAGCCGTGGCTCGGCCGACTTCTCGCACGTGGGTTTCCCCGCGCTGATCGAGAACTGCACCAAGTGCCACACCGGCGAGGGCGCCGATGTGAACAACTGGAAGACCAAGCCCTCGACTGCGGTGTGCAGCTCCTGCCACGACAACGTGGACTTCGTCTCCGGCGCGAACCACGCCGGCGGCCCCCAGGCCAACGACCAGGGCTGCACGCTCTGCCACAGCGCCGACGGCAACGCCATCGGCAAGTCCGTCAGCGTCGCGCACGACTGGATGAACGTCGATCCGCGCAACGTGCCCGAGTACGACGTGACGATGACCGTCACGGGCGCCGCCAACGGCGAGTACTTCGTGGCCGGCGAGTCCCCCACCGTGCACATCGTCGCTCGCGATCACGCCACGGGCACGCTGCTCGACCACACCACCATCCGCCAGGAGGCCGGTGGCGCCGAGGGCTGCACGCTCCCCGGTCCTTGCCCGGCCGGCGACGGCCTGTTCACGGCCCCCCTGTTCGTCCACGGTCCCCGCGCCAATCGCCAGCCCGTGCTGACGACCAAGGCCCGCGTCGAGATCACCTCGAACGGCGTCGGTCCCTTCAACCTGAGCGCCGTGGCCGCCAACGCGACGGCGACCTTCCGCTTCGACCAGGGCGTGCCCGTTCGCTATGAGGACGCCACCGGTGGCGACAAGGTCTACGCCGGCGTGGTCTCGGTGCCCTGGTCCGCCGCCGCCTTCGGCAACACCTCGGCCGCCACGCCCGCCGAGCTCGCCGCCTGGCTGAACGCCAACGCCGCCTTCGCCGCCCGCGGTATCGCCTACCTCGAGCCCGACGGCCGCCTCTCGGTCCGCAGCCGCAACCTGGGCAAGCTCTTCGCCCTCCAGGTGGACACCGGCGACATCGCCTCGACGGTCTTCCCGGCCGCCCAGGTCAACGTCGTCCAGGTCCAGGGTGGCTTCACCCTGAGCAACAGCCTCGCCCGCCAGGCCGCCGCCAGCGCCAACGACCCCAAGGTCGAGTGGCTCGCCGGCGAGATCCTGTACCACCTCGACCCGGTCACGGACCTCGAGGCCGGCACCTACATCGCGACGATCGAGTTCGGTGACCGCGGCCGCGTCGACGCGGTCAACTACCGCACGCCCTCCGTCGCCAAGGTGACCTTCAACGTGAAGCAGGCCGAGGAAGAGCTTCCCCCGGCCGGCAACTGCGGTGACTGCCACCAGAACAACAGCGGCACCGGCTTCGTGCTCGACTACGCCCGTCACTACAAGATCTTCGACGACACGGCCGTCGATCAGTGCGGCGCTTGCCACGACTACCAGCCCGGCGCGGCCTCCGACCCGGCCGGCGCCAACGTGTGGAACGGCTCGAAGCCCATCAGCCGCCGCGTTCACGGCATCCACTTCGGTTCGTCGCTGAACTACCCGCTCGCCACCGTCGACTACAGCAACGGTGACCCGATCCCGGGCCGCAACTGGAGCATCACGTACCCCCAGGACGTCCGCAACTGCGAGACGTGCCACAAGGACGAGAACACCAGCGGTTCGTGGGCCACGAACGCCAACCGCCTGGCCTGCAGCGGCTGCCACGACTCCGACGCCGCCGCCGCGCACTTCCGTCTGCAGACCTTCGACCCGACCCCGGCCGCGGCCTGGAGCGGCGACGAAGAAGAGTCCTGCACGGCCTGCCACTAAGTCCTGCTAGTCTCCACCCCCGCGGTGGACCCCTCCTCCCCACCCCCCCGGTCTTCACATGTCTCACCTGCAGCCCCTCCTGACGGCGCTCTGCGCCGGCGCTCTCCTTGCGTGCAACGCGTCCGGACCGGCCCCCGTGGCCGCACCGGGCCCCGCGAACGCGGTGAAAGCCGCGACGGCGACACCGGCCTCCGCCGTGGCCTCGGCCGCGGCGGTCCCGCCCGGGCTGCCGGCGGACACGGTCGTCACGGTGAACGGCGTGCCGATCACCGAGGCGGACATCCGCATGGAGTCCAAGGGGGACGCCCACGGCGCCCTGCCGGACGAGGGCAAGCGTCAGGTCATCGTCGACAGCCTCGTTCGGCGTGAGCTCCTGCGCCAGGCGGCCCTGTCGCGCCGCCTGGAGAGCTCGCCCGAGTATCTCGCGCGCCGGGTCAACCTGGACGCGCAGATCCGCGCCTTCGAGCGTCAGGAGCTGCCGGCGGCCCTGTTCCGCGGGCTGCTCGCCGAGGCGAACGTGACGGAAGACGAGGCCAAGGCCTGGTACGCGGCGAACGAGAAGCGCGTCGGCGTCGAGGTCCACATCAAGCAACTGCTGTTGAAGTCCCGGGCTGCGGCCGATGCGGCGAAGGCCGACCTCGACGCGGGCCGGCCCTTCGACGAGGTCGCCGCGGCGCAGTTCCCCAACCTCCCGGCGGGCGCCAAGACGCCGTGGGACCTGGGCTTCATGCACTGGGGCAAGATGCCGCCGCAGTGGCTCGGTGTGGTCTTCGAGACCCCGGACGGCAAGTCGACGCCCATCATCGAGGGCGCCGGCAACCGCTTCTGGATCCTCGAGGTGACCGAGAAGCGCCCGGCGCCCGCCAGCGCCTTCGACACCGTGAAGGCGGCGGTCATCGAGCGTCTGCGCGCCGAGCGCGTGGGCGAGCTGCAGTCGAAGCTCGAAGAGGACCTGCGCAAGCAGGCCAAGATCGAGCGCATGACCCGGCCCGCCGCGACCAACGGCACCGACGACCTGGAGTAGCGCCCCCTCCGACGCGGCCCCCTCAGGGCGCCGCGCTCGCCTCGCCCTCGGCGGCCACCGCCGCACCCCCGAATCCGAAACACCCCTGAGTCCGCGTGGGCACGCCGCTCGCGCAGGCGAGCTCCCATCGCACGGACAGGTCCTCGACCTCCCAGCGCGCGTGGGTCGTCGCGCGCGGGCGCAGCCGCCACGTGAGCGAGTCGATCGTCACGTTGCCGGACCAGCCGGCGCAGCGCGGCCGGTTCGAGGTCGCCGTCGTGGCGTCGTCGGCGATGCCCTTCACCTCGTAGGTGCCGGGCTCCAGGCGGCCCTCGTCCCCGGGCGGCAGGGTGAGCGTGAGGTCGAACCCCGAGGCGTCGCCGATGGACAGCGTCCGGGCGTCGTTGAGCAGGCGGGGCGGCGCGCAGCCGATCGGGTTGGTCCGCAGGTCGGCGTTGCACTGACCGGCGGCGTCGGCGCGCTCGAACCGGGTCTGGTTCTCCTCGGGGCCCATGCTGACCCAGCCGGGATCGGCGGCGCAGTGGGGCCCGGCCAGGCCCTGCAGGCCGCCCACGGGGCGCTCGGTGTACCACTCGTGCCAGGACTTCGCCGCGGCCAGTCCGCCCACGACGACCAGCAGCAGGAAAAGGCGCGAGGTCCGCGGGGGTGGCGCCTGGATGCGCATGTCCAGCACCTTGCCCGGGCGCAGCATGGGCGGCGGGCGGTGCAGCAGGCTGCGCTGGGCGGCGGTGGTGGGGCCCGGCGTCGGCGCGGCGGTCGGGGCGGGGTCGGTGCCCTCGGCCGGGGCGGCATCTGCGGGCGTTTCCGGCGGCGGTTCTCGCCGCGGGTAGACCGTCAGGTGCACCGGATGGAGCGCCTCCCAGCGGGCGCGCAGCGTCTCGCTCTCTTCGGGCACATCGAGGTCGACCAGCCAGGGCTCGGCCTCGGTGAGGCGCGCCTCGACGACGGCCGGGTCGACCGCCGCGTCCGCCGCGACCTGGCGCAGCAGGGCTGCGCGCGCCGTGGGCTCCGTGGGTGCGTTTCCGAGCAGCGCGATGCGGAATTTCATCGACCGACCTCCCGGCCGCCGCAGCGCCGCTTCAGAACACGCTCGTGGGGGCGTGGGCGACCTGCATGAGCAGCATCAGCCGGCCCTCGGTCTGGTCGCCCTCGGCGTCGCGGTACTGCGACCAGGCGAGCTGGAGTTTCGCGTCGTGCCACTCGGGGTGATCGCCGGCGCGCACGCTCGTTTGCGCCTCGTCATCCACCAGGAACCAGTTCAGGCCCACGGCCAACTCGTGGCGGCTGGGCACGTCCGTGGGGGCCTGGAAGAGGCCGTAGCGCACGACGGGCTGAAGCCGCCGCAGGAAGGTGTAGCCCACGACCCCCGCAGCGCCCCAGCTCGAATCCGTGAGGCCGCCGTCGGCCTTGGCCTGCACCGTGTTCAGGCCCAGGACCTCGACCTGCACCAGGGCCGCCTCGGCCTCCAGGCGGGCGTCCACGGACCAACCGAGCCGGCCCGCGTCGTCGCGGGGCCCGAAGGTGCGCAGGAACGCCCCGCCCAACTCCAGGCGCCAGAGGCCGGCGTCGAGGGGTGTGCCCTCGACCCGCAGGGCGAAGTCCTTGGAGTCGTCGGCGTCCACCACGCCCTCGTCGCCGCCGTTCAGCACGGAGAGCTCGAGCGAGAAGGGCCCGCCGTCGTAGCCGAGCGCCACCCCGAGCGCGCGGGCCTCGGCGAGCTTCTGCACCGTCACGGAGCGCACGGGCAGCAGATCCTCGGCCTCGCTGTCGCGGCCCTCGCGGGAGAGGGGCCCGCGGAACTGACCCACGCGGACCTCGAAGCCGTCCTCGTGGTAGCGGGCGTAGGCGTCGCGCAGGGGCGCACCGTTGCTCTTCGGGAGCTCGGCGCCCGGGGCGGCCGTGGCCTCGCCGGCGACGGGGCCCGGCTCGGCGACGGTCGACTCGAACAGCCCGGCGAAGTCGGCCATCAGCACGAACCCCACGTGGGCGCGGGGCAGCTCGGCGGTCATCGCGAGCTGGGCGTGGGGCACGCGCAGGCTGCCCGGCGTCTCGGCGTCGAAGTCGGCGGCGCCGGGGGCCGAGTCGAAGCCACCCTGCAGCAGACCGCCGACGCGGATCTCCACGGCCGCGGGGGCGGCGACGGGCTGGGCCTCGGCAGACGGTGCGGCGGAAGCGGGGGACGGAGGCGAGGCGCCGGCGGCCAAGGCCGCGGCGAGGAAGGCGATCTGCATGGAGTGAAAACCTACAGAATCACCGGAATCACGCAAGAAAATCCGGGCGCGGGCCTGTCCCGGATCACGCCGTCGCGGGCGCGTCCGGCGGGGTCTCCGGCGGGATCTCCGGCAAGGCCTCCGCGGGGGCCTCGGCCAGGAGCCGGGTGAGGGCCGGCCGGATGGCGAAGGCCTCGAGCAGCGCGTCCAGGCGGGCCTGCGCCTTGCGGTTCTCGCGGTGCACGCGGCGCCCCAGGATCAGCTCGTTCTTCAGGCTGTGCTCCCAGCCGGCGAGCTCCGTCACCGTGACCTGGTAGCCGTGCGCCTCGAGCGTGAGCGCCCGGACCACGTTGGTCACGTGCGCGCCGAGCTCGCGGCGGTGCCAGGGGTGCTGAGACAGCGCGGCGACGGCCTCGGCGCGGGCGGGCTCGGCGCCGGCGGCGGCCTGAAGCTGGCGGGACACCTCGGCCTGGCAGCAGGGCACCAAGGCCACGTAGTCGGCCCCCCGGCGAATCGCCAGGGCCAGGGCGTCGTCCGTCGCGGTGTCGCAGGCGTGCAGCGCCAGGACCATGTGCAGCCGCTCGGGCAACGGCGCGTCCGCGATGGTCGTCGGTACGAAGGTCACCTGCGTGAGGCCCGCCTCGCGGGAGACCTCTTCGGCGCGCGCCGCGAGATCGGCGCGGCTCTCGACGGCGAACAGTCGGCCCCGTTCGGCGCCGCGAAGCCATCTTTGCGCCAGAAGCAGGCCCAGATAGGCCTTGCCGGCCCCCGCGTCGACGATCTGCGGCTCCGGGAAGCGCCCGAGGACGTCCTCGACGGCCGGGCGCAGGAGCGTGAGCAGGTGTTCGATCTGCTTGAGCTTGCGGCGGGCGTCCGCGTTGAGCGCGCCCTCGCGGGTGAGCAGGTGCAACGCCTGCAGCAGGGGTTTGGGGAAGTCGGGCGGCAGCGCGCGGTCGACCGCGGCTGCCTTCACGCCATGTCTCATGGAAACACCGGTACGCCGAGGGCGTCCACCAGGGTGGGGAGCTCGCCGGCGGGGTCCAGGGTCCCCGTCCAGTTGCCGAGCAGGAAGAGGCCCTGACCGCCGTGGGGCTCGGCCGCACGCGCCTTGAACGCGGGGATGTTCGCCACGATGTACAGGTGGCCGCCGTCGGGGATGACGGCGCCGGGCTCGAGCCGCAGGTCCACGCCGGCGCCGCTCAGGTGCCAGTCGGAGACGTCCACGGACGTGCCGGTCAGGTTGGTGAGTCGCAGATAGGCCTCGGCCGGGCGGTCGGGGCTGGGATCCGCCTCGTCGATGATCACGAGCGGGGCCATCGGCATCGGCAACTGCCCGCCGACCTCGGCCATCCAGGTGTTGTAGACGAACGCGCGGCGCTGCTGGAGATAGTCCTCGCGCAGGGCCCGCACGGCCTCGTCGAAGCTCTGGAACACGCCCCAGGGCGGCCAGGCCTGCAGGTCGCGGTCGCCGTCGGCGCCGATCTCGGCGTACAGCTCGGCGATGCGGTTCTCGTAGTGCAGCAGCTCCGGCGGCGTGTCCGGCGGCTGCAGAAGTTCGTCCATCAAGGTCCGCAGACGCCGGAAATACATCTGCTGGAACTCGGGCAAGGCGAACAGCGGGCCCGTGAGGCGGTTGTTGCCGCCGATGAACATCGGGTTCTGCGGGTACATGGTGTCGTCGAAGTAGCCGCCGGTCCAGTTGCGCCCGAACGAGAGGTCCAGGTCCCAGATCATGAACCACCACTGGTCCGTGCGGCCGGTGTCGCGGAACGCGTAGTAGTTCTTGTGGCAGCAGTCCGTGGTCGAGGTGAGGATCATCGCGGCCAGGAAGTTGGTCATCGCCGCGATGTTCACCTCGTCGTAGAGGTAGGTCCGCAGCGCGTCGCCCGATAGGTTCATCGCGTTCAGGAACGCCTCGAGGTCGGCCTTGCTCTCGTCGCGGCGCGTCTTCTTCTCGCCGTTCACGGCGTCCGTGAAGCCGTCGTACATCTTATAGAGCGCGCCGTCCGGGTTGCGGCCCATGCGCTCCAGCCAGCGCACGTCCGCGTCCTCACCCAGGTCGTAGAGGCCGTGGAAGCCACCGTTGAGCTGCATGCGGATGGGGAACACGACGTGGTGGTCGGCGTGGGCGTCCCGGTAGGTCTCCCAGGCCAGCGTGTTGCGCATCTTGGACTTGTCCGCGTAGTCCGAGAGCAGGTTCACGTCCTTCACGCGGCCGGCGTCCGGCAGGAGCTTGAACGGGTGGTCGCTTGGGAAGTCGGCGTTGTAGCTGTGTTTGGGGAACCCGCGGCTGCTCTGCCCGTGCAGCGAGAACTCCACGTTGTCGTAGAGCTCGCCGGCCCAGAACAAGAGGCCGCGCGTGCCCTGGTCGCTCGCCGCGGCGTCCTGCCGGCCGGCGAACCAGTGCATCACGGGCAGGTTCGTCTCGATGGTCACGTCGTCGATCACCGTGCCGTACCAGGCCTCGCTCTCCAGGGAGTCGCGGAACGGCGGGTCGCGCGTCTGGGTGCCGTCGGCGGCGAAGGCCTCGATGCGCCAGCGCACCAGCTGCCCCGGGAAGGCCTGCGGGAAGATCGTCGCCGTCCAGGTCCCGTCGCCGAGGTCGAACAGATCGAAGGTCTCCTCGGGGCCGAACATGACCCGCGTGGTCACGGTCACGCGCTCCAGCGGCGCGGTGCCCGGGTCCACACGCGCCAGGAGCGAGATGGGGTCGCCGGCCCGCACCACGGGCCACTTGGAGAGCGTCTCGACGCGCGGTGGCACGGCCTCCGCCGGGGGCAGGTTGTCCGCGCCGGGCGTGGGCACGGGCAGGTAGTCGACGACCTGGGGGTCCATGGCCACGCGCAGGCCGTCGAGCTGGGGCGCGAGCAGGAACCGGTGGTCCTCGACGGCGGCCTGGTGGCCGTGCAGCGCCAGCAGGTTCGGGCCGGCGCGCAGCGCGGGGACGGTGTCCGTCAGGTCGTAGGTCACCGGCGCGAGCGCGTCCCGGGCGGGCCGGTCGGCGACCGCGGCGGTGTTGTCGGCGGCGACCGCGCGCCCGCCCAGGAACGCCTCGAAGCCGTCGTCGTAGCGCATCGTCAGCCGCAGGCGGTCGAAGGCGCCCGGATCCGGCACGTCGAAGGGCACCCGCAGCAGCGCCCCCGAGGCGTCGCCGGCGTCTCGCCCCACGTCCGCGGAGATGAAGGGGTGCAGGTCGCCCAGGCGCCAGATCTCGGCGGAGATCTGCGACAGATCGCCCCCCGAGTCGCGGCTGCCGTTGCGCCCCCGCGGGTCGAGGGCGAAGTCGAAGACATCCCCCGCCTGGGCCCCGTAGGCGACCACGAAGCGTTCCACACCGGCCAGATCGCCTCCGGAGATGTCCGCGAAGTCCAATTGGGCGCCGTTCTGGAATACGTGGCCGGTCACGCCGCCGCCGCCGTCCTGGGCCTTGGCCACGCGCCAGCGGATGAGCAGGTCGCCGTTCACCGGGCTCTGCCAGCGGCGCATGGGCCATTGTTCGTCGCCCGTGTCCTCGCCGTTGGGGTGCCAGAAGTCGGCGTCCATGTAGGTCCAGGGCGGGTCGCCGCCCGGCCAGTCCCAGGCCACGCCGTTCCAGAAGTCCGTGGGGCCGAACGCGCCCTCGTCGCGGGGGAAGGCCACGAAGTCCTCGGGGGCGTAAAAGTCGTCGCCGTCGCGCCCGCGGTCCCAGTAGCCCGAGGTCCAGCCCCGCGCGCCCTGGCCGCCCGTGGCCGACCACTCCGTCACGCTGTCGCCGAGCTTCTCGGCGAGATCCGCCGCGCCGGCGTCCCACAACTCCACGCGGGCCGTGAACAGCGTGCGGTCCGCGGTGGCGTCGCCGTCGATGCCCGGGTCGATGGCCAGGTCCACGGTCGTGCCCGGCACGACGTCCACGGTGATGTCGTAGCGCTTGCGGTCGTTCTTCACATGCTTGGCGACGACCTCGGTGCCGTCCACGAGCACACGACAAATGGTCCCATCGCCATAAATCCCGTAAGTGCCCATCACGCCGCGCACGCGGACGCGGCCCGGGCCGCTGGCGGTCCAGCGGCGCACGGCCCACTGCACGCCGCCCTGATTGCGGCCGTTGGGGTGGCCGCCGTAGCGGTTGAGCTCGGTCAGCGGCGGGTCCCCGGGGATCTCCCAGACGTTGCCGTTCCAGCCGTTGTCCGCGAAGGGCGTGAACGCGTACGCCGGCGCGGTCGGATCGGCGTAGCCGTAAGTCCAGCCGTTGGCGCTCTGCACGCCGCCCCAGGTGGCCGTGGAGTCGTTGAGCACGACGGCGGCCTCGGGGATCTGGCTGCGGTCGAAGCCGATGGCGGCGCGGGTCGGCGTCCAGGCGGCGTCGTCGAAGTTCCCGGCCGCGAAGCCCGCGGGTGTGGGCTCGCCGGCGGCGAGGAACAGGGCCCGCGCCGGCGTGTTTCCGGCGACGAGGGGCGTGACCTCCGCCGTCGCGGGCAGGCCGAACGCCACGTCCGAGCGCTGGGCGGGCACGGCGTCGAAGGCCTGCACCACGGCGCCCGCCGGGTCCGTGAGGGCCAGGTACTCGCCGTCGCCGTCGAGCTTGAAGTTGGTGTGCAGCTCGGCCGCCGGGTCCCGGCGGTCCTTGTTGCTGGCGAAGACCAGGAGATAGCGGTGGGCGCCCAGCGTGATGTCCGGGAACGCCCACTTGATGGGGTCCTCGGGGTCGTCCGTCAGGTGCCAGCCCAGGAGCGCGCGGGGCTCGGCGCTGGGGTTGTAGAGCTCGATGTAGTCGCTGTGCTCGCCGTCCGCGTCCTCGATGACGTCGTCGTTGCGGGCGAGGAACTCGGTGATCAAAGGCGGTGCGGGCGGCGGCGCCGCGTCGGGGACGGCCACGTCCGGCGCGGGCGCGCGGGCGTCTTCCGGGTCGGGTGGCGGGCCGGCGTCCCGGGGCGGGGGCGGCACGCCGTCGTCTGGATCGGGCGGGTTCGCGGCGTCCGTGCGCGGGCCGTCTGCGTCCGGCTCGGCGGCGTCGCTCTCCGGGCGTGCGGCGTCGGCCTGGGGAGGCGGGCGTGCGGCGTCGCGATCGGGGCGGGCGTCCCCGGCGGGCGGGCGGGCGTCTGCGTTTTGTGCCGCGTCCGCGACGACCGCGCGCCCGGCGCCGTCGCCGGAGCAGGCTGCGGCGAGTGCAGCGGTGGCAGCCGCGGCCGCCCAGCGAAAAGTGAACATACCTCCAGCATACTCCCGCGGCACCGCGCCGCCACTTCGGAACCTCGGCCCGGGCGGGCCCCGCCTTTACCCGCCCCCGCGTCTCGCCTATCGTGGGCCGATGTCCCGCCGACTCCCCGCGTCCATCGCCCTGCGCCGTGATCCCGCCACCGGGCGGGAGTGCTGCCCCACGCTCGACGAGGCCGCGCACCTGCCCGCCGCGACGCTGGACGCGATCCACGCGTACCTCGAGGAACAGCTCTCGATCGAGCTCGACGCGGTGCCGCCCGAGGGCACGGAGCACAGCGGCGCCGTGGGCGAGGTCCAGGACCGGCTGCGGAGTCACTATCAGCGCATGGGCCGCGGGGTGTTCATCGCGCCGAATCTCGGGGTGCACTACCCCGGCGCGCCGGCCTTCGCGCCGGACCTGCTGGCCGTGGTGGACGTCGCCCTGCACCATCGGGCGACCTGGCGCGTGGACGTCGAGCAGCGCGGCGTGGACTACGTGCTCGAGGTCGTCGTCTACGGCGACCGGCACAAGGACCTGGAGCGCAACGTCGCGTTCTATGCGGGCCTGGGCATCCCCGAATACATGGTCTATCTGGTGCACGAGCAGAGCCTGATCGGCTGGCGGCTGGAGTCGCCGAGCGCCGAGCGGTACACCCGGATCGTGCCTCAATACGGGCGCCTGCCCTCGCGCGCGCTGGGGCTCGAGTTCGGCGTGGCGGGCGGCAGCCTGCGCTGCTGGCGCGATGGCGCCGAGCTGCCGCTCACGTCCGAGGTCGTGGCGTTGCTCGGCCGGATCGTGGACGAGAAGGAGGCGGTCAACGCGGAGCTCCGCGAACGCGCCACCGCCGAGGCCGAACGCGCCACCGCCGAGGCCGAGCGGGCCACCGCCGAGGCCGAGCGCCGGCGCGCCACGCTGCGCCGCTCGATTCTCCGCACGCTGTCTCTGCGTGGTCTGGCGCCCTCGGACGCCGAGCGCGCGGCCATCGAGCGCTGCGAGGACGCCGACACTCTGGAGCGGTGGGACGAGCGGGTCCTGGAGGCGAAGAGCGTCGCCGCGGTCCTGGAAGCAGCGCCCTGACTCAGCCCGCGAGCATCTTCGCCCAGGCCCGCCCGAGCGCGGCGTGGGCGTCCGTCGTCACGCACTCGCCGTGGCAGGGCACCACGAGCCGGATGGGCCAGGACAGCACGTGGCGCCCCGAGGCGGCCGCGGCGGCCTTGTCCTTGATGACCATGGCGTAGATGCGGCTCTGCGTGAACACCTTGTAGGCGCCCGTGAGCCGGAACCAGATGCCCGACCACGTGGTCGCCGGCTCGGTGATGTTGAAGGCCGAGTCCGTGAGCATGAGCGCGCCGCTCGCGCGGTGGAAGAACGCGAACTCCCGCACCATCGGGGCGCCGCCGAGCTCGACGAGGTCGATCTCGTCCGTGGACCAGGCCGGCGGACCCTCGCCGAGCACGTGTGCGGGCGCGAGGTCGGGGCGCTTCTTCACCAGCGGCGGCGACTTGGAGACCGTGGCGCCGGGCCAGCGCTTCGCGGCGTGGCCGGCGTACAGATGGTGGAACGCGTTGGGCGCGACGATGTGGCGCACCGGCCCCAGGGCGTCGATCTCGGCGGCGTCGGCGTCCGAGAAGCGCACGGGCGAGTGGATCCACAGGCCGCCGTCGGCGAGGCGGATCACGGTGGCGCGCAGGGGAAACACGGCCCCGAGGCCGGTCTTCAAACTACTGCGCACACCCCAGACGTTGTCGGCGATGGATTCGAGCATGGCGCCGATCTGTCAGACGCCGACACGGGCGTCAACGGGCGTCGGGCGCGATCTCGGCCATGCGCGCGAACAAACGGCGCGCGGCGTCCCGGGCGCGGGCGAGGAGCGCGGCCTCGTCGAAGTCCGGCGCCGGGGCGCGCCCGAGCAGGCGGGGTCGCCCGGCGACGAAGACGTCCCGCACGGCGCTGGCCGACTGCGTGAACACGAACTGCCACGGCCAGTTCCCGTCGGTCACGGGCGTGGGCGAGCGGTCGTCGAGCACGATCACGTCCGCGGGGGCGCCCACGGAGAGCGTGCCCAGCGCGGGCTCGCCGAAACGCGCGCCGGCGAAGCGGCGACCGTTGTTCAGGAGCGTCTGGACGAACGCCGCATCGAAGTGCCGGTCGTGCGCGCGGCCGGCGTAGAACGCCGCCTGACCCTCGGCGAACAGATCCGCGCCGATGCCGTCCGTGCCCAGGACCACGTTCGGGCCCTGCGTGGCCGGATCGGCGTAACCCACGTGGTTGTTCTGGTTGCTCCGGGCGTTGTGGGCCACGAAGGCGCCGTGCGCGGCCAGGCGCGCGCGCTCGAAGGGCGTCAGGTGCACGCCGTGGCCGATCAGGCTGTCCGGGCGCAGCAGGCCGTGCGCCTCCAGCCGGGCGACGGGGCCGCGGCCGTGCTCGGCCCGCGCGCGGCGGTCGTCCGTGGGGTCCTCGCTCACGTGCACGTGGAACCCGACGCCGTGTTTCTCGCACAGGTGACCGCAGGCGCGCAGCGTGGCGTCCGACAGCGTGAACGGCGCGTGGCCGCCCACCATGCCGCGCAGCCGCGTGTCGGGCGCGGCGGCGAGCGCCGCCAGGAACCGATCCGTCTCGGCCAGGCCCTCGGCGGCACCCTCGGGGCCGTTGCGGTCGGTGATCTCGTAGCAGAGCACGCCGCGCAGGCCGGCGGCCTCGACGCCCCGCGCGACGGCGTCCAGGCTGCCCGTGATGGCCGCGGGCGAGGCGTGGTGGTCGATCAGCGTCGTCACGCCGCAGCGCACGGCCAGCCACGCGCCCACGGCGGCGCTGACCTCGGTGAGCTCCAGGTCGAGCGCGCGGTCCAGGCGCCACCACACCAGCCGCAGGATGTCCGGGAAGTCGCGCGGGGCCTCGGGCGGCGCGGGCATGCCGCAGGACAGCGCGCTGTACAGGTGGGTGTGGCCCAGCACGAGGCCGGGCAGCACCAGGCAGCCGCGGGCGTCGATGATCTGGGCGTCGGCGGGGGCGTGGTCGGCGATGCGGCCATCGACCAGGTGCAGGTCGCGCTCGGCGAAGTCGGCGCCGGCCACGCGGCCGCCGCGGAGGGTGTAGGCGGTGCTCATGGGGCCGGACGCTACCACCGCCGGCGGCGCGTGGCGACTCGATCTGCCGGGTGAGTCGGCACGCTCCTTGCGTACGGGCGAGGTGTGCGCTCGCCCGCCCTGGAGAAGACCATGTCCACCTTCGCCCGCCTCGCCCTGCTCACCTCGCTCCTGGTCCTGCCCGCCTGTGGCGGCGACGAGACGACCGCCGCCGAGGCGACCACGCCCGACGGTCCCATCGCCGCCACGCCCGGCGCCAAGGCCGACGGCGTCTCCGACGACGTGCCCACGCTGGTCTTCGGCGCGGACTTCAGCGAGACCCTCACGGCGCCCGTCGTCGCCGGCCAGACGCTCCGCGTGCGCTACGCCCCGGACCGTCTGCCCGACTGCCGCGGCACGCAGGGCGGCCGCCCCCAGTGGAACATCACCGGCTACGCCGCCGCGGACGGGGGCGAGCCCGTGACCTTCGAGGTCACCCAGGTCGAGGGCGACGACCGCGTCGCCGCCGACGCGCTGATCGAGGTCCCCCGCGGCGACGACCTGGCCCTCTGGTTCAGCGTGACCAACCGCTGGGGCTGCATTGCCTGGGACTCCAACTATGGCGAGAACTACCACGTCGCCGTCTCGACGCCCGCCGCCGAGGCCGTGCTCGACTTCGCCGCCGACGGCACGGTGAAGGCGCAGGGCGACCTGGTCGCCGGCGGGACGCTCCGCGTGCGCTACGACCTCGGCCGTCTGTCCCAGTGCCGCGGCACGCAGGGCGGCCTGCCCCAGTGGAACATCACCGGCCACCTGGCCGTGGACGACGCCCCCGAGCAGACCTTCGAGGTCAGCCGCGTCGAGGGCGACGACCGCGTCGCCGAGGAGGCCGTGCTCGAGGTGCCGCGCGGCCGCTCGCTCTCGCTCTGGTTCACCTCGGGCGACCGCTGGGGCTGCCACGAGACGGACGACGCCGAGGGCGCCGGCCACGTCTTCGAGATCGCGACCGCCCAGGGCGACTGAGGCCGCTTGGCCACGCTCCCCGACCGCCGCGCGGCCCGCGTCGCGCTCCTGACGTCGCTGTACTTCGCCCAGGGCCTGCCCTTCGGGTTCTTCACGCAGGCGTTCCCGGTGATCCTGCGCCAGCGGGGCCACTCGCTGGACGAGATCGGCCTGGCCGGGCTCCTGAGCCTGCCCTGGGCGCTGAAGTTCCTGTGGTCGCCCCTGGTGGACCGATGGCAGGGCTCGCCGCTCGGGCCCCGCCGCGGCTGGATCCTGCCCCTGCAGGTCCTCAACGTGCTCGTGCTGCTCGGCGTGGCGTTCCTGGACGTTTCCCAGGGCTTGTTCCTGGTCGGATTGGCCTTCCTGGCCCTGAATCTATTGGCCGCGACGCAGGACATCGCGACGGACGCGCTGGCCGTGGGCCTGCTCCAGGGCGAAGAGCGCGGCCTGGGCAACGGCGTGCAGGTGGGCGGCTATCGCCTGGGCATGATCGTCGGCGGCGGGTTCTTGCTCGTGCTCTTCGGCAACGTGGGCTGGCAGGGCGCGTTCCTGGCGATGGCGGCGCTGATGGCGCTCTCGACTCTGCCCATCCTCCGCTGGCGGGAGCCCGCGCCCTCGGCCGTGGCGGCGGCCTCGCTGGCCCACAGCGCGCCCCCGGTCGCTTGGTGGCCGGCGTTTCGCGCCTTCCTGCGGCGGCCGGGGATCCTGGCCTGGGTCTTCACGCTCTGCATCTACAAGGCCGGTGACGCCTTCGCCTCGGCGATGGTGCGGCCTTTTCTGGTGGACCTGGGCCTGGGCGTGGACGACGTGGGGTGGCTCCTGGGCACGGCGGGCTCCACGGCGGCGCTGGCCGGGGCGATGGTCGGCGGCCTGCTCCTGACCCGCCTGCCGCGCCGGGCCGCGCTGCTCGGCTTCGGCGTGATGCAGCTCTTGAGCGTGGCGGTGTGGATCGTGCCGGCGGTGTGGCCGGAGCTGGGCCGCCCGGCGCTCTACGCGGTCAGCGTCTTCGAGCACTTCGCCGGCAGCATGGCCACGGTGGCGCTGTTCACGATGATGATGGACGCCTGCGACCCGGCCCAGGCCGGCACGGACTACACGCTGCAGGCCTGCGTGGTGGTGGTGGCCACCGGCGCGATGAGCGCGGCGAGCGGCTTCTCGGCCAAGGCGCTGGGGTTCCCCATGCACTTCACGCTGGCCACGCTCCTGTGCGCGGCCGGGCTCGTGGGGGTGGCGGCGCTCACCCGGCGCCGGCCGGCCTGAGAATCGCCGGGCCCGGGGGAAACCTGGGCGGGGGCGCGGACATCAAGTTCGCACCATGAAAAACCCCACCAAGACCCTGTTCGCCCTGTTCGCGCTCCTGCTCTCCACCCCCGCCGTGGCCGCGCCCGCGCCCGCTTCGGCCAAGCCCGCCGCGGAGTCCACCGTGCTCGACCTGCCCCTGACCGACATCGACGGCAAGCCCACCACCCTGCGCGCCCTGGGCGGCAAGGCCGTGCTGGTGGTCAACGTGGCCTCGCGCTGCGGCTTCACGCCCCAGTACAAGGGCCTCGAGGCCCTGTGGCAGAAGTACAAGGGCCAGGGCCTGGTGGTCGCCGGCTTCCCGGCCAACGACTTCGGCGCGCAGGAGCCCGGCACCGAGGCCGAGATCAAGACCTTCTGCTCGACGAAGTACGCCGTGAGCTTCCCTATGTTCGCCAAGGTCAAGGTCAAGGGGGCCGAGAAGGTCGAGCTCTACAAGCGCCTGACCGAGGCCGCGGGCGGCGGCGAGATCGGCTGGAACTTCACGAAGATGCTCGTCAGCGCTGATGGCGCCAAGGTGCAGCGCTTCGACTCGCCCATCGACCCGATGTCGGCGGAGCTCACGGGCGCCGTCGAGGCCGCCCTGGGCAAGTGAGGCGCGGCGCCGAGGTCAGTTGGCCCCGGAGTCGATGTAGAGCGCCAGGCGGCGGATCTGCACGTTGGTCAGGTTCGGGCCGCCGCGGGGCATGCGCGCCCCGCCGCCCGCGCCCTGGGTGCCGTTGACCTTGCGCCACAGGAAGCTGTTGTCGTGCTGGCCCGGCTCGATGCGGTCCAGGCCGCCGCCGCTGTTGGCCCGCACGTTCACGGTCGTGGCCGTGAACGGCGCATCCAGCCTCAGGCCCCCGGACTGGCCGCCGCCCGTGTGGCAGCCGGCGCAGCGCTGGCTGAGCAGCGCCTGGACCTCGTCCCGGGTGAAGGCGCGGCAGTCCGCGCTGTCGGCGCAGGCTGCGTCGGCGCAGTCGACCTGCCCGTCGGCGTTGTCGTCGACGTCGTTGGCGCAGTTCTCGGGCTGACAACGCGGCAGGCCCGCGCAGGAGGCCTCGGCGCAGTCGACCTGGCCGTTGGCGTTGTCGTCCAGGCCGTTGTCACAGACCTCGGGGATGCAGACGGCGTCGTTCGCGCAGGCCGGATCGGCGCAGTCGGTGATGCCGTCGCCGTTGTCGTCCAGGCCGTTGCCGCAATTCTCCGGCAGACAACGGAAGAAGTCGGCGCAGGAAGCCTCGGCGCAGTCGACGAGGCCGTTGGCGTTGTCGTCCACGCCGTTGTCGCACAGCTCGTTCAGGCAGGCCGGCTCGAGCAGGCAGGCCGGCGCGGCGCAGTCGGTGAGGCCGTCGGCGTTGTCGTCGACGCCGTTGTTGCAGATCTCGGCTCGGCATCGGTCCAGGGCGCCGCAGGCCGGGTCGTTGCAGTCCGAGAGGCCGTTCTCGTCCTCGTCACCGGGGCTGGCGCAGTCCTCGGGCACGACGGGGATCACCGGCTCGAGTGCGTCGATGAACAGGCCCACGCGCTCGATCTGCTCGTCCGTCAGCCGGCCACCCAGGGGCATGCGGCCGCCGAAACCCTGGACGTCCGGGTCCAGGTGCGTGCCGGAGATCTTGCGGTACAGGTAGCTGCTCAGGCGGTCGCCGGGCTCGATGCGGTCGAAGCCCAGGGCCTCCGTCGAGGGCACGTCGATGGTGCCCGCGGCGAAGTCGTCGAGCATCATGCCGCCCGACGCGCCGCCGCCGATGTGGCAGCCGTTGCAGTTGGCGTTCAGCAGGTCCTGGAACTCTTGCGCGGTGTAGGGCTCCAGGGGCGGCAGCGCGGCGTCCGGGTCCGGGGGCGCGATGAACGCGTCGAGCTCGGGCGGCGCGACGAACGCGTCGGGGTCCGGGGGCTGGATGAACGCGTCGGGGTCCGGGGGCTGGACGGACGCGTCGGGGTTCGGGGGCTGGACGAAAGCGTCGGGGTTCGGGGGCTGGACGAACGCGTCGGGATCCGGGGCGATCGCCGCGTCCGGGTCCGGGGCGATCGCCGCGTCCGGGTCCGGCGCGACCGCCGCGTCCGGGGCCATTTGGGCGCCGCCGGTGGGCTCGCCGCCCGCGCCGCCGCCGCCGCCGGTCCCGCCGCCCGTGGGC
>CAINDO010000341.1 GCA_903847385.1 uncultured Myxococcales bacterium
CAGTTCCCCGAGGAGCTGGCGGCCCAGTCGCGGCGCGCCGCGGAGACGAAGGACCCGTACCTGCTGGCGCTCGCCGCCAACACACTGCTGAACACACCGGCCAAGGTCGCCGAGGGCCAGGCCGCCACGCTCCGGCTCGCCGGCATGCAGAATCCCGAGGGTGTGTTCGGCGGTGCCGATCACAGCATCACCCGCAGCGGCGGCAGCAACCTGGACATCGAGACCACGGCCCTGGCCACGCTGGCGATGCTCAAGGCCAAGAACAACCCGGACGCCGTGCGCCGCAGCGTGGACTGGCTGAACAAGAACCGCGGCGGCTTCGGCGAGTGGGGCGCCACCCAGGCCACCGTGCTCGCGCTGAAGGCCTCGACGGAGTACGCGCTGGCCTCGCGGCAGACGCAGAGCAGCGGGTCCGTCGTGTTGCTGGTCAACGGCCGCAAGGTCGGTGACATGCCCTACGAGGCCGGCCGGCGCGACGCGCTCGTGTTCGACAACCTGGGCGCGCACTTCCAGCCCGGCGCCAACACCATCGAGCTGGTGCACACCGGCCGCGATGCCCTGCCCTACTCCATGGCCGTGGAATACCGGTCGCTCAAGCCCGCCACGGACCCGAACGTGGTCGTCGAGCTCGCCACGAAACTCGACAAGAGCACCGTGCGCATGGGCGAGAACGTGCGCCTGACCGCCACGCTCAAGAACCGCACGCACGACGGCCAGCCCATGACCATCGCCCGCGTCGGCCTGCCCGGCGGCCTGAACTTCCAGACCTGGCAGCTCAAGGAGCTCAAGGAGAAGGGCCTCGTCGACCAGTGGGAGACCAAGGCCCGCGAGGTCATCCTCTACTTCCGCGAGATGAAACCCGACCAGGTCCGCGAGATCCCGCTCGACCTGGTGGCCACCGTGCCCGGCGATTACACCGGCCCCGCCAGCAGCGCCTACCTGTACTACACGGACGACCGCAAGTTCTGGTCGGACGCCCTCAAGGCCAGCGTCACGCAGTGACCGGGGCCTACCCGAACAACCGCGCGAACAACCCCGGCTTCTTCTCCTGAAGTGAGCGCTCGATCATGCGGCGCAGGGCGTCCGGGGCGCCGGCGCCGATCTGGGACTCCACGACCTCGGTGCCGCGGAAGATCAGCAGCGTGGGGATCGACCGGATGCGCATGGCCCCCGGCACGCGGGGGTTGGCCTCCGTGTCGAGCTTCACGAACTTCACGCGGCCCTCGTACTCGCCGGCGAGCTGTTCGACCAGCGGGGCGATGGCGCGGCACGGGCCGCACCAGGGCGCCCAGAAGTCGACGAAGACGGGGATGTCCGAGGCGATGACCTCCTGCTCGAAGGTGGCGTCGGTGACGGAAAGAACGCGGGGTGTCGTTTTCATACCCCTGGGAGCCGCGACGGGCCCCGGGTGTTACATCGCGCCTGCGCGGCGGCTGACGCGGGTTCAGTCCGCCTGGGGGTGCGCCGGTTTGGCCGCCTTGGCGCGGGCCATGCCCTCGACGATGAGCCGGCGCGCGTCGTCGGCGTCTCCCCAGGACACGACCTTGACCCACTTGCCGGGCTCCAGGTCCTTGTAGTGCTCGAAGAAGTGCTGGATCTGGTCCAGCGTGATCTGGGGCAGGTCCGTGTAGTTCTTCACGTTGGCGTAGCGCTGGCTGAGGCGCGGCGCGGGTACGCAGACGATCTTCTCGTCGCCGCCGGCCTCGTCCTCCATGTGCAGCACGCCCACGGGCACGACGCTCATGATGGCCCCGGGCACGATCGCCCGGGTGTTGGCGACGATCACGTCGCAGGGGTCGCCGTCCTCGGAGAGCGTGTGCGGGATGAACCCGTAATTCCCGGGGTAGCGCATGGACGTGTACAGGAACCGGTCGACGACCAGGGCGCCGGCGGCCTTGTCCATCTCGTACTTGATCGGCTCGCCGCCGATGGGCACCTCGATGATGACGTTGACTTCATTCGGAGGGTCGTTGCCGACCGCGATCGCATCGATTCTCATTTTTGGGCGATTCTCTTCGGGACTACATCACGCCGTTTTCGCGCAGGCGCTGCATCAGGAAGTCGTGGGCACGGATGGGCGGCGCGTCGCCCTGGAGGGGGGAGAGCACGGCCTCGGGGGCCGGGTGGAGGAAGAACGGCATCGACTGCCGGCCGCCGTCCCCGCCCTCGGGCGGGTTGACGACGCGGTGCGTGGTGGCCGGCATGCGGCCGCCCGTGAGGTACTGCATCATGTCGCCGGTGTCGCAGATCATCACCCCCGGCGGGGTCTCGAGGGCGAGCCACTCACCGTCGCGGGTCAGCAGCTCGAGACCGGGCCGCGTCGCGGCGGGCAGTACGGTCATCAGGTTGATGTCCTCGTGCGCGGCGGCGCGGACCTGCCCGGGCACGGCCTTGCCCCCCGGCGGGTCGGGGTAGTGGATCACGCGGAGCACGCTGTTGCCCTGCCCGGCGAGTTCGTCGAAAAACCCGGCCGGCAAGCCCAGAAACTCGCCCACGGAGACCAGAAGACGCAGCGCGAAGGCTTCCTGCGTGGCGTAGAGCGTTCGCATGATGCGGGCGAACTCGGGCCGCTCCGCCGGGAACACGTTCGCGGGGATCTCGCCGCGGTAGTCCGCGGGCAGGTCGCGGCCGACGTGCCAGAACTCCTTGGCATCGGGCACGGCCTGGTCCTTGGCCTTCTCGATCTCGAAGGGCGTGTAGCCGCGCTGCCGGCCCGCCTCGGGCCGCTCGCAGGCGCGCTTGGCGGCCTCGGGCAGGGCGAACACGTCGGTGGCGGCGGCGTAGGCGGCGGCGAGCAGGTCGTCGGGCACGCCGTGCCCCGTGACGGCCACGAACCCCCACTTCTCCAGACCGCGGCCCAGGGTCGACACGAAGGCCGCCCGGGCGGCGCCGCCGGCGATCTGGTCGCGCAGATCGACGACCGGGATGTTCTCTTTCATCGCAAACCTCCGAGGTCCGGACGGGATGGCCGGGTTGGCGGCGGCATTCTCGGGATCACGGCGTCCGGGTCAAGGTGGCGCGTCGGACTCACGCCGGACCGCCCGGCGCGGGGTCCACGTCGAGGGCCTTGCGCACGGCCTTGAGCAGCCCGTCGGCCGTGAAGGGCTTGGAGACGAGCTCGATGCCCTCGGCCTGGCCGCCGAGCACGGACTCGGAGTAGCCGGACATGAACAGCACCTTGATGCCGGGGTGCTGCCCCACGACGAGATCGGCCAGCACGCGCCCGCTCATCTTGGGCATCACCAGATCCGTGAGCAGCAGGTGGATGGGCCGCGTCAGGCGCGCCGCCGCCTGCATCGCCGCCACGCCGTCCGCCGCCTCGACGACGTCGTAGCCGTTGCGCTGCAGGATGTGGCGGCACAGCCGACGCACGCCGTCCTCGTCCTCGACGAGCAGCACGGTCTCGTGGCCCCGGTGCGACTCGGGCGGTGGTGGTGTCTCGGTGTCGGCGACCTCGGCCTCCGTCGCGCAGGGGAACCACACGGTGAAACGCGCGCCCTTGCCCGGGAAGCTGTCGACCTCGATGAACCCGCCCGTCTGCTTGACGATGCCGTAGACCGTCGCCAGGCCGAGGCCCGTGCCGCCGCCGGGCGCCTTGGTGGTGAAGAACGGCTCGAAGATGCGCGCCCGCGTCGCCGAGTCCATGCCGTGGCCCGTGTCGGCCACGGTGAGCGTGCAGAAAGGCCCGGTGCGCGTGCAGCCCACGGCCCGGGCCCGCTCGGCGTCGAGGATGGCGCGCCGCGTGGCGAAGGCGAGGCGCCCGCCGTCGGGCATGGCGTCGCGGGCGTTCACGGCCAGGTTCAACAGCACCTGCTCGACCTGAACGGGATCGGCGTTCACGTGGGGCAGACCCTCGCCGTAGTCCGACGAGATCTCGACCGACTCGGTGATGAGCCGGCCGATCATGCGCATCGCGCCCTTGACGATGCCGTTGAGGTCCGCGGGCTGCGTGGAGAGCACCTGGCGGCGGCTGAACGCCAGCAACTGCCGGGTGAGATCCGCCGCTCGCGTGCTCGCCGTGCAGATGTCCTCGATGAGCGGATGGAGCTCGTGGGTGGGCGGGAGTTCGTCGCGGACGATCTCGCCGTAGCCCTTGATGACCGTGAGCAGGTTGTTGAAGTCGTGCGCGATGCCCCCGGCCAGGCGGCCGATGGCCTCCATCTTGTGGGCCTGCCGCAGCTCCTCCTCCAGGCGCTCCCGCGCCCGCTCCGACTCGTAGCGCTCGGAGACGTCGCGGAAGACCAGCACCACGCCGGCGAAGGCGCCGTCGTCGTCGTGGATGGGCGCGGCGCAGTCGTCGATTGGGGTCTCGCGCCCGCCCCTGGCCAGGAGCACGGTGTGGTTGGCCAGGCCGACCGTGGTGCCCTCGGCGAGCACCCGGGCGACGGGGTTCTCAGCGGGCAACCGCGTGAATTGATTGACGATCTCGAAGACGTCCGTGAAGTTTCGGCCGACGGCCTCGACGCTCGACCACCCGGTCAGGTTCTCGGCGACGGGGTTCAAGAAGGTCACGATGCCCTTGCCATCCGTCGCGATGACCGCGTCCCCGATGCTGGCCAGCGTGGTGGCGTAGCGGCGCTCGCTCTCGCGCAGGCGCCGCTCGGCGTCGTGTTTGTAGAGCGCCATCTCGATGGTGGTGCGCAGGTCCAGCTCGTGGAACGGCTTGAGCAGGTAGCCGTAGGGCTGCGCCGGGCGGGCCCGCGCCACCGTCGCCTCGTCCGCGTGGGCGGTCAGGAAGATCACCGGCACGGCGAAGCGACTGCGCAGTTCGCAGGCGGTCTCGATGCCGTCCATCTCCCCGCGCAGGCGGATGTCCATGAGCGCCAGCTGCGGTCGGTCGGCGCTGGCGAGGGCCAGGGCCTCCTCGGCGGTGCCGGCGATGCCGGTCGGCTCGTACCCCAGGGAGCGCAATTGCTGCTCGATGTCCCGGGCGACCAGGACCTCGTCTTCGACGATCAGAATGCGGCTACCGGCCATCTCGGGCTCCCATCGTGGCGACTCTCATGACTTCAAGGCGCGAAAGCGGATCTCGGCGCGGGTCCCGGGTCCACCCGTCAGCACGAGCTTGCCACCCAGTTGGGTGCCGAGGTCGTTGACGAGGCGAAGCCCGAGGCTCCGGGTGGTCCGCGGATCGAATTCTTCCGACAGCCCGACGCCGTCGTCCACCACGGCGAGCATCAACTCGTCGGGCGCGCCGCCCTCGACGGGGCCGACGCGCACGGTGATCCGGCCGGGTCGCCGCTCGGGGAACGCGTACTTCAGGGCGTTGGAGACCAGCTCGTTGATGATCAGGCCGCAGGGGATGGCCTGGTCCAGGCTCAGCGCCACCTCCCCGACGTTCACGTCGAGCGAGACGGTGGGCGCGTACGCGCCGTAGGTGCGCATCAGGTGGGCACCGAGCGACCGGACGTAGAGCGCGAAGTCGATGCGCGCCAGGTTGTCGCTGAGGTACAGCGTCTCGTGCAGCAGCGCGATCGAACGAATGCGGCTGCGGCTCTCGTCGATGAAGAGCGTCACGGCGGGATCGGCGGAGTCCGGGCGGTGCAGGTTCAGCAGGCTGCTGACGATCTGCAGGTTGTTCTTCACCCGGTGGTGGATCTCCTTGAGGAGGGCCTCTTTCTCGCGCAGCGAGGCGCGCAGCTCCGAATCCTGGCGATGCTCGACCGTGATGTCGCGGGCCAGGCCGGCGAGGTACCGCGTGCCCGAGGGTCCGACCATGCCGAAGGTCACCCGCCGCCAGGTGCGCAGGCCATCGGGTCCCGGCAGCGTCAGCTCGTGCTCCTCGGGCGCGGAGGTCGCGCGCGACGCCGTGTCGAGCGTCCGCAGCATCTGGGCCACGTCCTCGGGCCAGACCTCCGCGTCGACCCGGCCCAGGATCGAGCCGTCCACCGGGCAGTAGGTCTGCTCGAACGCGGGGTTGACGTACAGGTAGCGACCGTCCTCGGCCTTGACGAAGGCCGCGATCGGCAGGTGAGTCATGAAGAGGTCGTAGCGCCGCTGCGTCTCGAGGCGGGCGTCTTCGGCGCGGGCGGCTCCCAACAGCGCCGCCGCGGTCGCCGCCAGGGCCTGAGCCTCCTCGAGGCCCCCCGCCGTGAGCGGGCCGGACAGCTCGATGCAGCCGAGCTTCTGGTCACCATGCCGGAGGATGAACTGGTCCGTGCGCGTCGCGTGGCCACATGTCGGGTCGTCCCCGCCACACCCGCTGCAGTCCACCAGCACCACGGAGCGCGCGCCCGTCGACGCGGCGATCGCCTTCAGGAGCGGTTCGAGGTCCGGGCCTCCGGCGTGAACCTCCGCGCCGATGTAGCGGCCCTGGACCTCGCGGATCGTCTCCAACGCCGCCGTGCGCCGGCCCACGACCCGGCGCATCACCGCCTCGCGCCCGGTCAGAAGCAACATCAGCGACTGGAGCAGGGCGGTGAGCACGAGGGCGAGCGCGCCGGCGGCCGCCCAGCTCTCGAAGGGCTCGAAGACGTCCGTGTCGGCGAGCGTCGAGGTCTCGATGACCCACTGACGGCCGAAGACATCGGACGACGTCTCGTGGCGCAGTTCGGTCTGACGCACGAGCCACGGGCCCACCCCCCCGGACGACGCCTGCATCTCCTGGTCGAAGACGACGACGTCGTCCGCGGCGGTGACGTCGCGAATGCGCAATCGCGAGGGCCCCGCGCCGACGAAGTGCTCCAGGTGCTCGTCCGCGACCGGCCCCGAGAGCACGGCCACCACGAACCCACGCAGGGCCTTCTCGCGCTGGGAGACGTCCCCGGGCATCCGGGCGTCCCAATAGACCGGGTGGTAGACCGCCAACGCGTGCTGGTGCCCGGGTGCGAAAAGGCCCGGCGCGCGGAAGAGCAGCGGCTCACCGGCCCGCGCGGCGGCATCGAGGCGCAGGTGCGTCTCCTCGTCCTGGGCCAGGTCGACGCCGCGGAGCGCCCCGGGGTCCGGCGGCCCGGCGACCACCATCAGCGCATAGTGTTGCGCGCGGCGCGCGGCGGGGATCGTGCCCTTCCCATCGGGACCGAGGTCGCGGACGGGGAGCTCCTTCTCGAGCTCGAACCGGTCGCGCGACTGCGCGTCGACGTGCCGGGCCCAGCCCAGGAGCGTCAGATTCCGGTTGGGCTTGCGCAGGGTCTCGCAGAACCGACCGAGCTTCTCCCGCTTGAGCTGCTCGGGCAGCTCCTGCGTGACCTCGACGGCGGCGGCCAGCGCCCGGGCGGCCTCCGCCGCGTTCTCCACGGTGTTGAAGATGTCGGCTGCCAGCTCGTCCGTGTGCTCCTGCCAGCGCGCGTGTTGCCACTGGACGAAGCCGGCCTCCACCACCATCAGCGCCGGCACCATGGCCACCCAGGCCAGCGCGAGCGTCGCCCCGGCGACCCAGCGCCGGGCTCGCCAGACGGTGCCCGGCCGGAGCACGAAGCTGGCGGCGAACGGACCCGTGAGCATGGCGCCGACGGCGTCCCCGATCCACCACAACGCGCCGGCCATGAGCGCGCGCGCCAGGGGTGCATGCACCCCCGCGACGAGCATGACCACCAGGATCACCCCGGACATGCCCCCGGGCAAGGAGAGCGCCAGCAGAAACCGCGTGACGCTCGCGGGCTCGGCGACCTCGCTGCCCCCCGCGACGGCGCGGCGGAGCAGGCGCACCGCGAGCCCGGTCTGCAGCCAGTTGCCCACGCCGATGGCCACGAGCATCAGCGCGACCACCTCCGGCGCGCGCGGCATGACCTGGGGAATCCAGGCGGCGTTGACCAGCAGCACCGCCGCGAGCGCACCCGCCCGCGAACGGCGCCCACCGACGGCGGAGAGCACCGTCGCGACGCCGCTCGGCAGCCAGTACATCGCCGAGATCTCGACCAGCGTCGACGCCAGGGCGACGAGCGCCATGAACAGCAGGCTCACCAGGAACGTCGTCCGGAACGGGTGACGCAGCTGCCCGCCAGCCGGCGTTCCGGCGTCGTCCCTCGAACGGTCCTCGGCGGGGGCGTTCACGCGGCGGCGTCTCCCCTGCGACCCACGGGATGGAGGGCCGACGTCATGGGCAGTCCGCGGGGCTGTTGCAGGTGTTCTCGCCGGCGCCGCAGACGCCGTCGTCGGGCACGATGCACGTGAACCCGCCGACGCAGGCCTGGCAGGCGCCGTCGATGACCTGCACGCAGCCGCCGTTCGTCACGCCGGGGCAGCAGGGCAGCGCACCGGGCACCACGGCGCCCATGCCGCCGGCGGGCAGGCAATCCACGGGCGCGTCCGGCACGCAGCACTGGTCGCTGCGGCCGTTGGGGCAGTCCTCGGGGAACGCGCCGGTGTAGCCGGGGCGGCAGGCGGCCTGCCAGTCTTCGCAATAGCCGCCGAGCGCGGCGCAGGCGCCCGGGGGCGCGGGCGGCTCGCAGGTGGCGAGCTCGACGCACAGCCAGCAGCCGTCGCGGACCACGGCCGTCTGGCCCTCGGCGCAGAGGGGCCGGATGGCGTTGCAGGCGGGCTGGTTCTCGCTCTGGCAGTCGTGGGGCACGCACTCGGCCACGCAGTCGTCGCACATGGGGCAGGAGCCGTGTGCGCAGGGGTCGCAGCGGTCGTCGGGGCCGCAGTCCACGTCCGTGGCGCAGCCGGGGGTGCTCGGGCAGGCGCCGACCTGAGCGACCGTCACGCCGGCCTGCAGCGAGCGGCAGGCGTTGTCGTAGGTCAGACCGTCACAGCCGCACACGGGCTCCGGCAAGTCGGGACACTGCGGCGGGGGCTGCACGCAGCGCCCCAGAGTGGCCCCGTCGCACTGTCCCAGGTCGTGGTCACACACCTGGCCCTCACCACACGCCTCGGCGGTCATGCAGCCCGGGGAGACCAGGGCGTCCACGCTCACGTCCGGGAGAAGCAACGACACGTCCGGGGTCGGCGGCACGACGGCGTCCGGCACCACCGGCGCCGCGTCGGCGATCACCCCGCCGACGGGGGCGGCGTCGGCCAGCGGGTGCGTTCCGCCGTTCCCGCCAGCCGCGGCGTCCGTCCGGGCGCCGCCGCCCCCCTGGCCGCCGCTGCCGCCCACCGGGGCAACCCCCGAGTCACTCCCGGAGGAACCCGAATCACATGCCTGAAGAAGCGTGAACACACCGTAAACGAGGCAGGCAAACGTGGGACATTTCCGGATCATGGCGACCTCTGTGGGGAATTCGGCACGACGCCGAACCCGCAGACCGGGTGAAAGAAGCGTGCCAGCCGCGCCGCGGGCGGCGATGCCGACCTTGCCACCCGGACGTAACACACGCCCGAGGAATGGTAACGAATTTTACTTTCGCGCGGCCAGGTGGGCCTGCACGCGGGCCGTCACGGCCGCGGCCGTCAGGCCGAACTTCTCGGCCAGCACCCCCGCCGGGGCCGAGGCGCCGAAGCGGTCGACGCCCACGTTCACGCCGCCGAGGCCGGTCAGCGCCTTCCAGGGCAGCGTGACGCCGGCCTCGACGCTGACCACCGCCGGGTGCCCCGGAGGGATCAGCGCATCCCGGTACTCGGCGGGCTGCTGCAGGAAGAGATTCACGGAGGGCATCGAGATCACGCGCGCGGTCTTGCCCTCGGCGGTCAAGGCGTCCGCCGCGGCCAGGCAGAGCTGCAGCTCGGAGCCGGTGCCCACGAACACGACGTCCGGCGACGCGGCCTCGCGCACCACGTAGCCGCCCTTGAGCACGTCCGCGGGCACGAACGCCGCGGGCCGCTGCACCGCCGGCAGATTCTGGCGCGTCAGGGCCAGCGCGACGGGACCGCGGGCGCGGGTCAGCGCGAAGGTCCAGGCCATGGCCACCTCGACGCCGTCCGCCGGCCGGAACTCGATCACGCCGGGGATGAGCCGCAGCGCCCACAGGTGCTCGATGGGCTGGTGCGTGGGGCCGTCCTCGCCGAGGAACACGCTGTCGTGGGTGAGCACGAACACGTTGGGCAGGTGGCTCAGCGCGGCGAGGCGCACGGCGGGCCGCAGGTAGTCGGCGAACACCAGGAACGTACCGCCGAACACCCGGAACCCGCCGTGGAGCAGGATGCCGTTGTTGATGGCGCCCATGGCGTGCTCCCGGATGCCGTAGTGCACGAGCCGACCCTTGGGGTTCTCCTCCTGGAAGGCCCCGTGGCCGTGCATCTCGATGCCGTTGGACTCGGTCAGATCCGCGGAGCCGCCCACCAGGCCGGGCATGGCCTTGGCGGCCGCCGAGATGGCCGCGCCCGAGAGCTTGCGGGTGGCGCCGGCGGCGGGCACGGCGGCCAGGAGCGTCTCGGCCAGATCGTCCGGCGCGCGGTTGCGCATCAGCAGGTCCAGCAGCGCGGCCGGATCCGGGTTGCGGCGGGCCCAGTCGTGGTGACCGGCCTCCCAGGCCACGCGGGCCTGGATCTTGTCCTGGCGCGCCGCGGCGAAGAACGCCCGCACGTCGTCCGGGATGTGGAACGTGGCCTCGGGCCAGCCCAGGGCGGCGCGCGTGGCGGCCATCTCCTTGGCGCCCAGGGGCGAGCCGTGCACGCCGGCCGTGTCGTGTTTGTTGGGGCTCCCGTGACCGATGTGCGTGCGGCAAACGATCAACGAGGGCTTCTCGCGCTGCCGCGTCGCCTGGCGCAGCGCCACGCGGATCTCCTCGTGGTCGTGACCGTCGGCGTAGAACACGTTCCAGCCGAAGGCCTCGAAGCGCTCGGCGACGTCCTCCGTGAAGGCGATCTCCGTGGAGCCGTCGATGCTGATCTTGTTGTCGTCGTAGAGCCAGATCAGGTTCGACAGACCCCAGTGGCCGGCCAGCGACGCGGCCTCGGACGAGATGCCCTCCATGAGATCGCCGTCGCCGCACATGGCGAAGACGCGCTGCGGCACGACGTTGAAGTCGTCCGTCCCGACGCGGGCGGCCAGCATACGGGCGGCGAGCGCCATGCCCACGGAGTTGGCCACGCCCTGCCCCAGCGGGCCCGTGGTGGTCTCGACGCCGGGCGTCAGGCCGACCTCGGGGTGCCCCGGGGTGATGGAGTCCCACTGCCGGAACGACTGCAGGTCGTCCATGGACACATCGAAGCCCCAAAGGTGCAGCATCGAGTACAGCAGCATCGAGGCGTGACCGCAGGAGAGCACGAAGCGGTCGCGCGCCCACCAGGCAGGCTGCGTGGGGTCGAAGCGCAGGAACTCGTGCCACAGGACGAAGGCGATGTCCGCCTGCCCCATGGGCGCGCCCGGGTGCCCGGAGTTGGCCTTCTCGACGCCGTCGGCGGCGAGCATGCGGATCGTGTCGCAGATCTGGCGACGGAGGGCGGGCGTGAGCTGCATGGGGGAATCTCCGGGCGGTGTGTCGGCCCTTCAGGGCCTCGAAAGCGCGGGGATTCTGCATGAGGCGCGGCGGGCGAGCAATGCTTCGACCATGGCGCGGGCCACGTCCACCCCGCCGAACGCCTCGGCCTGGGGGAAGTAGCAGGGCGAGTTGGCCTCGAGCAGGTAGAACCGCCCGCTCGGATGAAGGAGAACATCGACGCCGGCGAAGTCCGTGCCCACGCAGTGTGCGGCGGCGACGGCGACCGCGGCGATCTCCGGGTCCACGGCGATGTCGTAGTCCGCGGGGTCGCCCGAGGGGCGGCTGCGGAAGTCGCCCTCGGGGATGGGGTTGCGGTAGGCGGTCACGACGCGGTCGCCGACGACGACCAGGCGCAGGTGCATCGCCTCGGGCACGTAGCTGGTGAGCATGGGCGCCAGGCCGCGGGCGAACATCAGGTCCAGCGTGCCGGCCAGGCCGGGCAGCGAGTCCACGCGCAGTGTCCCCACGCCGCCCTCGCCCCCCGGCGACTTGACCACCACGGGCAGGCCGCCGAGCCACTCGACGAGCGTCGCCGCGTCCACGGCCCCGCCGCGGGTGGGCAAAACGAATCGCGGCACGGGCAACCCCGCCCGGGACAGCGCCCGCATCGGGTCCGTGTGCTGGCAGAAGGGCCCGTCCGGACCGCGGTGGAACGTGGCCACGCCGGACTGCCAGAGCTGGCGCTCCACACGCTCGGCGGCGGCCGAGGTCGAGACGCAATACAGCATGTCCCCCACCGGCAGGGCCTCGGCGCGGGGGTCGACCTCGCCGGCGAACACATGCCGGAAGTCGACGCCGAGGGCCTGGCAGGCCCGCGAAAGGGCCGCCGCCGACTCCGGCGCCGCGGTGTCGTCGACACAGGTGAGCACGGGCCGCGCAGCCCCCCAGACCTCCGCCCGCGCGCCGAGCTGCGCTGCGAGCCCGGTCGCCTGCGGAACGTCACCCCGGCGCGCGTACACGAAGAGGTTCAACGTCAGCCGCGTGCCCGCCTCGACGCGGGTCATCGCGTGCAGCGACGCCGGCTCCGGACGCCCCTCGGCGTCGTAGTCGAACCACACGGCGAGCGCGCCGGGTGTGGGCGCCAGGCGCAGGGGAGGCGTGGCGTCGGGGAAGATCGTCTCGCCGCCCACGCATCCACCGACATCGAGCCACAGCATCGCCGTGGCCACGAGCACCGCGTCGTCGACCTCGTAGGCGTCCAGATGGGGCGGGTGGCTGTCCCCGGGTGCGGCGTGCCGCACGCGGAACGAGGGTGGGACCACCGGCGCGAGGCCGATGAGCTCGTGCAGGCGCCGCGAGGTCTCGGCCAGCGCCGGATGAAAGTCCGGCGGCACCTCGGCCGTGCGCCCCGTCGCGCCATACCGCACGCTGAGCCCGGCGTCGAGCAGTCGCGGCAGCGCGAGCGCCTCGGTCAGCGCGGCGCGGGTCTCACGGTCGAGGAAGTCGTCGAAGCGGAACAGGAGGGGGCGGCGGGCGGCGGGCTCGGTCACGGCGGGGGCGGCGTCTCAGCGCACGGCCTCGGCGGCGAGGGACGCGTCGACCTTCTTCTGCTCCTCGCGCGCCTTGGTCTCCAGCAGCGAGACCTGGGCCTTGGCGTCTTCCTCGCTCTTCTTCCGGGCGGCGAGCTCGGCCGGCGCCGCCTTGGCGAGCTTGGCGGTCTGCTCGTCGGCCTTGAGCTTCGCGGCCCCGAGATCGGCCTTGACCGTCTCCTCGCTGCGGCGCAGGTCGCGGGTCATCTTCTTCTTGTCTTCCTCCCGGGCGCCCGGCTTGAGCTTGGCGTCGGCCGCGGGCGCCGCGGGGGCGGCCTCGCTGCGCGCCATGCCCGGCAGGATGGCGACGGCGGCGCCGGCGGCGGCGACCAGCGTGCGGATCGCCGTGCGGCGGTCGAG
>CAINDO010000342.1 GCA_903847385.1 uncultured Myxococcales bacterium
GCCCAGGGCGCGACGCCCATGTCGGCCTCGACGGGCGGCGGCGAGGGCAACGCGCCCGCCCGCCGGCGTCGTCGGCGGGGCGGCGGTGGCGGTGGCGGTGGCGGTGGCGGCGGTCATCGACCGGCCCCCGGCGGCAACTGACCCGCCCGGTCGCGTCGGTTCTCATTTTCCTCACGCGGCCTTGCGGCTAGGCTGAAGCCTCCATGCCGACTCGCCGCACGCCGTTTTCCCCCTGGCCCGGACCGCTCACCCTGGGCGCGTGGGCCGCGCTCTGTGCCGGTTGCACGGATGCCCCGGCCCCGGCGACCCGCCTGGACGCCGGCGCCGAAGCCGGCGACTCCGCGGCCGCCGGCGGCGCGGCGGGCGACGCCGGCCCCATCGACGACGCGTTCTTCGACCCCGTGCCGCGGACGTTCATCGAGGACGCGCCACCGCCGTTCAGCGCGGCGACGGAGGTCACGCTGCACTTCACGAGCAGCGTGGCGTTCAGCCACTTCGAGTGTGCGGTCGACGACGCGCCCCTGGCGCCGTGCCTGCTGCGAACGACCTTCGCGGACCTCGCCGAGGGGTATCACCGCGTCCGGGCCGTGGCGATCTCGCCGACGGAGTTGCGCGACCCCGTGGGCGCCGAGGTCGGCTTCGTGCTCGACCGCACGGCGCCCCAGGTGCGCATCGACACCGTGCCCCCCGAGGTCACGGGCGAGGACACGCTGTCGTTCGACTTCGGCGCGGACGAGGCGGTGGACTTCACGTGCAGCGTGGACGGCCTGCGCCTGCAGCGCTGCACGTCGCCGTTCGTCGCCGGCCCGCTCCCCGAAGGCGTGCACGCGCTCACCGTGACCGCCACGGACCGCGCCGGCAACCGCGATGTGACCCCCGCCACGACACGCTGGCGCGTCGACCGCTCACCGCCGGACACCACGCTCACGGCCACGCCGCCGGCGCTGCTGCCGGCGACGGAGGCGACCTTCGACTTCGAGTCGCCGGACTCGGACGCGATCGGCTTCGAGTGCGCGCTGGACGCCGCGCCGTTCGCCCCGTGCGTGACCCACGTGCGGGTCGCCGACCTGGCGGACGGCCCGCATCGCTTCGCCGTTCGGGCGTTCGACGCGCTCGGGCTCACGGACGAGACGCCTGCGGTCGCCGAGTTCGCGGTGCAGGTCACGCCCCCGGAGACCCGCGTCGTCGCCGCACCGCCGGCCCGGATCGGCGTGCCCGAGGCCCACTTCGTCTTCGAGCCCGCGGGCGCGCAGTTCGTGTGCTGGGTGGACGCCGAGCCGCCGCGGGACTGCGCCGCGATGTTCGATCTGGCCGGCCTGACCGAGGGCCCGCACCGCGTCGCCGTGGCGGCGAACGAGGGCGCGGGCCACGCGGACCCCACGCCCGAGGTCGTCGCGTTCACGGTCGACCTGACGGCGCCGGTGGTGCTGGATCTGGTCGGACCTCCGTCACCGACCTCGGCGGCGGCGTTCGAGGCGAGCTTCCGGGCCGAGGACCGCCCCGATCCGGCCGCGGCCGTGCCCACGACGTCCTGCGCGCTGGACGCGGCGCCCCCCGCGCCGTGCGCGTCCCCTTGGGCGCTCGCGGACGTCGAGGAGGGCGAGCACGTGCTGCGCGTGACCGCCTGGGACGACGTCGGCCACGTCTCCGAGGCCGCCACCTGGGCGTTCGTGGTGGACCGGACACCGCCCCGAACCGTGCTCGACAGCGCCCCGCCGGCCCGCAGTCGCGAGACCGCCGGCGCCGTGACCTTCGCGATGGAGGCCGGGGCCCGGGCCACCTGCCGCCTGGACGACGACCCGCCCGAGGACTGCAACGAGGCCCTGTTCTTCGCCGACCTGACGGACGGCGAGCACGTCGTCGAGGTCTGGCAGACGGACGCCGCGGGCAACGTCGAAGAGCCGCCCGTCGGCGCGCGGTTCGTGGTCGACACGACGCCGCCGACGCCCCGGTTCGCCCCGCCTCCGCCGGACCTCGTGCTCGCGGCGGACACCCAGGTCGCCTTCGAGGCCGACGGGAACGCCCCGGTCACCTTCACGTGCGCGGTCGACGCCGACGCGCCGAGGCCGTGTGTCTCGCCGCTCGCGCTCGCCGGTCTTTCCGAGGGTCCGCATCGGATCGAACTGACGGCCGCCGACGCTCTCGGCAACACCTCGGCGCCCATCGTCGCGGCCTTCCAGGTCGACGCGTTGCCTCCCGCGGCGCCGGGCGCGCCGGTGGTCTATCCCGGCGACGGCACGCTGCTCGTCGCGTGGGACGCCGCCCTCGTGCCCCCGGACGTCGACGCGTGGCAGGTCCTCCGGGCCTCGCCGGACGCGCCGGACGAGGTGGTCGCCACCCTGGCCGTGGGCGACGTCGCCGCCCCGGAGGCCGCCGCGCGCCGGTTCCACCTGGACGCGGACCGCCCGAACGGCGTGCCCGGGACCTATCGCCTCGCGGCCGTCGATCGCCACGGCCGCGCCGGACCGGCGAGCCCCGGCGCCACCGCCACGCCGAGCGCCGAGGGGACCGCGACGCCCGTGCCCGCGCTCCC
>CAINDO010000343.1 GCA_903847385.1 uncultured Myxococcales bacterium
CCCGCGGCGTCGGGCGCGGCGTCGGCGACTGGCCGGGCCCCGTCCGGGCGGGCGTCGGCCACGGAGGCCGGGGTGGCGGTGTCGCCGGCGCCACAGGCGGTCAGGCCGAGCGCGGTCAGGGCGGCTGCGATGGTCGGGGTGACGGTGCGCATGGCGCACCATAGCCGCTCCGCGCCGGGCCGCGCTACGCCTCGCCGGTGACCACGCGCAGGGCCGGCAGGTACACCCAGAAGCACGCCCCCTCGCCCACCCGGCCGTCTGCACGCACGCTGCCCCCGTGCCGCTCCGCGATGCGCGCCACCGTGGCCAGGCCGATGCCGGTGCCCTCGAACTCGCTGCGCAGATGCAGCCGCCGGAACGGGAGGAAGAGCTGCGACGACAGGGCGGGGTCGAAGCCGGCGCCGTTGTCCCGTACGCACAGCTCCGGCCCGAACCGCCCGGGGCCCACGACCACCTCGACGGCGGCGCGGTCGTCCTCGCGGCGCCCGGTGAACTTCCAGGCGTTGGAGAGCAGGTTGGTGACGAGCACGCGAAGCAGGCGTGCGTCCCCGTGCGTGCGCAGGCCGGCCTGAATCCGCACCTCGACGCGTCGGTGCGGCTGTTGCGCCGCCAGATCCGCGGCGACCTCGCGGCAGATGCGCTCCACGTCCACGTCGCCGAGCTCGAGCTCGCCCCGGCTGGCGTTGGCCAGCGCGAGCATGCCCGTGATGATGTCGTTCATCCGCCGCGCGTTGAGGACGATCCGCTGCAGGTTGGCCCGGACCTCCTGGTTGACGCTCTCGCCGAGCTCCTCGAGCACGATCTCGGCGAAGCCCCCGATGTTGCGCAGCGGGCCGCGCAGGTCGTGGGAGACCGAGTAGTTGAAGCTCTCCAGCTCGGCGTTGGCCCGGGCGAGCTCCCGCGTGCGCTCGTCGATGCGGCGTTCGAGCTCCTCGTTCAGGCGGCGCACCTCGAGCTCGGCCTGCTTGCGCTCCGTGATGTCCTGCCCCGTGCCCACGAGCCGCAGCAGGCGGCCGGCGTCGTCGAAGAGGGCCCGCCCGCGGCCGTCGAGCCAGCCCACGGTGCCGTCGGCCCGGCGCAGGCGGTGTTCGAACCGATACGAGCCGCCGTGTTCCATGCACTCGCGGACCACGGTCTCCATGCGCTCGGCGTCCTCGGGCTCGAGCAGCGCCCGGTAGTCCTCGAACGTGGGCGAGAACGTGCCCGGCGTGCGTCCGAACAGGCGACACATCTCGTCGCTCCAGGTGATCCGGTTCGCCGCGACCTCCCACCGCCAGCTCCCGATCTGCCCGGAGCGCTGGGCGTCCTCGAGGTTGGCCTGGCTCTCGGCGAGCGCCTGCATCGCCCGTGCGCGCTCGGCGGCCTCGGCCTCGAGTCGGTGATTCGCCGCGCGCAACTCCGCCGTCCGCGCCTCGACGCGGGCCTCGAGCTCGGCCCGCGCATCGCCCACGGCCCGAAGCGCCTCGCGCCGTTCGCGCACACCGCCCGCCAGCGGCAGCGTGGTCAGCGCCACGATGTTCAGGAAGATCTGCGCGCCGACCAGCGAGTCGGCCTCGGTCATCCCGCCGAAGGGCCCGACCCCGTGCAGGGTCCCGAAGATCAGGCCGGCGGCGATGGCGAAGTTGGTGAGGGTGCTCTCGCGGGGCGTGAACCGGAACGCCGACCAGACCGCCAGCGGGAGGGTCAGGAAAACGACGGAGAGGGCCTCGGGGCCCTGCACCGCGCCGATCTCGAAGACCAGCGCTCCGAGCGCGGCCACCAGGCTGGCCAGGAGCACGAACTCGATGCGCCGCCGCCGGTCCCAGACGAAGTCGTGCGTCGCGCCGCCCAGGCTGAGAATCAAGGGCGCCACCAGGTTGGCCCCGCCGGCGTCGCCGAGCCACCAGACGCCGAACACGTGCGCCAGATCGCCGACGTCCCCCGTCGAGGCCGTCGCGGCCAGGGCGCCCACCGCCGCCGAGACCACCGGCGCCACGAACCCGGCCAGCAGGCAGTACTGGAAGGCGTTGCGCCCCGAGGTGAAGGGGGTGGCCCCCCCGGCGAAGCGCCCCACCAGCGCGGCCGCCACCGCGGCCTCGGCCACGTTGCCCAGGGCGATGACCGGCGCGGCCCAGGCAGGGCCGAGGACGAGCAGGTTCACCGTGATGGAGCCCAGGAAGATCATCGCCAGGGCGGCGCGTCCCCACAGCAACGCCGCCGCCACCGCGATGCCGGTCGGCGCCCAGATCGTGGTCGAGGCCGGGTGGGCCGTGGCGTGCGCCAGCCCTGCGTGTCCCGAGGCCACGTACGCCGCGAAGGCGACGCCGAGCCAGACCATCTTGAAGCGACCGGACGCCACGGGCCTCCCACTCAAGTCGAGACAACTTCGGGCCGTTGGACCATCCTACGACGACCGCGCCGGTGACGCGAAGACTCCAACCCATGTCCCGTCTCTGGACCCGATTCCGCGACCTCTTCGGCCCGCACCGCGAGGTGCCGATCTTCTACGATCCGGCGTATCGGCTCGCGCTGACGACGGCGGCCGCGCGACTGGGCCTGGAGCCGCGCCGGGCCGATCTGGCCGTGTGGTACCTGGAGAGCCGGGGCCGCCTGTCCCCGACCGCCGTGCGCACCCCGCCGCGCCTCGGCTACGAGGCCCTGGCCCGGGTGCACGATCCGGCCTGGCTGGAGTCGCTGTCCAACCCGCAGGTGCTGGCGGACGTCTTCGGCATCGAGGCCTGGGACGTGCCCGTGGACGCGGTGCTGAACACCGTGCGCCTGGCCTGCGGCGGCACGCTGGCGGCGGCCCGGGTGGCGCTGGCCCAGGGCGGCCCCGTGGCCAACCTGCTCGGCGGGTTCCACCACGCCTACCCCAATCGCGGGGCCGGCCTTTGCCCCGTCAACGACGTCGCCGTCGCCGTCGCGGCGCTGCGGGCCGGCGGCTTCGCGGGCCGCGTCGGCGTGCTGGATCTCGACGCCCACCCGCCGGACGGCACCGCCGCCTGCCTGGGCGCGACGATCTGGCACGGCTCTCTCTCGGGTTCGGACTGGGGCAAGCTGGCGGACGTGGACGAGACGGTGCTGCCCGAGCGGGCGGACGACGCGACGTATCTGGCCGCGCTGGACGCCCTGCTGCGCCGCATGCCCACCTGTGCGCTCGTGTTCGTGCTGGCCGGCGGGGACGTCCTCGCCGGCGACCCCATGGGCCGGCTGGGCCTGACCTTCGCCGGGGCCGCGGCGCGGGACCTGGCCGTGTCCGCCCGCCTCGGTCAGACGCCCGCGGTGTGGTTGCCCGCCGGCGGCTACCAGAGCGACGCCTGGAAGGTCCTGGCCGGAACGCTCTACGTGCTCATGCGCGGCCGCGCCCCGCGGATTCCCAAGGACGCCGACCCCCTGCGCGACCGCTTCCGCCGGGTGGGCGCAGACATCCCGGCGGACCGGCTGGGCGGCACCACGGACGAGCTCGACATGAGCGACGTGGAGATCGAGCTCGGCTTGCGGCGCCCGGGGGGCGAGCGGCTGCTGGGCTTCTACACCGTCGAGGGCATCGAGTTCGCGCTGTTCCGGCTCGGCGTGCTCGGCCACCTGGAGCGGCTGGGTTACGGCGACTTCCGCGTGGAGATCACCATCTCCGGGCCGGATCCCGGTGACCGGCTGCGCGTGTGGGGCCGCTTCGAGGACGAGGCGCCCGGCCAGCCGGGGCACATCCTGGTCGAGGCCTCGCTGGAGAAGCAGCGCCGCACGGATCTGGGCCCGGTCCTCTACGTCCACTGGCTGGCGCTGCGGCATCCGCGCGCGGCCTTCGCCCAGGGGCGCCCCGCCCTGCCCGGCCAGGACGTGCCCGGCCTCGGCCTCGCCCGCGAGTGCCAGGTCATGCTGGGCAACATGGCGGTGCGCCTCGGCCTGAAGGGGGTCGTCGTGCGCCCGGCGTGGTTCCACGTGGCCTACGTGGGGCGGGAGCGGTTCCGTTTCCTGGACCCCGCCGCGCAGGGCACCTTCGACGCGCTCGTGCGGGATCTGCAGGCCGAGCCGGCGCTGCGCGGCCCGGACGACACCTTCGCGCTCGCCCGCGCCAGCCGCGAGGTCGCCTCGGGCCACCTGCTCCTGGAGCGCCTGGGGCCGGACGGGCACGTCGTCTCGTCGGCGCCCTTCGTGTGGCCCGCGGACGAGGTCGTCGACCCGATCGGGGCCGAGGACCCGACGCCGGCCTGGGCCACGGAGCGGGCCGAGGTGGCCGCCGCGACCCGATTCCGCCGCGTCCCGCCCGTCTGACGCGCGGATTTCCCGTGGCCACGCCCCCGGAGTGACCGTACTATCCGGGGCATGACCGAGCTCTCCCTGGCAGACCTGTCCGGCCACGTCGTGGCCGATCGCTACCGCCTCGACGCCCAGCGCGCCGTGGGCCTGCTCAGCGCCGTCTTTCAGGCGACGGATCTGGCCCCGGACGCCGAGCCCGAGCCCATCGTGCTCCAGCTCCGCCGCCCCTGGGGCGACGCCGAGGCGGCCCCCCTGGTCGAGCTGCACGATCATCAGCTGCTGGGCGGGGGCTTCACGGCGGACATCGTGCTGCAGGTCGACCTCGAGGCCGCCGCGGGGGCCGCGGGCGACGCCGCCGCCGTCTGGCTCGTCACGCAGACGGACGCCGCCCTGCCCGAGGCCGATCCGGACGCCACCTCGCCGGGTCTGCCCGCCCCCTTCGCGGACACGCACTTCGAGGCCGCGTGGCTGTCCGCCGCCGACCACGACGCCCTGGCCGCCGCCATCGACGAGGCCGTGGACGCCGACGCGTCCCTGCTGGACGACCTGGGGGAGGTCCTGCCCGACGACCTCCCCGACGAGCTCCCCGACGGCACGCTGGCCGGCGGCGAGTTCGACGCGGGTGAGGTCACGGACGCCGGCGCCCCCCGCTCCGGGGTGTCCGACACCGCCCTGGAGATGCCCCTGCTCACCTTCGACCGGAGTCGTGAGGGCTGATCCGACAGTTACCGGGGCCCCACGGTAACGAATTTCCGGCACCCCTCGGTAACATCACCCACGCAGTTGGGCGCCGGCAGCGCGGCACGCCCTTCGCTCTTGAGGGCAGCATGACTTCCAGGCACTTCCCCGTCATCCCGGCCGAGACGATCCGCCGTTTCGACGTCGCCGGCCCGCGGTACACCAGCTACCCCACCGCCCCGGAGTGGACGACGGACTTCGGCCCCGCCGACCACGCCCGCGCCATCTGGCAGGCCGCCACGAACAACCCGGACGAGCCCATCTCGCTCTACGTGCACCTGCCGTTCTGCCACTCGCTGTGCACGTTCTGCGGCTGCAACGTCATCGTGAGCAAGGACCGCAGCCGGCCCGAGGCCTACATCGACCAGCTCTTCCGCGAGATGGACCTGGTGGCCTCGCTGCTCGGCCAGCGCCGCACGCTGTCCCAGATCCACTGGGGCGGCGGCACGCCGACCTTCCTGACCGAGGCCCAGATCCAGCGCCTCTGGCAGGGGATCGCCCAGCGTTTCCGCGTGCTCCCGGACGCCGAGATCGCCATCGAGGTCCACCCCGGTCACACCACGACCTCGCAGCTCGACGTCCTCGCCGGCCTCGGCTTCAACCGCCTGTCCATGGGCGTGCAGGACTTCGATCCGCGCGTGCAGGACCTGATCGGCCGCCACCAGAGCATCGAGCAGACGGAGCTGGTCGTGAACCACGCCCGCGGGCTGGGTTTCACGGGCATCAACTTCGACCTCATCTACGGCCTGCCCGGCCAGAACACGGCCGCCTGGGCCGAGACGCTCCGCGAGGTCAACCGCCTGAGGCCGGACCGCCTCGCGGTCTACTCCTTCGCCTACCTGCCCACCCTGCGGGCGCAGCAGCGCAAGATCCCGCTCGCCGAGCTGCCCATGGGCCCGGACAAGCTCGGGCTGCTCGGGCAGGCGCACGACGCCCTGGTGGACGCCGGCTACCGCCCCATCGGCTTCGACCACTTCGCCTTGCCCGGGGACGGCCTGGTCCGGGCGCTCAACGCCCGCACCGTCGGCCGCAACTTCCAGGGTTTCACGGTCACGGCCGCGCCGGACACGGTCGCGTTCGGCATCACGGGCATCAGCGACATCGGCGGCAGCTACGCCCAGAACGTGAAGAAGCCCACGGCCTACGCCGAGGCGCTCGCCGCCGGCCACCTGCCCGTGGAGCGCGGCCTTTGCCTCACCGAGGACGACGTCCGCCGTCGCCGGTGGATCAACCAGCTCCTGTGCAACGACTGGCTGCGCCTGGACCGCATGGAGCTCGGCGGCCTGGAGGACGAGCTCGGTGACCTGGAGAAGCGCGAGGAAGAGGGCCTGATCGAGCGCCAGTGGCTCACGGACGGCGCCCTGGACATCACGCTCACGGAGCTCGGGCGCGTCTTCGCGCGGCACGTGGCGATGGTCTTCGACAATCGTCTGCGCGCGAAGAAGGGCACCGACCGGCCGCTCTACTCCAAGGCGGTCTGACGCCGGACGCTCAGGGCGCCGTGCCGAATCGCCCCCGCGCCCAGGCCGCGAGCCGTGCGTGCGTCGCCGGGTCCACGACCCCGGGCGCGATGACCACCGCCCCGAGCGTGCCGGCGAAGCGGCTCCCGGGGCCATAGTAGGGTCCGTCCATCCCGCCGCCGAGCCGCGACCAGGCCCGGCCCGCGCCGTACTCCGCGCGCTGCGGCGGCCCGATGCTCTCGCCGTCGACGAAGAACCGCAGCGTCCCATCCGGGGCGTGGGTGACGCCCATGAGCCGTGGCTCCCCGGCGCCGGATTGCAGGTTCTCCCCGGCCGTGAGGCGCGCGTAGAGCGGCTCGCCGGCGGCGCCGAGGCCCGCCTCGCGGTTGACCACCACGAGCTGCCCACCGGAGAGGCCGACCCCGGACTCGGGCAGGCCGCCCGCCGCCGCGGGGCCGCCGAGCACGGTCTCCAGGGGCGCGTAGTCCTCCGTCCAGCCCCAGGGCGAGGGCAGATACGGCGCGCGGGCGACCCAGAAGATCGACCGGCCCGCCGCCTGGGCGTCCGCGACGCCTTCGGGCAGGGTGAAGACGTGTCGCGAACCATCGAACTGGACCCCCGGCGACCCGGGGCCGAAGGCGTCGGGCACGACCACGGGCCGCGCGTCCGCGTCGGGCGCGACCACGCTCAGGGCGTCGGCCCCCCGGTCGCGCCAGGCCTGCGCCGCCCGGCCCCGGAAGGGCAGAAGGCGCCAGGTCGACTTGTCCACGCCGGCCCCGAAGCCGAACCCGTAGTTGCCCCCGGCCAGCACGAGCTGCTCCGGCGTGACGGCGACGCCCTGCGCATGGGAGCCGGGTACGGGCGCGTCCGGCGGGAGCGACCGCCAGGTCTCGCCGTCCTCGGAGTACCAGGCCTCGTTGGCGTTCCCGGCCGGGAAGCCATGCGCCTGATCGCCGTAGGTGTAGCCGAAAAGGATCCAGAGCTTGTCGTCCCAGACGACGACGTTCGGCCAGATCTTGCCCGCCCAGGGCGGCGTGGCGTGGGCGCGCCACTCGACGCCGTCGCGGGTGGACCACACGGCGTTGAACATCAGGTGGCCCTCGGCGTTCTCGCGTTCCCGCGCGCAGCCGACGAGCCACATCTCGCCCCGGAACGACACCAGGCCATCGAGCACGCCGCAGCCGGCCCAGCGCGTGGGGCTCGCCGGCGCGTCCGGCACGACCTGGGTCCAGTGCTCGCCGTCCGACGAGCGCCAGACGTCGTTGTGATAAGTGTAGTCCTCGATGGGGCCGAGCAGGTCCTGCCCGCCGGCCATCCACAGGTCGCCGTCGAACACACCCGTGGTCTGGAGCGCGCGGGGCGACCAGGGCGGCGGCGTCGTCCCCGGACCGAGCACGACGCGCCAGTTCACGCCGTCCGCGCTCGTGACGACGTCGTGGTTGTAGAACCCCTGGTGCGTGTCGCCGCCGATCATCCACAGGGCGTCGCGCCAGAGCACGGTGTTGTGGCTGTGCCGTCGCTCGAACCCCGCCGTTCCGTGCGCCCGTTCGAGCCGCCAGGACGCGCCGTCCGCGCTCGACCAGACCTCGTCCGTGGTGTTCAGGGGCGGGTACATGCCCGGCGGCTCGGGGCTGAAGCCGTCGGGCACCTGGTAGCCGTTCCAGCCGGCGACCATCCAGTAGCGGCCCGTCGAGGGCAGCCAGTTGAGCGTGTTCCCGTCGCGCACGCGCCAGTCGTCGCCGATGCTCGCGGTGAGGCGCTGCCACTCGTAGGTCGTCGTCGCCTCCTCGAGCGTCAACCCCGCGGCGGCGTCGAAGAGCCGCGCGCCGGGGAGCTCTGCAGGGCTCCAGGCGGTCAGCGCGCCGGGCAGCCGCAGCGCGGCGTCGCCGACCTGGACCTCGAGGTCCAGGCCCTCACCGGCGGGCACGGCGTCCGTGATCACGGTCAGCGTGTCGTCGGCGCCGACCTCGAAGCTCCGAGCCGCGACGCCGCCCACCCGGACGGCGCGCACGTTCGCGCCCGCGCCGAAGCCCGCGCCGGCCACGTGCAGCGTCGAGCCGCCGAGGGGATCCACGATCTCGGGCTCGACGCCGGTCAGGCGGGCGACCGCGGCGTCG
>CAINDO010000344.1 GCA_903847385.1 uncultured Myxococcales bacterium
CGCAGGTCGAGCCCCTGGCGGACGCCGCTGCGGCCGGCGGTGGGGGCGGTGGGGGCGGCCCGGCGCCGGACGCCGCCGTCGGGCCCTGCCCGGCGCGGCCCGACACGGACGACGACGGCGTGGGCGACGCCTGCGACAACTGCCCCGAGAAGGCCAACAACAATCAGAACGACACCGACGGCGACGGCCGGGGCGACGAGTGCGACCCGCCGTCCATCTGTCAGGCCGGCGCGATGGAGTCCCGCGAGTGTGGCATCAACCACCGCGGCGCCGAGACGCGCACCTGCGGCCCGGACGAGGACTGGGGCGCCTGGGGCGCCTGTGTCGACCCGGACGAGTGTGTCATCGGCACGCGCGAGGAGACCGCCTGCCCCGGCGGCGTGCACGCCCGCGAGTGCCTCGACGGCCGTTGGGCGGCCTACGGCCCCTGCGCCGCGCCGCCGGCCTGCGACGAGGGCAGCATGGAGCGCAACGCGTGCGGGCTCAACGGCCGCGGCGAACAGGTGCGCAACTGTGTCGGCGGTCAGTGGCAGCCCTTCAGCGCTTGCCAGGACCCGGACGTGTGTGTCGACGGCATGACCCAGGACGCGGCCTGCCCGCGCGGCGGCGTGCAGACGCGGACCTGCCGCGGCGGTGCCTGGTCGGCGTTCTCGGTCTGCCCCGGCGGCGACGAGGGCACCTGCGCCATGCCCCTCGGGCCCGTCGAGCTCAATCAGGGCGTCACGACGCTCGCCGTCGACACGGCAGGCCACGACGCCGTGCAGGGCGCGAGCTGCGGCGGTGGCGCCCCGGGGGCCGAGGTCGCCGTGGCCGTGCACGCCGCCGAGAACGTTCACGTGGTGATCGAGGCCGTCGGCGCGCCCTTCGACACCGTGTTCTCGCTGCGGACCGAGTGCGGGCAGCAGGAGAGCGAGATCGCCTGCAACGACGACGGCCCCGTGGGCACGGCGTCGCGCCTCGAGGTCGACCTGGCGCCGGGCGACTACACGCTGGTCGTCGACAGTTTCCAGCGCATGGGGGCGGGCGCGCTCGACGTGACCTTCGACGTGGGCAGCCGGGACTGCGATCTCGGGGGCACGCAGCGCGAGCCCTGCGCGGGCGGCACCCGGAGTCGGGCCTGCATCGCCGGTCTGTGGTCCGGGTGGAGCACGTGCATGGCCCCCCGCTGCAACGCCGCCGCCGACCCGGCCTGCGCGCAGTGCACGGACGCTTACGAGGCCAACGACACCCTGGCCGACCGCCGGCCGTTCCAGGCCGGGCGTCCGCTGGTCGGCGTGAACCTTTGCGGCGCGCTCGACCCCTACGACTACTACGCGCTGCCCGTGGCCGCGCCCGCCATGATCACCGCCACGGTCGACGTGGACCCGGCGATCGTGGTCGAGGGCTCGTGGACGATGGGCATCGTGTTCCCCGACGGGGCGGACATCTGGGCGCGCACCGTCGGCGGCCACAACATGGGCATGACCCGGCCGGTGATCACCCCGGGCGACTATGCCATCGTGGTCGACGGCGTCGAGCTCACGAGTGTCATGCCCTATGTGTTGACGGTGGAACAGGTGCCGATGCGGGCCTGCGAGTGGACGGGCAATGCGCCGGGCTGCTACAGCTGTACGGACGCGATGGAACCCAATGACACGCCGCAGACCGCGCGCCCCATCAACGTCGGGCAGATGCGCGCCAACCTGAGCGTGTGCCCGGAGCTGGATGTGTTCGACTACTACAGCTTCACGCTCGCGCAGCCCGCCCATGTGCGGGCCAACGTTCAGTGGCGGCAGCGCGCCGGGTCCCCGCAAATGGACGTCGTCACGCCCGACGGCCGCCTGGCGCTGCACTTCGGCGAAGGCCGCGGCGAGAGCGAGACGATTTTCGGCGACCTGGCCGCCGGCGACTATCTGGTCAAGGTCGTCGGCGGTGGCGGCACGGCCGAGTACGATCTGACCGTGACGATCCAGTAAGGGCGAGGGCGCCGAGGCGGCGCTCCCTGCCGGTTGCGTTCGGCCTCGTCCGGCGTGACGATGGGCCGCACATGTGCAGCCGGGAGGGAATGCTCATGTTGCGTGCCTCGCCGTACATTCCGGGAATCCTCGCGCTGTGCCTCGCGCTCTGCGGCGGCTCGGCACGCGCGACGCCTTGGGTCGAGGTCGATTCGGTGCATCACCCGCCGGCGGTGCTCCCCGAGATCGGCTTCCCCGGGGATGGGGTCGGCATGATGGTGCTGCCCTTCGCCGAGGGCGTCATGGTCACCATCCCGGACGACACCTCGTTCGGCGGTGAGGCACAGGGCGCGCTGCAGTACTTCCGCCGGGTGGGTGGGCGGTGGGTGCCGGGCCAACGCCTGGTTCCGCCGGAGCATCCGCGCAAAGTGTCCTCGCCCTACCTCGTGGCCGTGACGGGCTCGATGGCGATGGCCGGTCCCGTGGTGTGTGACACGCCCGCCGGACCCCGGAGCTGCATCGACGTCTGGCGGTATGCGAACGGCGAGTTCGAGCGGGTCCAGCGTCTGCTGGCGCCCACCCCGGACGAGATCGGCTTCGGCTCGCACATGAGCGCCGATGGCGACCACCTGCTGGTGGGGTCGGCGTTCTCGGAACCGGGCGTCCAGCTCACCCGCAAGCGGGCCTTCGTCTTCACGCTCGTCGACGGTCTGTTCGACGCCGGCGTCGAGCTCCGCCCCCCGGCGAACATCCGCAACGACCGAGCCTACGGCGGCAGCGCGGGCGTCGTCGCCGGGAACACCATCGCGCTCGCGATCGCCGTGCCCGCGCAGGCCGCGAACGTCTTCGAGCGGGGTGTCATCGCCATCCAGACCAAGGAGAACGGCGTCTGGGCCGAGCGTCAGCGGCTCCTCAATCCCCGGGGCGAGACCCCCGAGTTCGCCAAGAACGCGGCGCTGACCGGGGACGACCTGCTCGTGTCCGAGATGGACGATCCCGGGTGCGTCCGGCCAGACCGCATCCTGATGGGGGCGATCCATGTGTTTCGCCGCGTCGCCGGCCGCTTCCAGTGGCGCGCCGCGACCTGCGTGCCGAGCGCTTTTCGTCACGACCTGCGCATCCGGGGTCGGCTGATCGATGGCCTCATCGCGGCCGACTACAGCGTCTGGGAGGCCTTCGGGGCGCCGGTCACACGTCCAACGGAGGTCTTCCGACTCGACGGCGACGCGCTGGTCTCGGTTCAGCGTTTCAGCCCCCCACCGCAGGCGCCGGATGCGTTGCCCGCGGTGAACGGAATCGTGATGCTCCCCGGAGCGCTGGTCGACGACAGCCTCCTGCCCCATGTCCCCGGCGCGCCGGGGATTCTGTTCGGTCACGGCGGCTACGACCCCGACGTTCTCAGGAACTATGCGTCGCTGCAGGTCGGCGTGTGGGACGGCGCGGCTTTCAACTTCGAGCCCGACCCCCTGCGGATGCCCGCGGATCCGACGCCGGATTCGTTCGGCGAGGAGGTGTCGCTCGAGGGCGACACGATGGTCGTCTCGTCGATGTACGAGCGGGTCGCAGGCGTTCCCTATGCCGGCGCGGTGCGTGTGCTGCGCCGGGGTCCGGCGGGCTGGACGGTGGATCAGGTCCTGACCTCGGCGATGCCCCTGGAAGGCGGCAAGTTCGGGGTGAACATGGAGCTCTCCGGTGACCATCTGGCAATTGCCGAGTTCAATCGACCGGGTGACCCGAGTCGTTTGACGCTCTATGAGCGGGGCGCGGGTGGTTTCGAACCGATCCAGACACTGGAATACTCCGAGTCCACGTTCGAGGGCTACAACGGCTTCGGTCTGTCCGGCGATACGCTCGTGGTGAACGAGGTCTGGAGCGAAGGCGTCGCCCGGAGCCTTCGCGAGTACCGATTCGCGGACGGTCGGTGGACACTGCTCGCGCACGTCGCGCCGCCGCCTGGGCTCTCGGAGCCCGATGACTTCGGGGCCAACATCGAGGTCAGCGGAGACATCCTGCTGGTCGGGATGCTCCGTGAGCCGGTCGCCGGGTTCCTCTCCGCGGGCGCCGTGGCCGTCTACGAGCGGGTGGCCGGAGAATGGGGGCTGACGCAGGTTCTGGAGTCGCCCGATCCGGACGACTGGGCCCACTTCGGCATCACGATGGCCATCGGGCCGGACCGGCTCTACGTTCGGGCCGAGTGGGACTTCTCGCCGCCCAACGTGGAGAGGCCCTGGGGGCCGGCCGAGGTCTTCGTCCGGCAGGACGGCCGGTTCACCCACACCGAGTCGCTCCTCGGCGAGCCGGCGATGCGACGCCATGGATATGCTCAGCGGATCGCGGCAGGGGGGGACCATGTGGCCATCACCCACTGGCGGACCGGCTTCGTCGATGTGTACCGATTCGTGGATGGGCGTCATGTGTTCGAGCAGACGCTGACGCGACAGGACAGCCTCCTGACGACGACGGGCGTCGACTGGGACGGCGACACGCTGGCCGTCGCCGATCCCATGTGGTGTCCCCCCACGGTCGAGGGCAGCGTGGGGGAGGGTCGGGTGGTGCTCCATCGCCCCGAGGGGGCCGCTGGGCTGCCCGACGCCGGTGTGCCGGATGCGGCGCCGCCCGCGGCGGATGTGCTCGTGCCGGCGGCGGACGTGTTCCTGCCGTCGCCGGACGCGGCGCCTTTGGTGGCCGATGTGTCCGTGCCGTTGCCGGACGCGGCGCCTTTGGTGGCCGATGTGCGCTTGCCCCTGGCGGACGCCGCGCCGGCGCCCGATGTCTGGTCGGGTTTGCCGGACGTGGCGCCGCTCGCGCTGGACTTTGCGCTCGCGCCGCCGGATGTGTCGGCGCCGCTGCCCGTCGACGGCGCGCCGAAACCGGTGGGGGACGCGCCGGTCGCAGACCTCGCGCTGGATGGGGCGCTCCCGGTCGCGGACTCGGCGCCGCTCGCGCCCGATGCGCCGCCGGCGGTGCCCGTCGCGGACGCCGCCGGCGAAGGGGTCGCCGAGGCCGGTGTGTTCCCCGACGCGCGGGAGGGGGTGAGCCCGGGGCCGGCGGGCGGCACGCGCCGGATGGCCCAGGGTCAGACCTGCGACTGCCGGGCGGCCGAGGGCGGCCCGCCGGGCTTCGGCGCGCTCCTGGGTCTGTTCGCGCTCGGGCTCAGGGCGAGCTGGCGAAGCAGTAGAAGCCGCCGTAGCCGCCTCCAGAGCCGACGGTGTGCACGTTCGGATTGGGCGGGCCCATCTCGATGAGGTTGATGCCGGCGCCGCAGCCGGCCTCGGTGAGCGCCGAGATCCAGTTGCAGGAGCGGACGTCGCCGCCGCCGCCGCCGCCGCAGGGGCGCGGCCAGGAGTGACCCACGCGCGGGCGGCCGGTGACGGCGATGTCCAGGCTGCTCGAGGTCCAGTCGACACACGTCGCGGTCAGGCTGTAGAGCTGGCCCTGGGTGTTCGAGCCCGTGAGCATGTCGTGGTTGTCCACCTGCGGCTGCAGGGGGTCGGGCTGGTGGTTGGGCACGCCGAACTCGTTGGGAAAGTCGTTGATGATCGCAGCGTTGGCGTTCTGGGGCCGGTCGAAGAGCAGCTCGGCCTTGTTGTTGGCGAACAGCCGCGCGTTGCGGTCGTACCAGGGGCCGTTGCCCAGGCGGTCGATGGCGTTGACCTGGTGGCCGGCGCCGTCGTTGGTGGCGCTCAGGAACGCCCGCCAGCCCTTGGCCGAGGCGCCGGGCATGCTGATGTCGGCGATGGCGGCGCAGATGGCGTCCGCGCCCCGCAGGCCGGCGCCCGCGCCCACCTGACCGAAGCGCAGGTCGCCGCCGAAGCCCATGGGGTTTCCCGAGAGCATCTGCAGCGAGGCCAGGCTGGTCACGAAGAAGCTGAAGCGGGGCAGGCAGCCGTCGTCGACGACCCCGTCGCAGTCGTTGTCCAGGCCGTCGCAGAGCTCCGCGACCGGCGTGGCCGCCGTGCAGCCGCGCCACGCGCCAGCGCCGCACGTCTCCGTGCCCGTGCAGGTGCCGTTGGCGTTGGTGACCTGGCAGGCGCGGCTCAGGTTCTCGTCCACGGCGCCGCTGCAGTTGTTGTCCACGTTGTCGCAGACCTCGGCGGCGGGCGTGGCGGCGTTGCAGCCCACCCACGCGCCGGCGCCGCAGGACTCGCTGCCCCGGCACGTGCCGAAGCCGTTGGCCACCTGGCAGGCGCGGGAGAGAGACTCGTCCGCGGCGCCGCTGCAGTTGTTGTCCTGGTTGTCACACACCTCGGCGACGGGCGTGGCGGCGTTGCAGCCCACCCACGCGCCGGCGACACACGTCTCCGTGCCGCCGCAGGTGCCGCTGGCGTTGGCCACCTGGCAGGCGCGCGTCAGGGCGTCGTCTACGGTGCCGTTGCAGTCGTCGTCGCGGTTGTTGCAGGTCTCGCCGGCGGCGGGCAGGGTCTGACCCATGCAGGCGCCGTACTGGTGGTTCGCGCCGCAGGTGGCCACACCGTCCGCGCAGGCCCCCACGCCGCGGGTGTTGGCCGGGCCGGTGTAGCAGGGCGTGGTGCTGCCGACGACACACCCGCAGTTCTCGTCGATGCCGCCGTTGCAGTTGTCGTCGACGCCGTTGTCGCAGACCTCCGGCACGGGCGTGGCCGCGCTGCAGCCCGCCCAGCCGCCGGCCGCGCAGGTCTCCGTGCCGGTGCAGGTGCCGTTGGCGTTGGTGATCTGGCAGGCGCGGCTCAGATCCTCGTCCACGCTGCCGTCGCAGTCGTTGTCGGCGGCGTCGCAGGCCTCGGCGGCGGGCGTGGGGGCGTCGCAGCCCACCCACTCGGCCGCGAGGCAGGTCTCCGCGCCGGCGCAGGTGCCGAAGGCGTTGGTGACCGAACACAAACGCGTCACGTCGTCGTCGATGAGACCATCACAGTCGTTGTCGGCGCCGTCGCAGGCCTCGTCCGAGGGCGTGGGGGCGTCGCAGCCGATCCAGGCGCCGCGGTCGCAGGTCTCGGTGCCCGCGCACACGCCGGCCAGGTTGTCCAGGGCGCAGCCCCGGCTCAGGGCCTCGTCGATCTCGCCGTCACAGTCGTCGTCCACGCCGTTGCAGGACTCCACGGCCGCCGGATCGCACGCGGCGCCGCCGTCGGGCTCGGGCTCGAAGGCCGCGTCGGCCGGGGGGGCGCCCGCGTCCGCGGACACGCCCGCATCGAGCTCGCCGCCGCCCGGCGCGCAGCTCAGGTCGGACTGGCAGAACTGCCCCTCGGGGCACTGCTCGTCGCCCGTGCACGAGATGATGCCGGGCACGCTCAGGGGGCGCTCCACGTCCGAGGTGACCGTGAGCTCCACGCGGCCCACGGCGATCTCCGTGGCGCCCACGTGGCGGCGGCTCAACTGCACCACGGGGAAACCCGCGGCGCCGAGGTCGAGCAGGTGGTCGCTCAGCCCGGCGGGGATCTCCAGGCGGCCCGTGTCCGGCGCGACGCACTCGATCTTGCCGCGCGAGCCGCCGTGGTGACTGATGTCGACCTTGACGTGCACGGTCGAGACGTCGGCCAGGCCGGGGGCCACCCACGTGAGCACCAGCGGCTCGCCGCGCACCATGGCGAACTCCGCGGAGGGCACCTCGAGCGGGGCCACGCCGCGGGCGGCGATGGTGAAGGGGTCGTAGTCGCCGCCGGCGGCGTCCAGCCGGAGGGCGCCGCCCTCGTCGAAGGCCGGGAACGGCATCTCGGTGTACTGGTAGGTGTTGCCCACGGGCAGCACGTCGAAGGCCGTGGCGCCGGCGCGGTTGCGCACGCCGTCCATGTGTACGTTGCCCACGGTGTGCGCGCTCGGGTAGGCCTGACACGTGTCCTCGTCCACGCACACGCGGCCGCCGGCGCAGCTCGGATCACAGAACGGGATCGAGGGCTCCAGCACGCGACACGCGGCGTCGTTGCGCGTCGAGGTCCAGCGGATGAGCTCTGGCGTCGGGCCGTCGTTCACGCGGCCGACCAGGGTGGTCACGCCGTCCACGGCGGGCACGCCGTCCGCCGCGGGCACCGGCGGAATCAGGCGCAGCACGAAGTTGCCCACGGCGGGCACGGGGCCCACGGGTTCGCCCCCGGCGCCCCCGTGCGAGGCGTCGAAGTCGGGCTGGGGTTTGCCCCCGCCGCCCTGCGTGCCGCCCCCGCCGTGGCCGCCCGCGCCGCCGCCGGCGTCTGCGCCCGGGCCGGCGTCCGAGTCGGGCACCGCGCCGCACACGCACTCGAGCCAGCGCTCGCCGTCGTCCGCACACGTCTGGGCGCCCATCGCGCCCGTGGGGCAGGCGCAGGCTTCGGAGCGGCCCGGGTCGCACACGCGCGCCCCGGCGCCGCCGGACCCGCCCCCACCGCCGGACGCCGAGGCGTCGCCGGCCGACTTGCTCACATCCTGGGTGCTCGTGCACCCCGCCAGCAGCGCCAGCAACCCCCATGAAAGATGTCGATTGAACATGCGTCCTCCCCGATGAACGTCTGCGAACCCCGAGCCGGGTGGCAAAGTTCATGCCGGGCGGAATATGCCCCAAAGTGGCGATTCTGGGGCGGGGAGGTGTCAGGTTGGCGTGACAGTCGGGGGTGGTGGTGTCGGGCGGGCGTGGCGGGGGGGAATGCGGCGAGCGGTCAGTCGGTTTCCGCAGCGGAAGGGAGATCGCGATGGCAGCGAGAACACGAGCGGTCCTGTGGGCCGTGGGCCTGTCGGCCGTGGGCGCATCCGCGGTGCTCCTCTGGGCCGGGACGCCGTGCGCCTGCCGCTCGCCGGCGCGGACCGCCCGCCTGAAACTCCTCGAGATCGACAAGGCGCTTCGACGCTACGAGGCCGAGCACGGCGGCCTCCCCTCCGCAGTTGCCGGCCTGCAGGCGCTCGTGGCACCGCCGAAGGGCGAGCCGTACTTCCGTGCGCCCATGCTCGACCCGTGGGCGCGACCCTTCCGGTACTTCGCGCCGGCTCGGGATGGTCGGTCGCCCTGGGAGCTCGTGAGCCTGGGGCCGGACGGTCTGCTCGACACGGACGACGACGTGGTGCGGGCGGCGTCGGGGCGGTGAGCGCGGCGCTCGCCCGCCACCCCGCCCCTCAGCCGCGCTTCCCGCGCCGGACCGCCAGCACCCAGCGCGACAAGATAGCGCCCGCGGCGGCGAGCAGCGTTGTGCCCGAGGCGTCGGACTCCACGGCGCCCACGACGCTGCCGCGGTGGTCGGTGATCGGCAGCACGGCCACGTCGCCGACCGGGTGGGCGGCCAGGTCGCGCCAGGAGAGGAACTGGTCGAGCGTGCCCCAGACGGCGTCCCACTTCGCGACGCCGTTGCCGTCGCGGGCTGCTTGGGGATCAGACGGGCGGCCCCGTCCCAGGCGAAGCGCTGCGTGAGGCCGTTCGCATCGTAGGTCGCGGCGAGGCGACCGTCGGCGTCGTAGGCGTAGCGCTCGACGATGTCGCCGGTGCCGCTGTCCCGGACGGCCATCAGCCGCTCGTCGGGGTCGTACTCGAAGGTGAACCCGGGGTCGACCTCGACCACGCGACCCGTCGCGTCGTGGTCCACGGTCACGGCGACGCCGTCGATCTCGACCTCGGTCAGGCGGTGGCCCGGGCCGCGGGGCGAGGTCACGTCGTAGGCGTCGCCGATGCTCAACAAGTCGCCGCCGTCGGCCGCCCGGGCGAACGGCGCGTGCACCACGCCCGCGAGGTCGGCCGCGAGCGTGCCCACCTGTCCGGGCGCAACGTCGTGGTTGACCAGCGACGACACGTCCGGCCCGGGGGCGAGGCCGTCCCAAGACCAGGCGTCGGCGAGCCGGGTCGCCGGGTCGTAGCCGTAGCCGCGCCAATGGTCGGCGGCGCTCGGGCCGAAGCCCCAGGTCAGGCTCGCGACGCGCCCGACGACGTCCCGCACCACTTGGGCTTCGTATGCGTGCACGCTCCCGGCGGTGAAGTCCCAGCCAACGCGCCGCCCGAGGCCGTCCAGCGTCGCGAGTTCATGGAGCGCCGGGGCGCCGCCGCGGCTGTGGGACCGCCCGGCGTAGAACTCGCCCTGCCAGTTCAGGGCGATGTCGTTGCCCTGCGGGCCGGTCAGCGCGACGAGGCGGCCGATTCGGTCGTTCGACCGCGTCCACACTGCGCCCGTCGGGTAGGCGAGGGTGCGGTTCCAGCCCGTCGCGGCGGCCGCCCAGTTCGACGTGACCTGCGATACGGGCGCGCCGCCGACCTGCAGCGCGTCGCGGACGACCCGGCCCTGCAATCGAGGTCCGCGCCTCGCCCCTTGCGCTCCCGACCCCATCCTTGCGACCATGCCGCCCATGCACGTCGCATTCGTCGTCCACATGGCAGAAGGCGCGGACGCCGAGGCTCTGTTCTCGGACGAGATGAAGCGCGAAACGCAGGCCGTCGTGACGTCGCTCGAAGACGCCGGGAAGATGGGTTTTTCCACGAGCGGCATCGAGTCGAAAGCCGGGCAGGTCGTGCAGATCGTCATCGTGGCTAAGCGCGACGCGCCCTGGATCCAACGCACGCTCGAGATCGGCGAAGGCGTCGCGGGCTTTCAGATGGTCGACGTCAACATCGGCTGAAGCAGCAAGCGCTCAACCGAGAAACGACACGATTTGCGGCACGACACGCGCCTCGTCCTTGAGGTGGGGCGCGTGGCCGAGGCCCGGCTCGATCAGGAGTCTTCCGTTCGGCAACCGCGACGCGGCCTCGCGCGCGACCTCCACGGGGATCGCCGGATCTTGCTCGCCCCAGACCTGCAGCGTTTCGGCCTCGATCCGCGCGAGCGACGCCGAGAGATCGTAAACCGGCCCCCGGAGCGGCACGAGCGCCGCGACCGCACGCGAAGGCGGCGCTTCGCCTCCACGCGTTCGCACGAGCTCCGCTTCGAGCGCAGCCGATCGCCCGGACAAACCCGACCACCCGAGAAACGGAAGCCGCGCGTGGCAAGCGAGTCGATGGGAACGACTCATCTCCGAACCGAGGCCCATCGCCGCGACGAGCACGAGTTTCGACGGCCGCGTATGACCCTCCTTCGCCAGCGCCAGCGCCAGCGCGAGCGCGACGAGCCGGCCGAGCGAATGCCCCACGAACGCCGCCCGAGGGCGAGCTCGCGCACGAGCGCCGCGATCGGCTTGTCAAGCGCCACTAAAATTGACCCCCCTGACGCCACTAAAACTGACCCCCCCGCGTTGGTCGTTGTCGTTGTTCGCCGGGCGGCTACTTGCCGTCGGTCGGCGGGGTCCAGAGCCCCGTGTGAAGTCCGGAAACTCTGGCGGGTCGTAATCCGGAAATTCTGGCGGGTGGAACCCCGCCGCTCACCCACGTGGGTCTCCGGTAGTAGGCGGGTTCAACCTGGAGACCCGCACGGTGATCGACATCATGACGCGTTTGAAGATCCACAACATGGCAGAGGGCGGGGCGCAGCAGGCGACCATCGCCGAGAAGTGCCAGGTCGGGCTGCGCTCGGTGGAGCGGATCCTGGCGGAGCCGGTGCCGACGGCCTGCGAAATCGCGGCGAATGTCCGGGAGACTGCGGCGCGGCGCGGGCGGCCGCCCAAGGCGGACGAGGAGCTCGTTGCGTGGCTGCGCAAGGAGCTGAGCGAGGACCCGACGATGCGGGCGACGGAGCTGCTCCGGCGGTCGCGTGCGCATGGGTACACGGGGGGCAAGAGCGCGCTGTCCGAGCTGGTGAAGCGGCTGCGGCCGAGCCCGAAGCTCGAGCCGGTGGTGCGCTTCGACGGCCTGCC
>CAINDO010000345.1 GCA_903847385.1 uncultured Myxococcales bacterium
CGGCGGCAGCGGCGGCAGCGGCGGCTTCGGCGGTGCGAGCGGCGGAGCCGGCGGTGCGAGCGGCGGAGCCGGCGGTGCGAGTGGCGGCAGCGGCGGCAGCGGCGGTGCCGGGGGCGTCTGCGTCGAGGAGCTCGAAGTCTGCGACGGCGTCGACAACGACTGCGATGCGATTGCCGACAACGTCCCGCTCACCTGCGTGGCGGGTGAGGGACATTGCGTCGCCCCGGGCGCCGTGCGGTGCTTGCCCGACGGGACCACGCGCTGCCTGGCCGTGCCCGGAGCGCCGGAGGCCGAGCGATGCGACGGCATCGACAACGACTGCGACGGCATGATCGACGAGAACCTGGCGGTGGACTGCTACGAGGCCCCCCCCGCCACCCGCAATGTCGGCATCTGTGTCGGCGGCGTCCGGGTCTGCGACTCCAATGACGGGCGCTTCGGCGCCTGTTCGTTTCAGCAGCTCCCGATGGAAGAGACCTGCAACGGCGCCGACGACGACTGCGACGGCGCGGTGGACGACGTGCAGCCCGGGCCGGAGTGTTACGAGGGCGACCCGGCCGAGCTCCTGGTGGAGAACACCGCCTGCCAGAGCGGCCGCGAGACCTGCGTGTCCGGTCAGATCGCCTGCATCGGGCAGGTCCTGCCCGCCGTGGGGGACGACTGCAACGGCCGGGACGACGACTGCGACGGCCTCACGGACGAGGATTGCGCCTGCTTGGCGGGAGAGCCGTGCGCCGGCGTGGACATCGGCATCTGCAGGGCGGGCACGCAGATCTGTCAGGCTGGCATGTTGGTCGCATGCGACGGCCGCATCGCGCCGGCGGTCGGCGATGCGTGCAACACCCTCGACGACGACTGTGACGGGCAGGCGGACGAGGATGGCGACGTGCCGTGTTATCCGGGCCGCCTGGGCACGGAGGGCGTCGGGGTCTGCCACGGGGGCGTGCAGGTGTGCCGGGATGGTGTCCTGGGCGACGCCTGCGTCGGGGCGGTCGTAATGAGCCCGGAGACCTGCAACGGCCTGGACGACGACTGCGACGCCCAGGTCGACGAGGCGTTCCCCGACCTCGGCGCGCCCTGTTCGGACGGGCTCGGCACATGCCAGCGCTCGGCGGTGCGCACCTGCTCGGCGGACGGCACGCAGACCGTGTGCCCCGTGACACTGGGCCTCCCCTCCATCGAGGTCTGCAACGGTCAGGACGACGACTGCGACGGCTTCGTGGACGACGGCGCCGACCTGTCCTGCTACGACGGCGCCGACGGCACGGCGGGCATCGGCACGTGTGTGGCCGGCCTGCGCGCCTGTCAGAACGGCGCGCTCGGCGCCTGCGTCGGGCAGGTCACGCCGCAGCTGGAGCGCTGCGACGCCCTGCGGCGGGACGAGAACTGCGACGGCCGGGTCGACGAGGGCTGCGACTGCATCGAGAACGAGACGGTCCCGTGCGGCTCCGACGTCGGCGCCTGTAGTGCGGGCTTCCAGACCTGCGTCGACGGTCGCTTCGGGCCCTGTCTGGGGGCCGTCGACCCCCGCCCGGAGACCTGCAACTTCGAGGACGACGACTGCAACGGTGCCATCGACGACCTCGGCGCGACGGTCTGCTACACCGGCGTCGCCGACACCGCGGGCGTCGGCCAGTGTGTCTCGGGGCGTTTCGCCTGCAAGGCCGGCCAGGAGGTGTGCGCCGGTGAGGTCACGCCGTCGGTCGAGGCCTGCGACGGCCTGGACAACGACTGCGACGGCGTCGTGGACAACGGCGCCGATCCGCGCGACGCCTGTGACACGGGGCTGCCCGGCGCGTGCGCGGTGGGCGAGCGGCGGTGCGCCGGCGGTCGTGTTTTCTGTCAGCAGACGACACTGTCGCGGGCCGAGATCTGCAACGGCATCGACGACGACTGCGACGGGCAGGCGGACGAGCCGCCGATCCTCACGCGCGCCGAGTACGACATCGACGCGGCGGGGAACGGCGGCGCCCGGCCGTCGCTCGCGAGCACGGCCGCGGGCTTCCTGAGCTTCTACACCGCCACGGCGATGGCCACGAACATCCTGCGCGCCCGCGCGCTCAACGTTGCCGGGGACCCCGTTCAGCCGCCCTTCACGACGCAGAACAACCTGCTCAACTTCCTGCAACGGCAACTTCGCGTGGTCGCGTTGCCGGCGGCGAACCAGACTCCGGATCGGCGGTACGTCGCGGCCTGGAACGACAACAACCGGCTCCGGTATCAGGCGCTCGGGGACGACGCGCAGCCGCACGGCGCCAATGTGCAGACGCTCCAGTCGAGCGACGGTTACGTCACCATCCCCCTGTTCGACATGGCGACGGCCCCCACCGGCGTGCTCTTCGGCTGGATCGAGGCGAACGCCCAGGACCAGCGCGTCCGGGTCGCCGTGATCAACGACGCCGGAATGGTGACAGTGGGCCCCCAGTCGATCGACTTCGCCGGGCTGTCCCGCACCGCCATCGCGGTCGCCGTGCATGTGAACATCGCCGGCGCGGCCCGCTACGCCGTCGCCTGGAGCGAAGTCGTCAATGGAGGCTTGGGCGCGGTCCGGCTGGCGACGTCGGACGGCGTCAACCCGGCGACGATCGTTCAGGTGGCGGCGGCCGGGCGCCTCGGCGGCCTCACGGAGACCTCCACCGGCTTCGCGGTCACCTGGACGACCGCCGCGAACAACACGATCTGGGTGCAGCGTTTCGACCGTGTTCCGGTGGCCAACGCCGCGGGCGCCATCGCGGTGAGCCAGTCCCAGAACTCACGCTCGGGGTTGTCGATCAACGGCTTGGCCGACGACGGGCTCGGCATCCTCTTCCGCGAGCCGGACGGCATCTACTACCATCGCCTCAGCGCCGCCGGCACGGTGAACCCGGTGAAGGCCCGCGTCGGCAGCGCCGGCACGATCGGGGCGGACCCCGTCCTTCGGCGCGCGGGCACGGCGGCGCTCTGGATCTACGGCGTCGCCCGCGAAAACGGCTCCACGACGGCCGCCCGCATGGCGCTGGGCGAGTTCCTTTGCGCACCCTCGCCCTGACGCCCTCGCCGCTCGCCCGCACCCTGGAGCGCGTGCTCGCCGAGGTCGACCCGGCGGCGGGTCGGGCGCGGGACCCCGTCCGGTTCGCCCACGCGCAGGCCTCGCCCGAGGCGCAGGCGCTGGTGGGCCTGTACGCGGCGCTGCTCGCCTACGGCCGCGTGGACCTGATCGGACGCGCCCTGACCGACTTCACCGGGCGCATCGGCCCGGACCCCGTGGGCGCGGCGATGGCGGACACGCCCGAATCGGCCGCGGCGCGGTTCCACGGCTTCGTGTATCGCTTGACGCGGGCCGAGGATCTGGTCCGGCTCTGGCTCGGCGCCGGCGCGCTGTTTCGCTCGGGGCGCACGCTCGAGGACGCCTTCGTGGCCGCGGATCCGCCCGGCGCGACGGACCTGCGCCCGGCGCTCGCCGGTTTCCGCCGCACGCTCCTGGCGCCGACCGACCACTTCGCGCCGCGCAAGGCCTTCGAGCACTTCTTCCCCGATCCGGCCCGCAGCAGCGCCACCAAGCGCCTCTGGCTGTACCTGCGCTGGATGGTCCGCGGCCCGGACGCCGTGGATCTCGGCCTGTGGCGCCGCGTGTCGCCGGCCCGCCTGACGATGCCCGTGGACACGCACATCCACCGGCTGGCGACCTACCTGGGTCTGACCGCGCGGCCCGGCGCGGACGCGCGCACCGCGGCCGAGATCACGGCGGCGCTGCGGGCCATCGCGCCGACGGATCCGCTGCGCTACGACTTCGCCCTGACGCATCTGGGCATCGCCGGCGACTGCGCGCGGCGCCGGGTGCCCGCCATCTGCGACGCTTGCCCCCTGAACGGCGTCTGTCGACTGGACGCCGAGGGGCGGGTGCAAAAGATCGCCCACCTGTGACACGCTCCCGGGCGTCAGACTCCCCACACGCGACCACTTCAGGCCTCGGAGGCGCCGACATGGCGGGCTCTTCGCACTCCCCGTTCCGATTCACGGCGGTCGGCCTCGCCCTGGCCGGCGCGGCCCTCGTCGCCTGTGACGCCGGCCCCAAGGCCCGCGTGGAGAGCGAGGACCCGGACGCCGCCCGGCCGGACGCCGCGGCCGCCGGCGGGGCCGAAGCCGATGCGGCCGCGACCGCTGGCACCGTGAACCCCGCGGACGCCTCGCCGCTGCCCGGGGGCGACGCCTTGCCCGCCCCGGACATGGGGGGGAGCGCCGACGCCGCGCCCCCCGCCGACGCCGCGCTGCTCCCCCCGGACGCCAACACCAACCCGCCCGAGGTCTGCAACGGCGAGGACGACGACCTGGACGGCGAGGTCGACGAGGACGTCGCCAACCTGTGCGGCGGCTGCGGGGGCATCCCCGAGGCGGGCTGCCAGGCCTGGCGCGTGGACCTCACGCAGACGGCCGAGGACGCGCAGACGCTGAACCCCAACCGCATCGTCGGCCTGCAGGGCAGCGTGACCAGCCTGTCCGAGCGCGACATCGACGGCGCGCACTGCGTCTTCCAGCGCGCCCTGGCGCCGGGCCCGGACGCCCACCTGGGCATCGTCACCATCACCTCGCCCCTCGTCACGCTCACCCAGGTGCCCACCTTCGACGCAATCGCGCAGACGATCCGCTACGACAACAGCCCGGCGCTCGGGCCGACGCAGGTGTTCTCGGCCGGGCAGGTCGTGCGCGTGCAGGCCGGCGGCGGTCAGCTCGTGCCGGCCTTCGACGCCGAGCTCATCGGCCCCATGCGCGTCGAGGGCACGGCCGCCGACGAACTGCAGGGCGCCATCGACGTCATCCGCGGCGCCCGCGCCGAGCCGGCGACGCTCCACTGGCTGCCCGGCGCCGGCGAGGCCGACGGCACGCTGCGCCTCTTCGCCGGGGGCAGCCGCTCGCAGTTCAACCGGGGCGGCTACCGCGGCATCTTCCACTACCAGCTCGACGTGCGGCTCGCCGACGACGGCGAGTTCACCGTGGGCCCCGCGCTCTCGCGCCTGGGCCTCTCGGACAGCTCCATCTGGGTCTACCTGCGCCGCGAGAACTACCGGCGCGTGGTGATCGGGCCCCACGCCGTCGAGCTGGCGGCGGCCAGCCGGGCCGAGCTGCGCGCCTCGGGCAACCTGGACGCCCAGGACCCGCCGGCGTTCCAGATCACCTCGCCCTCGCCGGACGCACCGCGCATCGAGCCCGGCCTGCCCGTGACGATCCGGTGGACCCCGCCCCCCGCGGACGGGCCGCTGACCATCTCGCTCATCTACGGCGACGCCGAGGGGCTGGAGTCGCGGTACGTGGGCTGCGAGGTCGCGCACCCCGAGACAGGTGAGCTCGTGCTGCCCGCCGAGGCGACGCTGGGCTGGCCCGTGGAGCCGGACGCGACGCGCATCCTGACCGTGCGTCAGGACCTGGCGACGGTCCCGGTGCCGCCGGGCACGTCGGATCGCGGTCAGATCACCTACGCCTACTCGCTGCTGCTGCCGCTGGCGCCCTGACCGGGCGCGGGCTCACTCGAAGCCGGGATCGGGATCCGCCGGGGCCTCGGGCGGGATGAGCTCCGGGGGCACCAGGGGCTTGGCGTCCGGCAGGCCGCGGAGCACGGGGACATCGCCGGCGAGCTCCTCTTTGGACGCTGCGGGGCCCGGTGTGGCCGGCGCGTCCGGCGCGACGACCTTGAGGGCGACCTCTTGCTGACCGCCGCAGGCGGCGAGGGTCGCGAGGTACCAGAGCATCAATGCGGCGCGGATCTTCATTTCTTCTTCTTCCCGCCCTTGGCCGGGGGGGCCGCCTTGGGGGCCGTCTTGTTCTCCGGATCGGCCTTGGCGAGCCAGTCGCCGGCGTCCGGGTCCCGGGGGTTGAGCTCCAGCACCTTGCGGAACATGCGCGCCGCGCCGAGTTTGTCGTCGAGGCGGAACAGCGTCGCGCCGCGGTTGTAGAACACCTCGGGCGGGGCGTCCGGCAGGCCCGTGGCGATCTGCAGGGCGGCCTCGGCGTCCGCGTACTTGCCCTGGCGGTAGAGTGTGATGCCCAGGGCCAGGTGCGCCGCGACCAGGCCGCTCTGCTTCTCGATGGCCATCTTGAAGGCCTTCTCGGCGCCCTCGAGATCGCCGGCGCGGAAGGTCTTGATGCCGCGGTTCAGGTGGTAGTCGGCGTGGTTCGGGCTGAACACGCGGTAGTTCAGGCCGCCGCGCTCGAGGAGCATCTCGACCTTGCGGGTCATCTCGCCGGCGGCGGCGATGGCCGGGTTCATGTCGAGCTGCTTGAACGACCGGAACCAGTCGGCCATGTCGTTGATGGTGTAGCCGCTGGACACCGCGAAGAGCGCGAAGCGGATGGCGTCGCGCGGGTAGCGGCCCTGCACCTGGCCGGCGGCATCTTTGTACCAGCTCATCCAGCGCGCCGCGCGGACGTCCTCGTTGTCGATGAACGTCTCCACCGCGAGCGCGCCGCCCGTCTCCTTGACGTAGCGCCGCAAGCGGCCCATGTCCTCGGCCTCGATGCGCTGCACGCTGCGCAGCACGGCGATCAGGCCCGGGTCGTTGGACCCCACGGCTTTCAGCGGCGTATTCTGCGGCGGTGCCGGGGCCTTGGGCCAGATCGGCAGCGCCTCCACTTCGAGGGACATTTGGCTCTGATCGACGATGAACCGCTGGTTGGGCACGGGCACGAAGTCCGCGCCGCCCGGGCCGCGCAGCACGGCGCCGGCGTCCACCAGCAGCAGGCGCGGGCCCTTGCCGGCCTGCTTCACGCCGACGCGCACCTTGCAGAGCTGCTCGGCGTCGCAGCCGGTCAGCACGAGCGCGTCGATGGTGACGCGGTCGCCTTCGCCGGGCGCTTCGAGGGCCCGGAACGCGTCCCCCTCGACGGGGGCGGCCAGGGCCGGATCGATGCGGGCGGAGAAGCGGTCCACGAAGGCGTTGACGCCCCCGGTCGCGTCGCCGGCGTGGGCGGCGCCGGCCCCGACGGAGAAGATGAGCGACGCCGCGCCGAGGAGCGTGGCGGTGGCGCGTCGAACGCGCCGGAGGTGCCTGGAATCCATGGGCCTCTGCGGGGAGAGATGATGAATTGAAGAAGCTCGTCCGAAGTCATACCACGCCGCGCGGGCGCTGGCATCTGGCCGTGTGCGGGGCGTGGGCGGCGCTCACGGGCTGTGCGGACGATCTCGCGCCCGTGCTCACCGCGCCGGGCGACCGCGTGGTCTCCGCCGGGCAGGCCGTGGAGCTGCGCCTGTCCGCCCGCGACCCGGAGGGCGAGCGCGTGGCCTACGGGGCCCGGGGCATGCCCATCGGCGCGCGCCTGATCCCCGAGTCGGAGACGGGCACGGCGGTCTTCCAGTGGATTCCGTTGGCCTCGGACGCCGCCCCGGGCGGCCGCGCCCACGTCGTGACCTTCATCGCCCAGGACCCGAACGGGGGCCGCGCCGAGGCCCGCGCCACGCTCTTCGTCCAGGCCGTGGACACGCTGCCCCGCTTCACGAGCCCGCGCAGCTTCGTCCTGCGCCCGGGCGAGACCCTGGACACGGCGCTCGTGCTCCGCGACGACGACAGCACCGGCGTGGACGTGTCCCTCGTCGCCGGCCCGCCCGGGGCCGAGGTCACCCCCGATCCCGAGGGCGCCCGCCTGCGCTGGACCGCCCCGGACGCCGCCGCCGCCGCGCTGCAGGCGGTCTACGCCTTCGACGTCGCCGCCGAGGACGAGAACGGCCCGGACGGCCGCGTGGTGCAGCGGTTCCAGGTGGTCGTATTGCCCTGACGGAACGTGCGGGTTTGCCGCTTCGGGCGTACGGCGTTCTGCCGATGGAAGAACCCGGGGCCTAGCGGCCCGACGCGTGTTTCGCTCGGGCAAGCATGAATACTCCGGGGGGCGGTGATTCCCGGATGATCGGCGTCGCTCCTCAACGACCGACGAAAGGGCGCGGGCCCCGAAGCCGCCCGTGTTTCCCGCATCATGTGCACTCGTGTTCGCACGGCTGCCCTGCGCCGTCTGGCGGGGCTGCTCGTGCTCCTGGCCAACGTGGAGGCACGGGCGCTGACCGTGCCGGCGCTCGGGCCGCCTGGCCAACCGGACATCGCCGGTGCGCAGGCGGCGTTCGACCGCGCCGTCGCCGCGCTGCGGCAGAAGCGGCCGACCGAGGTCGACGTGGCCGCCCGCGAGGCCTACGCCTTGGGGTTCGGCCCGGACGCCGTGGAGTTGGTCGCCGTCGCGGCGCTGCAGAACACGCACGTCTCGCTCGCCCACGCCTGCTACATCGCCCTGGCCAACGACGCCGAGGTCCCGGCCGGGCCGCGCGGCCGGGCGCAGCGGCAGCTCGCGGCTCTCGACGGGCAAGGGGGCAAGATCGTCCTCGAGGGCCTCCCCGACGCCGCCCGGATCACACTCGATGGCGTCTCGCTCGGCGCTGCGCCGCTGTCCGGGCCCGTGCTGGCCATGCCGGGCGCCCACGTGCTCACCGTGACGGTCGAGGGATTTCCGGAGCAGAAACGGACACTTCGCTTCGCCCGCGGCAAGTCGGAGGTCGTGCAGGCCTGGAAAGCGCCGGCGCCTGTCCCCGCTGCGACACCTGCGCCGGCGCCAGCGCCTGCGATGGCGCCCGTCGTGGTCGCCGAAGGACCGCCGGAGCGCCGATTCGGGCCGCCGCCGGCGCCCGTGGCGCCGCCCGTCCAGCCGGGTCTGGCGGCCGCCGCGCTTCAGCCCTTCGTGGGCCGGCCCGTGCAGCTCGAGACGCGCTTCGGGCCGCTTCCCGTGGTCGAACTGCTGCGCATCGAGGCCGAGACCGCCGTGCTCGGCCCCGCGGAGGACCCGCAGCGACTGCCCCTGTCCGCGCTCCGGCGTGTCGAGGCCGCGGGCGGGGTCGGCCCCTCGGGAGGCGTGCAATGAACCGCCGCCCGCATCTGACGGGGGCGCTCGCGCTGCTCCTGCCCTGCATGGCCTGGGCGCAGGCCGCGGCGCCGGCCACGGGTGAAGGCAGTGTCGGGATCCGCGTCGCGAACGGTGAGTCGGCCGCGCTCACCATCGACGCGACGGCGCGGGGACCGCTGCCTTGGCAGGGCGCGCTGCCGGCCGGGGTCCACCGCGTCGAGGTGCGGGGCGAGTCGGGCGGCGTGCCGCCGTTCGACCTCGAGGTCCGCCCCGGTGAGAGCCTGGACGTGGTCGTGGAGCTGGAGGCGCGCCCGGTCGCGGCGGTGGTCGTCGCGCCCGCGGTCGCTTCGGCGGCGCCTGCGCCGGAGAGCGCGCCCGCGGTCGCTCCGGCGGAGCCCGCGCCCGCGGTCGATTCGGCGGAGCCCGC
>CAINDO010000346.1 GCA_903847385.1 uncultured Myxococcales bacterium
CGCCACGGCGGGGGCGACCGAGGCGGCGCCCGGGGCCGCCGAAGCGCCCGCGGCGGCCTTCGCCGGCTCGGCGGCCGTCGGCGCCTTCAGGGGGGCCGGCGCCTCGACCTCGGGTTTGGAGAGCGTCAGCCAGGCCAGGACCCCGGCCGCGGCCAGCAATGCGACGATCAGGAGCTTGTTCATGGCCGCGTTCTATCAGAACGCGCGCCCGGGCGCCCCAGTTACTGATTCAGCCAGTTGACCTCGAGGTGCGCGTCCTTGGGCCCCGTCTTGATCTGCTCGACGCCCGTCGCCGTCTTGACCTCGAAGGTGAAGTCGACCTCGAAGTCGTACAGCACCGGCTTGGCCTTCGTGGCGGCGACCGCGGCTTTGAGGCCGCCCATCTCGGCCAGGTAGTCCTTGCGCTTGTGGAGCTTCTTCTTCTTCACGACGGCGCGGAACTGGGGGCCGTTGGCGTCGGAGTCCTTGCCCTGGAGCTGGAACGACACGGGGACCTTGTACTTGTTCTCGTGCGCGTCGTCCGTGAAGACCTCGGTCGGGGTCATCGTGTAGTCGAAGCTCTCGAGCAGCACCTGGTTGCCCTTGGTGATGAGCAGGTACGGGATGCGCGTCTGGCCGTAGTCGTTGGTGGCGCCGAGCTCGCGCATGTAGATGGCGTACTCGCCGCTGTCGGTGTGGAACTCCATGGTCCAGCGGTTGGTGTCGTAGGGGGCGAGCTCGCCCCACACGTGCGAACCGTTGCCGGTGCCCTCCAGGGCCACCCAGTCGCCGCCGGCCGCCTTGTACTTGCCGACCACCTTCATGCGCGGGAAGATCGTGACGTCGTAGGCCTTGTTGTCGGCGCCGTAGAGCACCTGACCGGACTTGGGCCGCCAGCCGTTGGCGATGGGCGTGTACACGAGCTCGAACTGCACGCCGTCCGTCTCGCCGGTGAACTTGATCTCCTGGGCGGTGCCGCTCATCACGGCCTTGCCGGCGGTGATCGACATGGGCTCGCCGGAGGTGTGCGACCAGTTGCCCTCCTTGAAGTCGTTGCGCCAGCTCCAGGTGTTCTTGTCCACCGACAGGCGGCCCTTCGACTCCATCTTCTTCGCGTCCGTCACGGCGTCGCCGATGGCGTAGCTGAAGTAGAAGCTGCCGTTGGGGAAGTCGGCGTTGAACGTGTACTTGTCCCAGTAGTCGCCGGAGCTCTTCATGGCCGGCGCCAGGTGGCGCGTCTTCACGACGGACCGGGCGCCCTGCCACGGCTTGATCGGCTGCACGTCGGCCAGGGCGGGGGCGGCCGTGCCGAGCACGGCGAGCGCGAACAGCGCGGACATCAAACGGTTCTTCAACTGCTTCTCCTGTCGTCTCGACTCGTCGCATAGGACGCGGCGACCCCCGGCGGAATTCTGCCGGGCGTTCGGCGGACCTCTCGGGGCGCGGCGGCATCGTTCCACGCCGCGGGCCGGCTGCCAACTCTTTGCGGCGGCGTCGGCCTCGCGCCGGCTCTTGACGCTGCGCCGGGGCGTGGCAATGTGCGCCCCCCATGGAGTTCTCCCCGCCCACGGACCTGCTGACCGACCTCGCGGCGCACGCCGAGCGCACGAGCGCGTTCGTGACTGCGGGGCCGGGCTTCGAGACTTTTCGTGACGCCGGCCTGCCGGGCTGCGTCCGCTACGCCGTCGCGCCGGGGGGTCGCCACTGGCTCGGGGCCACGGAGCCCATCGCCCCCACGGAGGCCCGCGTGCCCCTGGCCCGGGCGTTCTTCGACGCGGCGCAGGCTGCCGGCGCGCGCCCCGCCCTGCTGCCCGTGGGGCCGGCGCTGTCGGCGGCCCTGCTCGTGCACGGTTGCCACCGCCTCCAGGTGGGCGCCGAGCCCATCTTCGACCTCTTCGACGTCTTCACGGGGCCGGACCCGCTGATCATCCACCCCCGCGCCCGGGCTTTGTCCCGCAAGGGCGCGACGCTCGTGGAGATCCCCGCCGCCGACCTGGCCGAGGGCGCGCCGCGCCGGGCGCAGCTCGAGGCCGTGCATGCGGCCTGGCTCCGCGGCCTGAAGACGCCACCCCTCGGTTTCCTGAGCCGCTCCGCGCCCTTCGAGCTGCGCACGCACAAGCGCTGGTTCGCCCTGGTGCAGGGGGACGAGATCGACGCGTTCATCGGGGCCCTGCCCGTGCCCGCCGCGCAGGGCTGGTACTTCGCCGACCTCGTGCGGCGGCCGGGCGCGCGGGCCGGCACGATGGAGTTGCTGATCCTCGAGGCCATGCGCCTGCTCGCCGCCGAAGGGTTCGCCGAGGTCCGCCTGGGCCTCGCCCCCCTGGCCGATCTCGACCCCCGGGAGCGCTGGTCGCCGGCGAGCCGCGCCTTGCGCTGGGCCGCCCGGCGTCGGGGCTTCTACGACTTCGCGGGCAACGCGGCGTTCAAGCGCAAGCTCCAGCCGACGCGCTGGGAGCCCATGTACCTGGTCTCCCCGACCCGCCCGACGCTGGCGATGCTGCGCGCCGTGGCCCGCGTGCACGTGCCCACGGGCCTGCTCCACGCGCTCTCGGTGCGCCTGCTGCAGCGCCCGATGGCCGCCCTTTTGCGCGACCCGGCGATGGATCCGGGGGCACCGAGGATGCGCCCCTGGCCGGCCTCCACGGGCGAGCTGCTGCGGCGGACCTCGATCACGACGACCTTCGTGAGCGTCTGCCTGCTGCTGCACGTGCTGCGGCTCACGGTGCCCGCCGTGGCCGAGCTGCACGCCGCGAGCGGCTTCGTGCCCGGCGCGCCCACGGCCCTCGGCCTGCTGGCGGGGCCCTTCTGGCACAACCACCTGTACCACCTGCTCGGCGACCTGGTGTCGTTCCTGTTCTTTGGCGCCCTGCTCGAGCTGCTCGCCGGGCCGCTCTACTTCGCGCTCGCCTGCGCTGCGGGGCTCTGGCTCTCCAACCCGCTCACGCTGGCGCTGACCTCGGGGGCGCTCCACTCGCTCTGGCCCGAGGGCTACGCCAACTTCCTGCGCGAGGTCGACTACGGCTCCAGCAACGCGATCTACGCCTTCGTGGGGGCCCTGGCGGTCTTCGTGCGTCGACCTTTATGGCTGCTGCTGCCGTTTTTCCTGAATGGCGTCTGGGTCTGCGTGGCCAAGGCGAGCTGGCTGGCGTTGCACCACGAGGTCGCCCTCTTCGCCGGTTTTCTGGGCGCCCGGGTGGCCGCGCGCGCGGGAATGCGCCGGCCCCCGTTGCAGGAGCGCGGGCCCCCGGGATAGCGTGCGCGCTTCGGTGTTCTGGAGGAGCTGCATGTCCACGTTCTCGTCTCGCATCGGCCTCGCGCTGCCGATGATTCTCGGATGCCTCGCTGGTGCCTGCACCAGCACCAACTCGGATGCGATCGAAAAGGCCGGGGACTCGGGCGGCGGCGGCGCTGCCACCGCGGACGCCGGCCCGGGCGGCACCCCCACCGGCGGCACCGGCGGCACGCCCACCGGCGGCACCCCCACGGGCGGCACCCCCA
>CAINDO010000347.1 GCA_903847385.1 uncultured Myxococcales bacterium
CCCGGCCGGCCACGCCGCGGCCGAGCCAGCCCCCCGCCGAGGCGCCGCTCCACTTCGAAGTTCCGCATACACTCCAGGACTGAGATACTCCGCCCGTGTCTCGGCGCTCCCTCACGACCGTGCTCCTCGGCGCGGGCCTCACGCTCGGCTCGACGCAGGCCCTGGCGTGCGCCGACGCGGCCGCCGTCGCCACCTCGAGGCGCCTCGGCGCCGAGGCGGGCGGCCTCGCCGCCGCCGGTGACTTCGACGGCGCCCTCGAACGCTATCGCGCGGCCCTGACGGTCCTGCCGGTCACGCCGGCCTGCGAGGCCCCGCGCGGTGAGCTCCAGGCGCTGATCGCCCGCTGCCTGGAGCGGCTGTGTCGACTGGACGAGGCCCTCGCCGTGCACCGCATGCGGCTCGGGGTCCCCGGCGCCACGCCGAAGGGCCGGCTGAGCCTGGTGCTGGGCGCCGGTGTCGAGGGCGCGGTCGTGCGCGCGCCGGGGGGCGAGCCCCTGGACACGCGCTGCCCCGGCGGCTACTCCGTGGCGCCGGGCACCTATCGCGTCGAAGCCCGGGGGCCCGGCGGCCCCTTCGAGGCGTCGGCCGTCGTGACGTCCGGCCAGGCCACGACGCTGCGCCTCGACGCGCCGTTGGCGCCGGTCAGCGTCGCCCCGGCGGCCGCGTCCGTCGAGGCCGTCGCCGCGCCCGGGCCGTCGGCGCCGCCCGAGCCCGAGACGGGGTGCACGTCCTGCCGGACCTGGGCCTGGATCGGCGTGGGGACGTCCGGCGCCGCCGCCGTCGGGGCCGCCATCGCCTACGGCTCGGCCCTCGCCGCGGACGAGGACATGACCGCCGCGGCGTCGCGGCAGCGTCGGCTCGTCGCCGCCACGCCACCGGACCCCGAAGGCGCGGCGCGGGCGGAGCGCGAGGCCGAGGACGCCCGGGAGACCCGCGACACCCTGCGCCCCGTGACCTACGCGCTCCTCGGGTTGGGGCTGGCGTCGGCGGCCTTTGCGGTCGTGATGTTCGAGCTGTCGCCGGAGACGCACCCGGCCGCGGGCCCCGAGGGCGCGGGCCCGACGCTCGGGTTCCGGTTCTAGACGAGGGGAGAGAGCATGCGTCGAGCCTTGAGTCTCGCCACTGCCCTGCTGGGGGGGTGCATCCCCGAGGCGCGCCCGAACCTGGCCACGCAGGCGGCGACGCCGGACGCGGCCGATGCCGCGGGGCCCGGCGCCGATCGAGGCCCGACCCCGACGGCGGACGCGGCGCCCCCGCCGCCGGATGCGGCCCCCGCCCCCGACGGGCCGCCGGCCCGCGTCGACGCCATGAGCCCCGATCCCGATGGCAGGGTCACGCCGCCCGATGCCATCGTCCTGATCCCCGATGGCAGGGTTACGCCGCCCGATGGCATGGTCGTACCGCCCGATGGCATGGTCGCGATCTCCGATGCCATGGTCGCGATCCCCGATGGCATGGTCGTACCGCCCGATGCCATGGTCGAGATCCCCGATGTCATGGTCGTACCGCCCGATGGCATGGGCCCGGCGCCCGTGTTGCCCGCGGACCTGGTCGCGCTCTGGCCCCTCGCCGGGGACGGCACGGAGGTGTCGGGCCAGTACCCGCTCACCGCGGACGAGGGGGTGCGGTTCGAGCGCGATCCCCTCTCGGGGCAGGCGTTCTTCGGCCCCTCGTGCCAGGAGGGCTGCAATGGCGCGGTCGCGCCGGCCCTGACCCGCGTCGACACCGCCGCGGGGGTGACGCTGGCCGGCTGGGTGCACCTCCCGGGGACGAATCCGCACGAGGCGCTGTTCGGCTTCGGGGACATCTTCACGTACCCCGACCGGTTCGTCGTCTCGTTCGACAACCACGATCTGCTGGTCCACCTGGGGCCGGGCAATGCCGTGATCCGGTTCGGCGATCTGGCGTGCCGACCCCTGGAGCGCTGGGTGCACGTGGCGGTCACCGCGCCCCCGGGCTTCGCCGTGGGGGGCGACGTTCGGGTCTACCTGGACGGACGCCTCGTGCCCGTGGATGGCATCGAGCAGGCCGCGCGCCCGGACTGTGTGTTGCCGCCCGATCTGTGCGACCCCGCGCCGGAGGGCTGCATGGCGTTTCAGCTCTCCGTGGCGCCCACGCCGGAGATGGCCACGGGGGACTTCGCGCGCGCCTTCGGGATCGGTCGACAGACCATCCCCGGGGGCGGGCACGCCGCGCTGGCGGAGGTCGCCCTCTTCGCGCGGGCGCTGACGCCCGGGGAGGTCCTGCAGCTCGTCGCGGCGCGACCGGCGCCCGCCTTCCTGCCCGATGCGGGCGCGTGCGTCGGGTTCGAGCCCGCCCCGGAGTGCACCTGCGCCGCGGGCAGCGTGCCCTGCGAGCTCTGACCGCCCCGGCGCCGACCGCCTCAGGGGCAGCGGACCTTCTTGCACTGGGTCTCCGCCTCACCCGCGGTCCCGTGGCCGGGTTTGGGCGTGTAGTGCTCCGGCGGGGGCGTGTAGTGCTCCGGCGGGGGCGTGTAGTCGCCGCTGTTCTGCGCGCCGGCCGCGGCGTGGGCGAGCGAGGGGACCAGGCCGGTGGACAGGAGCGCGAGGCAGAGGGACAGGGCGTTCGTGAGCTTCATGGGTCGACTCTCTTTCATTTGGTGGCCCGCGTCGTTGCGAGCATGGACACACCCATTTCAAGAGCCGTGCCACGGCCCGAAGGCCCGAATCCGGCCCCGGGAGGCCCCAACGGGCCCGGAAAAGTGTCACCGCGCCCGGGTTCGCGCCCCGAGGTGATGCCACCGGTGACGTCACTCCGGGCGCTCACCCGGCCGGCGGCGCGACCGGGGCGCACGGGCCGAGGTTTCTCAGGAGCCAGCAGCATGGCGCCGGCGCGCGCCGGTGTGGCAGCCTCGCGCCATGTCCACGCCCCTCGTGCTCTCGATTCAGTCCCACGTGGCCTACGGGCACGTGGGCAACCGCGCGGCGGTGTTCCCGCTGGAGCGCCTGGGCGTCGAGGTGATGCCCGTACACACGGTGCAGCTCTCGAATCACACCGGCTACGCCACGTTCCCCGGCGATGTGTTCGGCGCGGCGCATGTCTCGCGTGTGTTGGGGGGCGTGGCGGAGCGGGGGGCCTTCGCGCGGTGTGACGCCGTGCTCTCGGGTTACCTGGGCGATGCGGCGCTGGCGGCGGTCGTGGCCGGCGCCGTGGACGCCGTGAAGGCCGCGCGGCCCGGGGCGCTGTACGCCTGCGATCCGGTGATGGGCGACCGCGACGGCGGCCTGTACGTGTCGCCGGAGATCCCCGAGGCGATGCGCGGCCGGCTGCTGCCCCGGGCGGACGTCCTCACGCCGAATCACTTCGAGCTGGAGCAGCTCGCCGGCGGTCGGGCGCAGACGCTCGCCGAGGTCCTGGACGCCGCGGCCACCCTGCGGCGCCTGGGCCCGGCGCTGGTGCTGGTCACGAGCCTGGAGGTCGAGGGCGGGCCGCCGGGTCCCCGAGACAAAGTCTCGATGCTGCTCTCGACGCCCTCGGCGGCGTGGCGGGTCGACACGCCGCGCGTGGGCTTCGACGTCGAGCCGAACGGCGCCGGCGACCTGGTGAGCGCGCTGTTCCTGGGGCGCCTGCTGCAGACGGGCGACCCCGTCGCGGCGCTGGAGCACATGGCCGCCGCCGTCGCCGGCGTGTTCGAACACACCCGCCGCGCGGGCCGCCGGGAGCTGGCGCTGGTGCAGGCGCAGGCCGAACTCGTAAACCCCGCCCGCCCGGTGAGGGCCGTGCGTGTCGACTGAGGCGACCCATGTTCTTCGATCATCTTTCGCTCGGCGTCGCCGATCTCGCCCGCGCGGCGGCCTTCTACGACGCGGCGCTCTCCGCGCTCGGCCACGTGCGACTGGCCCAGAACGCCCGGAGCGTCTGCTACGGCCCGCCTGGATTCGCGGGCGAGGCGCCCTTCGCGATCATCGCCCACGGGCCGGACGCGCACGCGCCGGGCGCGGGGTTCCACCTGGCGTTCCGCGCCCCGGATCGAGCGGCGGTCGACGCGTTCCACGCGGCGGCGCTGGCCTACGGCGGGACCGACGAAGGCCCGCCGGGCGTGCGCCTCCACTACGACCCGGGCTACTACGCCGCCTTCGTGCGCGACCCGGACGGGCATCGGCTGGAGGCGGTCGTCCACGAGCCGGTGGCCGAAGGGAGTGGCGCCGGTTCGGGGGCTTCGATGTAGACTGAAACGGACACCGGGGTCCGCGAAAGGGTGGGGACATTGTCGATGTTGGTCTGGAGAATCGCCGCGCTGACCTCGGGCGTGGCCCTCGCGGGCTGCCTGGAGGGCACGGGGACCTTCTCCGCCGGTGGCCAGGGCGACGCGCAAAGGCTCGCCGACGCGCGGCGCTCCGACGCCGCCCCGGACACGGACGCCCACCCCGGCCCGGACCCGGATGCGCGCCCGGGGCCCACGCCCGACACGGACGCCCACCCCGGCCCCGATCCCGACACGGACGCCCGACCCGGGCCCGATCGCGACGCCTACGTGGACACGGACGCGCGGCCCGGGCCCGATCACGACGCCCGGGTGCGCCCGGACACGGACGCGGCCCCCGGACCGGACCCGGACGCGCAGCCCGGGCCCGTGCCGGACGCGCTGGTGGTCCCTGAGCCCGACGCCCACATCCCCTTCGTCTGCCAGTTCGGCGACCGCGTCGAGGTGGGCACCGTGGCGTCGCGCGACGCCGACGGCCAGCCGCGGCTGGTCGAGACCTCGGGGCTGATGCAGTCGCGCCTGAACCGGGACGTCTTCTGGGCGAACAACGACAACGGCAACGAGCACCGCCTGTTCGCCCTCGGCCGCGACGGCACGTACCTGGCCAGCTACGAGCTGGATCTGGCCGGATCGCAGGACATCGAGGGTCTGGCGATGGGTCCGGGGCCGATCGCGGGCCGGAATTACCTCTATTTGGGCGATGTGGGGGCCAACTGGCGCATCTGGGGCTGCAGCACCGCCAACGTGGACACGGGCGACTGCACCGGCTGCCCGAACATCCCGGCGCGCTGCGGGGGCGGGATCTGCGACTGCCGCGGCCGCGAGCTGCACGTGTACCGGACCGAGGAGCCCGCGGTGGCCCCGGGGCAGGACTTCACGGCCGTGGCGGACGTGCCCGTGGAGACCTTCGTGCTGCGGTTCCCGGACGCGATGCTCGGGCGGCGGCAGGACGTCGAGACCATGATGGTCGACCCCCGCGGCGGCGACCTGTACCTGGTGACGAAACACACCACGCCGGCGCTGCTGCTGCGCGCCGCGGCGCCGCTTCGGTCGGACGCCCCCAACGTGCTCGAGATCGCCGGCGAGCTGCCTTGGGGCGGCGAGAGCCAGGCCACGGGCGGGGACATCTCGCCGGACGGTTGGCTCGTGGGCGTGCGGCGCTATGGCGACGCGCACGTCTGGGAGCGCGCGCCGGGGGCGACCATCGCCGAGGCCGTGCAAGGCCCCGACTGCCGCATCGGCGCGGGGGAGATCCAGGCCGAGTCCTTCGCCTTCGACGTGGACGGCAGCGGGAGTTTCTTCTCGCTCAGCGAGTCCGCGGGGCACGAGACCGTGCCGCTGTACCGCTACCCGCGCCAGTAAGCCGACCCCGCGGGCGCGCTCAGTCCGCGTCCGCGTCCGGCAGCGCCAGGGGCGTCTTGCTCGACCTGGACAGGCGGCGGTGCATGTCCTTCAGCTCCGCGGGCGTGAGATCGCGCCAGCGGCCGGCGGGCAGGTCGCCGAGATGAATGTTCATGATGCGCGTGCGGCGCAGGTGGCTGACGCCGTACCCCAGGGCCTCGCACATGCGCCGGATCTGCCGGTTCAGGCCCTGCGTCAGGATGAGCGTGAAGCGCGTGCGCGTGTCCTGCCGGATGCGGCAGGGCAGGGTGGTGGTGTCCAGGATCGGCACGCCGTTGGCCATGCGGTGCAGGAACGAGGCGTCGATGGGGCGGTCGACGGTGACCTCGTACTCTTTCTCATGGGCGTTGCCGGCGCGCAGGATCTTGTTCACCACGTCGCCGTCGCTGGTGAGCAGGATCAGGCCCTCGGAGCCCACGTCCAGGCGGCCGACGGGGAACACGCGGCGCGGGTGGCGCACGGCGTCGATGATGTTGTCCCGGATCGTGGGGTCCGTGGTGCAGATGACGCCGATGGGCTTGTTGAAGGCGATGTAGACGGCGTCTTCCGGGGCGCCGCGGGTGACCACCTTGCCCTCGACCTCGACCACGTCGTCCGGGCCGACCTGCGTGCCCACCACGGCGACCGCGCCGTTGACGCGGACCCGACCGGCGTCGATCAGGCGGTCGGCCTCGCGGCGGGAGCAGTGGCCGGATTCGCTCAGGAACTTGTTCAGGCGCGTGGTTTCGCTCATGGCGGGCGGGGGCCTCGTAGGGGCGGTCGTGGGCGGGCTGGTGTGGCATGATGGCCGCCCCGGGCCGGCGCCACAAGGCCCGCCGGTCGACCCGCTCCGGAGATGCCATGCCGCGCCCCGCCCCCGTTCCCCGCGTCGCCGTGCTGATCGCCCGCCATACGGGCCACGGCGGGCGCGGCGACGAGCTCTTCGACTACGCCGGCGCGGACGCCATGGACACCGCGTTCCTGGCGGCCGTCCACCGCGCGGGCTTCGCCTCGGCGACGATGCACGCCGCCGGGCTCGACGACATCGACACGGTGGTCGACGCGCTCGACTGCGACGTGGTGATCAACCTGTGCGACGGCGCCGGCCCCACGCGGGACGGCCTGCCCGGCCTGGAGGCGCTCGCCGCCCTGGAGCGCCGCGGCCTGCCCTACACCGGCAGCGGGGCCGAGGGGTACGCCATCGGCTGCGACAAGATCGAGATGAAGCAGCGCATGGCCGCCGTGGGCGTGCCGACGCCGGCCTGGCAGCGCTTCACCGCCTCGGACGAGCCGCTGTCGCCCGCGCTCTCGGCGGCGTTCCCGCTCTTCGTGAAGCCCCGGGACTCGGGGGGCAGCGTGGGCATCGATCTGGGCAGCGTCGTGCCCGACGAGGCGGCGCTGCGGGTTCGCCTGGAGCGCGTGTGCGCGACCTACGGCGAGGCCCTCGTGGAGCAGTACATCGACGGCCGCGAGGTCACGGTGGGCGTGGTGGATCTGGCCCGGGGCGTGCGGGCGTTCCCGCCCCTGGAGATCGTGTTCGGCGACGCGTTCCCGGCGCACCGCGGCATTCGCACCTTCGAGACGAAGTACGACACGCACAGCCCGCTGTACCACGGCTTCCAGCTCGACTGTCCGGCGGACCTTCCGCCCGCGCTCGACCGCCGGCTGCGGGCGCTGTCGCGGCGGGCCTGGCGGGCGGTGCGGGGGCGGGGCTACGGGCGCGTGGACTTCCGGCTCGATGCCGCGGGGCGGCCCTTCGCGCTCGAGGTCAACGCCAACTGCTCGCTGGAGTATTCGCCGACCGACCGCCTGGAGTGTGCGCTGCTGCCCATCGCCGCGGCGGCGGGCGGCATGCCCTTCGAGCGGCTGCTGCGCACGCTGGTGGCGGACGCCCTGCGGCGCGGAGGGGCGCGCTCTTGAAGCGTCTGTTCGCGGCCGCGGCCCTGTTGGGGGCGCTGCTCACCACGCAGCCCGGCTGCGGTGTGGTCGTGGCCATCTGGCTGGTGGGCGAGGAGGTCGAATCCCGATGGGATTTCACCGGCCCGCCGGCGCCCACCGTGACGGACATCGCCGTGGTCGTCACGCCCGCGGAGCTGGTCACGCTCTCGGCGCAGGGGGCGCGGCCCGTGGGCGTGGCCACCGCGCACGGGGGCCGGAGTCGCCTCGCGCTGCGCAACCGCGCGCAGTCGCTGGGGGCCTCGAATGGGGCCACACACTGTGTGATCCCGAACGCGCCCGACGAGGCCGGCTCCGACGACTCCGTTCGCGCCGAGTGCGTCTACATGCCGCCGGAGCAGTGGGCGGCCTTGCCGGGCGCGCTGCGGCCCGGTCCGCGGCGTTGACGCTCCCGGGCCGCACACGTACCTTGGCCGACACACATGCGTCCAGGGGAGTGTTCCGTGTCCAAGTCCAAGGGGTTCTTCGCGTACCGGCTGTTGCCGGTGACCGTGTTGCTGCTGCAGGCCTGCGGCGGTGATGGCGGCGGCGGTGGTGGCGGTGGCGGGGCCGGCG
>CAINDO010000348.1 GCA_903847385.1 uncultured Myxococcales bacterium
CGCCCCCGGTGGAGCGCACGGCCGAGGGCGGCAACGGCGGCGCGGGCAGCGGCGGCGCGGGCAGCGGCCGGGACTCGGACCGCGGCGGATCGAGCAGGCCGGAGTCGCGGCGCGGCCGGATCGCCCCGAAACCTGGCGTGGACGTGCTGCTCTCCCCCATCGGGCGGGACGCCCCCTGCGTCTGCAGGCGGGCCGCGGGGCGCGACAGGTCGCTGGTCTGGACCAGGCTGTCGTCCGAGGTGTTGTCCAGCAGGTCGACCAGGTCGGCGTCCAGCGCGGGCGGACCGCCGGCCCCGACCGGGGGGCCGCTGCCGAAGAGCGGCGCGGGCTGCTGCGTGGTCTGGCCGAACAGCGGCGAGGGCGCGCTCGGCGCCGGCGGCTGGCCGAAGAGGGGGCTGGGCGCCGCGGCGGGGACCTGCCCGAAGAGCGGGCTCGGCGCGGCCGCAGGGGCCTGCGGCGGGGGCGGCGGCGGGGCCTCGGCCTCGTCGTACTGCGACAGGTCCATGACCGCGAAGTCGAACATCGCGTCCGGCGGGCCGGCGGGCCGGGGGGGCTCGGGCACGCGCGGCTGGGAGCCGATGCCCGCGCCCAGACTGCCGCTGCTGCTGCGGCCGATGCCCGGGGCGCTGGACATGCTCGGGGCGGTGGGCATGCTCGGCGCGCTGGGGGCGCTCGGGGCGCGGCCCATCGGCGCGGCGGACAGGGGGGCCGGTGCGCCGATCAGGCTCGGCGGCGGGCCGGCCGGGATCTGCGCCGGGATGCTCGATGGCCCCGGAGCGGGCTGGGGGAGCGCGCCCGACCGGACGGCGGGGCGGGGATCCACGCCGGGCACGGGCCCGCCGTAGTACCGCGCGATGGCGCCCTTGATCTCGCGGGCCGAGGCGACGAGCGGCTGAATGCGCAGGCGAGCCTGCTGCATCACGATCTTGATGGCCCGCACGTCCAGCGGGTTGGCCATTGCGACGTGCAGGTGCTCGCCGGACTTGCTGCGCTCGATCTCGATGGGGAAGAGCAGGTGCTCCACGCAGATCTCGCGGGTCAGCAACTGCAGGGCGCGCGTGTCCGGCTGGGTTCCGTCGAGGCCGACGATGGGCCGGTTGAGCGCCTTGCTCACGGCCTGGAGCATCGCGGGCTCGTCGATGCAGCCCCGCGCGACGAGGAGCTCGCCGAGGTCGCCCCCCACGGCGTCCTGCTCGCGCAGGATGCTGTCGAGCTGGCTGCGTTCGAGCGCGCCGGCGCGTACCAGAATCTCGCCGAATCGCAGTTTGTCGCTCAAAGCGCGTGCTCCGTGGGTCTTCCGATATTAGACCCGGCGGTTTCCCTACGCGAAATTAAGTTACAGCGGCTCGACCGGAATCCCGCGGGGCACGGGGATCACGAACGCGTCTGGCGGCGGCGTGACGTTCACGGTGTGGTCGTCGAACTGCGCGTCCACGCGCATCTTCTCGGCGGGGACCTCGAAGCGCATGCGCTGCGGCACGGCGGTCGGACCCTCGCCGTCGTAGTCGCCGAAGCGCGCGACGAAGACGAGCGTGTCGCCCTGGTAGGTGCGGATCTCGCTGATGCGGAACGCGACGGGCTCGACGAGCAGGCGCTGGCGCCGCTCCGGCGTGCGCAGGTCCAGGATGTACGCGCCGGCGGTGTCGTCCCAGTCCAGCGTGGCCTGGGCGTCCGGGCGCACGGGCACGCCGCCGGCGAGCACGGCCGTGAGCTCCTCGCCCGTCAGGGGCAGGCGCAGCAGGCGCGCCAGGTGGTCCGGCGTCGCCGGGCCCTGCTCGTAGCGCCGCTGCTCCAGCGAATAGATCGTCACGGACTGCCCGTCCGAGGCCATCATCGCCAGGGGCTGATCGAAGGGCGACAGCGTGTCCACGCGGATGTGATCGGGGCGCTGGACGAGCAGCAACTGCCGCAGCTTCACGCGCTCGTCCCCGCGCCAGACCTCGAGCGAGATCATGCCCGAGAGGCTCGTGAGCGCGTGGCTGCGCTCGGCCAGGCGGGCCAGCACCGGGGCCGGCTCGGTGGGGCCGTCCGCGGGCCGGGCGATGCGGTGGGGGCAGCCCGTCAGCCCGCCGAGGCCGAGCACGAGCAGGGAGAGCGCCGCGGCGCGCCGGAGTCCACGCAGCCCGCTCATCGCCCCTTGCCCTTCTTCCGCACGGCGTCCAGCCGTTGCTGCCAGCGCTTGCGCGAGGCGTCGGCGCCGGGACCGCCGGCGGCGGCGAGCTCGACGGCCTTCTCCAGCGCGGTGATGCCGGCGGCGCGGTCCCCCGCGGCCAGCAGGACCTCGGCCAGGTGGAAGTGCAGCTCGCCCTCGCCCGGCATCAGCGAAATCGCCCGCTCGAGCTCCGTGCGCGCGCCCTTCAAGTCCCCGCGTTTGAACAGCACCCAGCCCAGGGAGTCCACGATGGCGCCGTCGTCCGGCTCGGCCTCGAGCGCGCGGCGGATGTAGGCTTCGGCCTCCGGCAGCCGCACGCCTTTCTCGGCCCAGGAGAAACCGACGAAGTTGAGCGCGCCCGCGTGTTTGGGGAACCGCTCCACGACGGCCGTCATGAGCGCCAGCGAGCCGGGCTCGTCGCCCTGATCCTGAACGATCATCGCGTCGAGGTAGGCGAGATCGGCCTCGTCCGGCCACTTCTTGCGGGCCTCGGCGAGGACCGTGCGGGCGTCCGCGTAGCGGGCCTGCTTGCGACGGATGCGGGCCTGCTGCGCGGCGAGCTCGGGCGTGTCGGCGCCGGCCTTGCGGGCCTCGTCGAGCATGTCCCAGGCCTGGTCGAGTTTGCCCTGCTCGGCGTTCACGAAGGCGCGCAGGCGGCGCGCGTTGGCCGTTTGCTCGTGGCCGTCGGGGATCTTCTCCAGCACGGCGTCGGCGTCCGCCCAGCGCTTGGCGTCCGCCAGCAGGGCGGCGAGGCGCAGGCGGGCGTAGACGTTGCCCGGCTCCACGGTGAGCGCGCGCTCGAGCTCGGCCACGGCGCTCATGGGATCGCCGCGCTCCTGCAGCATGCCGGCGAGCAGCAGCGAGGCCTGCGCCTCCGTCGTCTTGCCGCCGCCCATGCGATGCAGGGCGCGCCGGGCGACGTCGAAGTCACCGCCGTCCAGGGCCATGCGCAACACCAGGGGCGTGAGGCCGCTGCGGCGCGGATCGAGCTCGATGCAGCGGTCGAACGCCACCGCGGCCTGGGCCGTGCGACCCTGGCGGGCGCGGACCTGGCCGAGCTTCTCCCAGCCCTCGGAGCTGCGCGGGTCGCGCTGCGTGGCCTGCTTCAGTGCCTCCTCGGCCTCCTCGAGCTCGGCGCGATCCAGGGCGATGTCCGCCAGGCGCAGCCATGGGGCGGCGTTCGTCGGCTCGGCCTGGGCCCGTGCCTGGTGGATGCGCCGGGCCTCGTCCACGTGGCCCGCCTCGGCGAGCACGGCGGCGGCGTCGGCCGCGACGTCGGCGTCCTCCGGTGCGCAGGTCATGGCCTTGCGGGCGCGCTCGGCGGCGAGTTCCTGGGCGCCCAACGCCGCATGGGCGCGGGCCGCGGCGAGCCAGACCTGGGCGGCGCCGGGGTCGAGCCGGGTGGCCTCGTCGAAGCGGGCGGCGGCCTCGGGCAGCTTGCCCGACTGGCTCAGCAGCGAGGCCTCGGTGTACGCGCGGACCGCCTCGGGCGAGGGACCGGACGACGTACGCTGGGCGGGGCCGCCGCAGCCGGTGGCGAGCCCGAGCGCGACGGCCAGCGTGGCGGGGCGGGCGAACTGTGAGAGCAGGGGGGGGCGCGGCACGGCGCCACCATACGCGGCGGTGTCGTCGGGGGTCAATCGGGCCCGATCGTGGAGAATTTGCGATGCCCCTGGGCTCGTCTGTACCTTCGAATTCATCCAGTCATCGAAGACCGTCACCCGAACTCGAGAGTGTTGCGCGCACGACGTCGAAAATTCGCATTCAAGCACCCCGGATACCTGTCCGATGAGCCAAGTAGAGGGAGCAAAGTGCATGGACGCTGATGAGTCATCCAAACTGACGCTGAGCCCGGTGAACCTGGACGAATACTTCCGGGACGGACTGAACGAAGCCGCGAAGCATCAGAAAGTCGAACTCGACGACCCGACACGCGAGTATCTGGTGCAGTTGCTCACGTCGTTCTCTGCACGCGGCGCGCTCGTAACCGATGAGCTCGACGATCTCATGAACGAGCCCATCGGCATGCAGGTCCTGAGGGCCATGCAAGCACCTCCGACGAAGCGCTTTCAGTCGCTCAAGCAGATCGGCGATTACAGCCTGTACATGACCGGGTTCTTCTCCGATTCGATCACGCGCACCCTGAACGACGAGAAGTATTTCATCGACCTGGGACAGGGCGCCTACCGCGGCGCGGCGAGCGCGCTGACCCGCGGCGGCGAGGAGAACCCGTTCCGGCGCCTGCTCAACGACCTGGGCTCGCGCTTCGTGTCCTTCGTGGACCTGCTCAACGACGTGAGCGAGCGGTGTTTCAACCGCGAGCAGGACGTGATGCGGCTCTACGACCGCTTCACCGCGACGGGCAGCCCCCGCGTGGCGGCCCGGCTCGCGCAGATGGGGGTGGCCGTCGGGGCCCGCAGCCGGCTGGCCCACTGAGCGGCGCCATGGCCGACGCCATCGCCCGCCTGGAAGCCCGCCTGTGTGAACTGTACGCCCTGGAGCCCGGGGTCAGCGTGCGCGACTTCGTGGTGGACGACGCCGCGCGCCCGCACCTGCTCGCCGGTCTCGCGGCGCTGAACGAAACGCCGCCTGCGGGCCGCGAGGCGCTCCTCATCCACGAGTCGGACGAGGAGCTGAACCTCGCGCTGCTGCTCGAGGATCGCCTGTCCGGGGCGGACCCCTGCAACGACGCCGAGCTGGACGGCCACTGCGCGCTCTTGGAGGGCATCAGCCACCTGCTCTACGTGATCGTGCGGGCGCAGGCCCGGCGGCCGGTGTCGCGCCTGGAGCTGGAGCTGCAGGCCGAGGTGGACAAGTTCCTGGGCACGTTCCTGATCCGCCGGCAGGCCCAGGGCGCGGTGTGTTCGGACGCGCTGCGGCACAAGCTCTTTCGCGCGTTCTCCATCGACGCGGCGCCCGCCGACGCGCCGCGCTACCGCGAGGCGAGCCGCCTGGCCGACCGCTACTGCGCCTGGCTCTCGCAGACGTTCCTGGCGCAATCGCGCATGGACTCGCTGTTCCCCGAGGTCCGGCGCTTCTGGCGCATGAGCCAGTCGGACAAGATCGGACACATCGAGAGCCGGACCTGAGCGGGCGCCGGTCGAGAACGGCCGCTCAGCCGCCCGTGCGCTTGCCCAGCGTCGCCTTGACGTACACCGGCACCGGCGCGGCCTGCGCCTCGATCTGGGGCTGGTAGGCGAAATACACGCGGCTGCGCGGCACCACGACGCTCCGCACGGCGCGCGCGGCGACGAGCGGGATCGACAGCCCCGTGCGGCCGTAGCCGGGGTCGTCCAGGTAGACGGTCAGGCCGCGGGCGGCGGGCTCGATGCGCAGCGTGCGGCCGATGGCGCCCTCGTCGAGCGCGTGCTCGGCGAGGCGGAAGCCCGGGGGCAGGCCGACCTGAGCGATGAGCAGGCCATTGGCGGCGCGGCCCCCGCGGCGGTCGATGTCGATGGTCAGCATGGCCTGGTCGCCCAGGCCGTAGTTCGTCGCGTCCAGCGTCTGCGCCATATAGAGCGCGGCGCGCTCCTCGGGGGCCTGGCCGTCCAGCACGATGGGCGGGCCGGGCGGGCGGGTCCAGGGCTCGAAGTGGTGCGTGGTCAGGCGGTAGGCCATGTCCGTGGCGCCGTCCCAGCTCCCCAGCTCGACGACGAGCTCGGCGCCGGGCCGCACCTTGTCCGTCAGGTCCACGCGGCGGGGCGCGGTGATGTTGGTCGGGTCGAACTCGATGGTCTCGACCTCGGTACCGTCCAGCTTGACCACCGCGCGGCCGCCCGCCTGTCCGACCTGCGCCGCCGCGAGCATCGCGCGGAGCGCCAGGGCCGTGCCCTGAGTGGAGTAGAAGCCGCCGCCCGGATCGCGCAGCACCAGCAGCGCCCGCATCGCCTCGCGGGCCTTGTCGCCGCGGCCGCCGTGGCGTGTGAGCGCGTGGGCGACCACGGCCGTCGTCTCGACCTCGGCCGAGATGCCCCGGGCGCCGTAGAGCGTCGCGCCGCGGGGCCGGAAGCTCACCCGGCGCTCGCGCCCCTCGCCCACGATGGCGGCGCGGCGGTCCAGCTCGTCCAGCACGGCCTCGGCCCGCACGCGATGCGAAGCGCCCGCGGCGATGAGCGCGTCCGCGGCCCAGGCCAGCGTGTAGCTGTCCACGCCCTCGACCATGGAGAAGGCGTCCTCGAGCCGCTGCACGACCTTGCGGCAGGCCGCGCGGGACACGCGCAGGGCGGGTGTCCAGGGCTTCGTCGGGTCCTCCGTGGACAGGCACTCCGGGTCGCTCGACAGCATCGCCAGGGCCACGTAGGCCGTCTCCGTGGGGCCGCGGAAGGCGCCGTCGCCGGCCTGCTGACCCGACAGGAAAGCGCGCGTGCGCGCCAGGATGTCCGGGTCGATGTAGGTGTGGGGGGCGATCTCGGTGAGCACGAGCAGGCCCCAGGCGGTCGGCGTGAGGTCCGCGTCGCGGCCGAAGGCCGAGAAGCCGCCGCCCGAGGTCTCGTACGCGAGGAGGTCCTGGTAGGACAGGCGCAGCAGCCGCAGCAGGGCCTTCTCCTGGGCCGGGATGATGCGCCCCGTGGCCCGCAGGGCCTTGAGGATCAACACGTTGGCGTAGATGGTCGAGGCCTGCTGCTCGAACGAGCCATGGGGCTCCGCGGCGACCAGATCCAGGCCGTCCAGCGCGGCGGCCAGGGGGCTCCCGAGCAGGGTCAGCACCACGGAGCGACCCTCGGCGAAGGCGTCCGCGGGCAGGTCGATGGTGCGGCGGACCTTGTCGATCACCAGGCCGGCGGCCGTCGTGCGCACCTCGCGGCCCTTGGGGGCCACCTGGATGGCCCGCTTGAGGGCGTCCTTCTCGCCGCCGAGCGCGCCGGACACGGTCACGAACTGTTGGCCCGCGCCCGTGGCCTTCAGCGGCACGAGGCGGCCGGCGATGCCGTGGGCGACGACGGAGACGGGGTCCGCCAGGGGCTTCGTGTCCAGCGTCAGGCCGGGGTCCGCCGTGGCGGTGACCAGGGCCGCGCCGCCCACGTCGCGCTCGTTCTGCACGGCGACCTGGAGGGTGACGTCGTCGCCCGTGGTCAGGTCCATGGGCACGTCCACGTCCACGTGGAACGGCTTGTTGACCACCAGCTTGCCGGCGCCGGCGCCGAGCACGCCGCGCGTGTCGCTGGCCAGGGCGTGGGCCTCCCACGTGGTGATGGAGTCGGCCACGCGGAAGCTGACCTCGCCGGCGCCGTCCTCGCCCACGACCGCGGCGGGGTTGAAGTAGAGCGTCTCGGGGAAGTCCTGGCGGGTGGCGACCTCGGGGGCGGAGTCGGCGCCGGACTTCGGCGCGGACTTGATGCCGAACCGCTGGTCGCTCGAACGGCCCGGGGCGCGGCCCATCTTGCCCTCGTCTGCGACGATCCCGGAGCTCTCCGAGAACCCGCCGCCGCCTCGGCCGACGCCGTCGAGGCCGAGGCCGCCGGTGGACTTCTCGGCTTCCATCTGGGCGACCACGCGCGGGGGCTCCGGCTGCGGCGCGCTGGCCGGCGCGGCCTGCGGCATCGGCGCGACGCTCTTGGCCATGTCGGCCTCTTCGCGGGCGAAGTAGCCCGCCGTCGGCGAGGCCGGCGCCGCCTCGTAGTACACGCCGCCCCGCCGGAGCGAGGTCGTCGCAAAGAGGAGCGTGACCACGACCAGCGCCACGGGCGCACCCACGAGCACGATCCGCAGCGCCCGCCCCTCGGCGCGCGCACCGGCCGGCACACCCGCGGCCTCGGCCGTGCGGCGCCGCGCGGCGGAGAACATCAGGCTGGCGAAGACACCCAGCGCGATGAGCAGCGCCACGGGGTCGACCGTCTGGGCCCGCATGTCCAGGCCGCGGGTGAGCAGGAGCTCGAGCAGCAGCCCGATGACCAGCGCCGCGCACAAAGCGCCGAAGCCCGTGCGGAACCAGAACGACACGACGAGCAGCGTGAGCAGGAGCGCCGCCGCGAAGGCCAGCGCCGTGATCTCGCTGAAGGTGCGCGCACGCGAAGAGGCCTCGCCGGTGGCCACGGCCATCGCGATGCGGTCGCGGGACTCGCTCGACGCCAGGCGCACGTCCGCCGCGGCGGCCGTCGTGCTCGCCAGGAGCCATCGGGCGTTCGTCTGCTGCGTGAGCGTCCAGCCCGGGGGGCCGGCCTCGGTGGCGGCCACGGGCTCGGGGAACAGCATCGCCATGCCCGCCGGCGCCACGTCCGGGTGGGCGAACAGCGCCTGGATGATCTGGCGCGGCGTCGTGCCGGCGGAGCGCGCGAACACGGCGGCGTCCACCACGGCCAGGCCCACGGCCGCGGCGCGCGGTTTCCCGGCGCCGTCCGTCACGCGCATCTTCAGGGTGGTCTCCTCGCCCGGGCGGCGGGGCTCCAGACCGCTCAGCTCCACGCGCAGGCCGTCGTGGGGCGCCGCGAGCAGGTACACGGCGTCCTCGGTCGGGGCGTCCTCCATCGTCACGCGCAGCAGGCCCGTCGTCTGCGTCGGCACCGTCAGGTTCACCTGCGCGATGCCCTGCGTCGCCGGCGAGGTCGCCACGGCCACGATCTGCCCGGCGCGCTCGAGCCGGACCGTGCGGGCCCGCGGCGAGGGCACGAAGACCTCGCACGTGACCTGCTGGCCGCCGCGCAGCAGCGACCGATCGCAGCCCAGCACCAGGCTGCCCTCGCGGGTCGGCGGCGCCTGAATCGTCGTCCAGTATTGCTTGCCGTCCTTGGGATCCTTGGCCAGCACGCCCAGGGGCCGCCCGAAGAACGCCGGGGGCAGATCCAGCCGCGCCAGGCCGTCGGCGCCCGTGCGGGCCTCGCCCAGGCGCTCGCCGCTGCCCACGGTCTGCAGGTCGTCTTCGCCCGGGGCGAAGAGCTCGACGAGCGTCTCCACCGGCGACTCGTCCGGCCGCTGGGCGCGCACCAGGATGTGATTGGCGCGCGGCAGGTTGCGGCGCACGGAGGACGCCTCGCTGACCACGGTGACGGCCATCGCGTCGCCGGCCAGCTCCACGCCGCCGTTGCCCACCTCGGCGCGGCCGGCGGGGTCGCGCACCGTCGCGTGCAGCACGAGCGTCGTGGGGGGCCGCCAGCGGGCGTCCGCGAGCCACGGGGGCACCGTGACCTGGAACTTCGCCACGCCGTTCTCGATCGAGGCGGCGTCCTGGAAGATCTCGCCGCCGTCGGCGCTCACGGACAGCCGCGCCATGCCCCGCGCCATGGGCACGCCCGTGGTGAACTTCGCCGATACCTCCACGCCGAAGGGCGTCTTGCCGTCCGTCGAGGGGACCTTCGGCGTCACCGTCACGGCGAAGGGCGGGAGCTGGTAGCGCTCGACCTTGAGCGACACCGTGGCGGACTCGTCGTCGACCAGCAGTTGGCCCGTGTAGTGGCCCAGGGCCGCGCCCGCCGAGAGCTCGATGTCCGCGGACGTCACGCCCATGGGCGAGACCTCGGCCACGGTGTCCGAGATGCGGTTGCCGCGCGGGTCGCGCAGGATCAGGTGCGCCGGCCGCCCGGCCAGTGGCTTGCCGCTGCCCGCGTCCAGGCTCAGGCCGCGCAGGTGGATGGTCTGGCCGGGCTGGTAGGTGGGTTTGTCCGCTGACAGGTGCTGGCGCAGCTCGCGCACGACCTCGACGTTGGACTCCGCGCGGCGCCGCTCACCGGCGACCTCGGCTTCGGCCACCAGGATGGCCGACTCGCTCCGGCTCGTCAGGGCCTCGATGGGCAGCGTCAGCGTGGCGATGCCGGCGCCGTCGGCCTTCGCCGTCGCGTGGCCCAGGTCGCGGCCGGCGGTGCCGAGCAGGCGCGCCGTGACCTCGACCCCGGCGCCCACGTCGGCCTTCTTGCCCGTGGTGTCGGCAATCTGAACGGCCACGGCGGCCACGCCGCCCGCGGTCAGGCGCCCCGTGGTCTTGATCGCGAGCGTGCTCGCCAGCGTGCGCTGCGAGACGACCGAGTGATGAATGCTCGTGAGCGCGCTGAGCACGAAGAGCAGCGCCAGCGTGGACACGATGCCGAGCCGCAGCGGGCGCCACGCCGCGCCGGGCTTCAGGCCGCAGAACCGCAGCATCCGCGGCCAGCGGGCCTGGCGCATGCGCTCCTCGCGCGCCTCGGTGACGATGGCCTCGACCAGCTGCGGGGGCACCTCGGGCAGCGGGGCGGCGTGGGCGTCGGCGAGCCCGCGCCCGAGCACGGCGGCCCGCTCGCGGCACGTGTCGCAGAAGCTCAGATGGGCCGAGGCGCGGGCGAGGGGGGCGTCCCCGAGCAGCCCGGCGCAGTAAGCGGCCAGCACGCGGGGCGCCAGGTGGAACGCCTCGCTCGGCGCATTGGCCACGGGCGTGCCCAGGATGGCCTCGACCATTGCGGACACCACACTCTCGGGCGCGCGCCGGAAGACGATCCCGAGCGTCTCCGGGTCGAGCCCGGCGTGCCCGGCCAGCCAGAGCGCCCGGCGGCCGTCGGCGTCCGTGTCCGCGTCGGCGGGGTTCGTCGAGACGACGGCCCGCAGGAGCTGCGGCAGCCACTGCTCCGGGGCACCTCGATAGCGCCGGGCGACGAAGCCTGACACCACGCGGGTCAGGGTCGCTTCGGGCCGCGCCCCGGCCTCCGTGGCCGCCAGACCCAGGAGCAGCGGCCCGTGCCGCCGCAGGAGGCGCCGCAGCGCGTCCCCCTGACCGTCCCGCGCGAAGGCCTCGTGATCGGCCACGCTCTCTGACCAGGGACCGCGCATGCTCTGCCTCCCGATGGAACTCGCACTCGATCGTATTCGCGCCGGCGCCGTGGCGCCGACCGGCTCTCGTCTCTACCCGCCTGTCTACGACCGCGCACCGGAAAAGTTCTGACGGGCCGACCGGGGGCTGGCGGATCTTGCGCCGCGCGAGAGCACGTGCGTACATTACCCCGGATGTTCGCCCGTGTATCCCTGGCCGCCGCGGTCCTTGCCGCCGCCTGCTCCTCGCCCGTCGACGAGCCGGCGAACCCGCGCCCGGCGCGGGGCGAAGGGCGCTACGGCCTGCTGGTGATGACCCACGAGCACGGCGAGCCGGGGGTGGCGGTGAGCGGTCAGTTCGCCCTGTGGGAGGACCAGACCGAGGCCGCCGTGCTGCACGCGCTGGCCCTGCCGGACATGGCCTGGCTCGTGGCCGGCGTGCCCGCCGAGGGTGAGTGTCGCGCCGTGCGGGCGCCCCGCGCGCCGGTGGTCGATGGCACCGAGGGCCACATCGAGCTGCTGGGCGCCGGGGAGCTCACGGTCGAGCCGCCCGAGCCCGTGGCCGCCGGTGTGCTGCGCCTGCAGCCCCGCGAGTTCCCACGCGTGCTCTTCTCGCTCGGCGGCGTCGTCTACGACGCGGACGCCCCGGAGGCGCTGCCCTTCGTGGCCCACGGCCGGTATCGCGTCGGCGCCCCGGGGGACGAGATCGGCCCCATCCAGGGCGAGCTCGCCGCGCCGGGGGACATTCAGCTCGAGGGCGAGACGCTCGACGCGCAGGGCCTCGCCTTGCGCTGGAGCGGCCACGGACCCGCCGTGATCACGCTGTCCCGCGAGAGCGGCGGCGAGACGCGCGGCATCCAGTGTCAGGCGCCGGCGGGGGGGCTCTTTGTCGTCCCCACCGTGTTCCTGACGGAATTCGGACCCGGCGAGGCGCAGCTCTCCGTCGGCGAGATCACCCGCCGGCGCGTGGCGGTCTCGGGTTTGTCCGCCTTGGATCTTTTCTTCGTCTCGCGGGATCAGGCCGTCGTGCGGCTGGCCGCGAGCCCGGCTCATGAGTAGGGGACGTTCCGCATGCGTTTGACCTCCGCGGGTCGCACCCACGTCGGCATGAAGCGCGCTCACAACGAGGACAGCCTGCGCCTCTTCCGCGAGGAGAATCTCTTCATCGTGGCGGACGGCATGGGCGGTCACGCCTCGGGTGAAGTGGCCAGCCAGATGTCCGTGGAGACCCTGGCCGAATTCTTCCGCGCCACCGCGGAGGACGACGAGGTGACCTGGCCCTACAAGATGGACAAGGGCCGGAAGTACGAAGAGAACCGGGTCATCACGGGCATCAAGCTCTCGAACCGGAAGATCTTCGAGTCCGCCAGTCGCGACTCCAAGCTCAAGGGCATGGGCACCACGATCGTCGTGGTCTTCTTCGTCAACGGCGGGGCCTACGTGGGCCACGTCGGCGACAGTCGGGTGTATCGGCAGCGCAACGGCAAGCTCACGCAGCTCACCGAGGACCACTCGCTGCTCAACGACTACATCAAGATGAAGAACCTCACGCCGGAGGAGATCGAGGCGTTCCCGCACAAGAACGTCATCGTGCGCGCCCTCGGCATGAAGGAGACGGTCCAGGTCGACGTCTACCACGAGATCCCGGAGCCGGGGGACATCTACCTCCTCTGCTCGGACGGCCTCTCCGGCATGGTGAACGACGACAACATCCAGCGCCTGCTCGGCGACGCCGACCTCGACCTCGACAAGAAGGCCGAGCGGCTCATCGACCTGGCCAACGAGAACGGCGGCACGGACAACATCACCGTCATCCTCGTGCGGTACGAAAACTCCTGAGGGGATGACTTCGATGCGTCACGGCCAGTTCACGATCTCTGCGCTCACCTTCGCGACGGCGTTCTGCCAGGCGGGGCTCGCCCTCGCCCAGGGTGAACCCGCCGCTCCGGCCGCGCCCGCTGCCCCCGTGAGCGAGGCCGCCGCGCCCGCTGCTCCGGCCGCGCCCGCCAGCGAGGCCGCCGCGCCCGCCGACGAGAAGCCCGCCGAGGGCGAGGCCGCCGCCGAGGGCGAGGCCGAAGAGGAGGGCCTCGGCCTGAGCTTCGGTCTCGGCTACAGCTCGCTCTACAACTGGCGCGGGCGCAACCTGCTCGCCGGCGAGGACGAGGCGCGCAACACCCAGGCGGGCATGATCAACCCGGCGTTGAGCTACACGGTCGGCGAGCTCACCATCGCTTACTGGGCGGCCTTCCAGACGAACGGCACGGCCAAGGCCTACAACACCGACAACGCGCTCAACCACGAGCACGACCTGGTGTTCACCGTCGAGCACGCGGTCACGGACGAGTTCACCGTCACGCCGCAGATGGCCTTCTACTACTACCCGGCGGCGGACTTCGAGGAGGTCGGCGCCCGCCTGCCGATGTACGTCGAGCCCTCGCTGGCGCTCGCCTACGCCACGGTGGTGGATCTCAAGCTCTTCACGGCCTGGTACGCCGGCGTGCAGAACGCCCTGATGGACGAGCGCTATCTCTACCTGAACCCGAGCGTGGCCAAGAGCCTCGAGGTCAGCGAGATGGTCGGCGTCGACCTGTCGCTGGGCTACGGATACAAGATCTACACCTCGGACTTCGAGGCGACCGAGAACCTGCACGACATCAACTTCACGGCGGGCGTGCCGCTGTCCTTCGTGGACGGCCTGACCGTGACGCCGAGCGCGTCCTTCGTCTGGAGCGACTGGGACTCGAACGGCTCGGTGATGACCTTCGGCGGGCTGAACGTCACCTACGATCTCTGAGGCCGTCCGCCGGCGACCGGGTCAGAGGCAGACGCCCAGGTTCTGGCTGGCGCCCTGAGGGCGGGCCGCGCCGTAGACGTTGACGTTGCAGGTCTCGCCGGCCGGGCAAGCGTGGCCCGAGTTCGGCGTCGTGTCGCACAGGCGAGTGCACACGGTGCCGAAGAACAGGCCGCCGGCGTCGGCGCACACGCTGCCCACGGGGCAATCGCTGGCGCCCGTCGCGTCGTCGGGCGTGCAGGGGTCGCCGAGGGCCAGGTTGCCGAGGCCCGGCGCGCACATGCCCGTGAGCACGTCCACGCCGGCGGCCGTGGTGCCGACGGCGGCGAGCTGACACGTCTCGCCCGCCCGGCAGCCGGGCTGTCCGCCCCACACGTTGCAGTCGCCGATGCAGAAGCCGGCCTCGGGCTCGCCCTGCTGGGTGCCGAGCGCGCAGGCCGAGGGCCCCGTGCAGTTGCGGGTGTCGGCCAGCGTGCAGGTTCCGAAACAGATCGCGCGGCCCGGCGACAGCGCGTCCGCGCAGAGATGGTCCGCGCGGCAGTCCCCCCAGAAGTGGTCGTCGGCGGGCGTACAGACCTCGTTCTGCAGCCGTCGGCCCGAGGGGGCCACGTCGCTGCACTCGCCGATCTGGCGATCCGTCGTGGCGTCGTAGTAGGTGGCGATGCAGGCCTCGCCGGCGGCGCATCCGCGCTGCAGCGCCTGGTCGCACTCGCGGTGGCACAGTTCGAAGCTGTTGCCGCCGTTGACGCCGGCGAAGTCGCGGCACGCCTGGCCCACGGGACAGGCGAGGTTGCCCGCGCCACAGGCCGCGCCGCCGCAGGGCTGGCGGCACTTGCCGTACAGACAGCTGAGGCCGGCCTGGCAGTACAACGCGCCGTCGATCTCGCAGTCGCCGCCCTCGGCCACCGCGCCGGCGGGGCCACAGAACGCAGAGGGTGTGCCCGGGAGGCAGGTGGTGGCCGCCCCACCGCATGCGTCGCTGGGCCGGCAGGCGTCGCAGGTGCTCGGCGCGCACTGCCCGCGGCAGTTGGCGGCGTCCGGCGCGCAGGCGACCGTGGGGATGCACAGCTCGCTGTCCGGGCAGCCGGGCTGCGCCGCGCGGGGGTTGCAGGCCCGGGGCGCGACGACCACAGGCACGGAGCACGTCCCGTTCAGGCAGACCGTGCCGGCCGCGCAGTCCAGATCCGAGTCACAGGGCACCACGACCGCGATGCACGCGCCGGCCTGACAGCGACGCCCGGCGCCGCAGTCGGCGTCCACCACACACTCCGGCGGGGGCGGGGCGCACACGCCCTCCAGACAGATTTCGGGGGCCCGACAGTCGGCGTCGTTGCGGCACTCCGGGGGGCGAGCCACACACGCGCCCTGCGTGCAGATCTGGTCCGCCGCGCAGTCGGCGTCGTTCAGGCAGGCGGGCAGGTCGGGTACGCAGGCGCCGTTGCGGCAGACCTCGTTCCCGGCGCAGTCGGCGTCGTTGCCGCACTCGGGCGGGGCGGCCACGCAGGCGCCGGCGCTGCAGACCCGGCCCGCGCCACAGTCGGCGTCGACCACGCAGTCCGGCGGCGGGGGCGGGGCGTCGGCGCACGCGCCCTCGAGGCAGACGCGGCCCGGATCACAGTCCGAGTCGTCGATGCAGGCGCCCGGGGGCGGGTTCGGCGTGCACGCGCCGGCGTCGCAGAACGTGTTCGCCGGGCAGTCGTCGTTCGTGCGGCAGTCGGGGGTGGCCGGAGGCACGCACACGGCGTCCTGGCAGATCTCGTCGCCGGTGCAGACATCCCCGCCGCAGGGCGTGCCGGCCGTGCACAGCCCTTCGAGGCACACGGTCGGCTCGGGACAGTCGCGATCGGTCTGGCAGTCGATGGGCTGGAGCACACACGCGCCGTTCTCGCAGAGCGTGCCCTCGGGGCAGTCGCGGTCGTTCTCGCAGGGGCCGGGGTCGACGCAGACGCCGCTGGCGGCGTCACACGCCAGGCCGAGCGCGCAGTCGGCGTCGGTCCGGCACCCGGCGGGGGGCGGGCCGGCGTCCGGCTCGACCTGGGGGCCGGCGTCCGGACGAACCGGGGGCCCGGCGTCCGGGCGGGCCGGCGTGCCGCCCACGGGCGGGGCGATCTGTCCGCCGGCGGGGGGGACACTCGCGCCGCCGGCGCCATCCGTCGGGGGCGCCGAGGGGCCTGCGTCCGTCACGACGTCGTCTTCGGAGATGCCCAGGCAGGCCGTCTGCAGGACCGAGACGGCCAGCACGGCGAACAGGGCGGGGGAGCGGCGGGGGGTCGTTTGCATCGCGGGTCCTCGTATCGTCGGGCGCAGCCCGGCGCGAGCCTACCGGAAAACCCCGAACGATGGCACGGCCGCGGGCGGACACGCGGGGCGCCTTTTCCCGACGCGTCCCCTGTGACAGTGTCGAGGCATGCAGACTCGAAGGACACCATGCTCGCTGCTCGTGCTGGCCCTGATCGGCGGGTGTGAGGCCGCGCCCGCGGGCACCTCGGCCGGCCCCGCCGATGCCCGGGTCGTGCCCGGCGACGCCACCGATGCCCCGGACGCCGCCCTGCCAACCGACGCCGCCCCGGACGCCGCGCCGCCAACCGACGCCGCCCCGCCAACCGACGCCGCCCCGCCGCCCACCTGCAACGGCACCGCCGAGCGCTGCGCGCGCCCCTACAACGAGGTCGCGCAGGCCTGCACGCACAACGCCATGTCCAGCAAGGCGTACCGGTTCATCATCCCCACGCCGAACCAGATGCACACGCTCACCGAGCAGCTCGACGCCGGCGTGCGCTGCCTCATGCTCGACACCTACGCCTTCGAGGGCGAGCTCTACTTCTGCCACGGCCTCTGCGGCAACTGGGGCAAGCTGCGCATGGCGGACGGCCTGGCGGAGATCTCGGCCTGGCTCGCCGCGCACCCGCGCGAGGTCGTCACGTTCATCCTCGAGGCGTACATCACCGAGGCCGAGACGCTGAGCGCGCTCGCCGCCGCCGGCCTCGCCGCGCCGGACGGAGGCCCGGACCCGCGTTTTCCGCTCTTCAGCGCGGCGGGGCCGCCGGGCACGCCCTGGCCCACGCTGGGGGAGATGGTGGATACGAACCAGCGCCTGGTGGTCTTCACGGACGACGCCGCGACCACGGCGCCCTGGCACCTGCACTGGCCGAGCTGGGGCTGGGAGACGCCCTACAACGACCCGACGTTCACCTGCGCCCACGGCCGCGGCGACCCCGGGGGCAACCCCCACCCCATCTTCATCCTGAATCACTACAGCCTGGGGCCCGGCGGCGGCGACGAGCGCATCTCGTCGATGAACAACACGTTCGACAGCGTGACCGAGCACGCACGCCGTTGCACCGGCGTCACGCCCGAGGACAACCCCCTCGGCCTCGCGCCGACGTTCCTTAACGTCGACCACTTCCACGTGCCCACCGAGGGCGGCCCCACGGAGCAGCCGGACGTGATCGACGCGGCGTTCTCCCTGGACGCGCCCGCCGACCCCTGACAGCGGCGTCAGCCCGGCAGGATGACCCGATCCCGCAGGTGCCCGCGGGCGGTCACGCCGGGAAAGACGAGCACGTTCTCCAGGTCGGCGTCACCGGCCACGGTCGCGCCACGGTCGACGACGGTGTTCGGCCCGACGCGCGCGCCGGCGGCCACGCGTGCGCCCGCGAGCAGCGCGCACGGTCCTTCGAGACGCGCGCCCGGCTCGACCACGGCCCCGGGGTCGAGCCGTACGCCCCGCGCGTCGGCGGGGGGCAGCCGCGCCGTGGCCGCCCGCGCGCCCCCCAGCACTGCGCGCTGCGCCGCCAGCATGCGCTCCTCGTTGCCCACGTCGAGCCACAGGGCGTCGTCGGGCACCCAGAACGCGCCGATGCGGTCGCCCGCCAGCAGGCGGGCCCGATAGGCCGTCCGGAGCACGTCGCACTCGCCCTCGGGGGGCAGGGCGTCGATGATCGCCGGCTCGACGAGCTGCACGCCCGTGTAGACGCCGAACTGGAGGTCCGGCCGGTTCGGGGCGAGGCCCTCGACCTCGGCGATGCGCTGGATCTGTCCGTCGCCGTCGACCCCGACGCGGCCGAAGGTCTCCTCGGGCCGGGGCCGCCGCAGCACCAACGTGGCGCTCGCGCCGCTCGCCCGGTGGGCCGCCAGGGCCGCCCGCAGGTCGAAGTCGAACAGGGCGTCCCCGTTGGCGCACAAGATCGTGGCGCGCGGCAGGCGGGCGGCGATGCCCCGCAGGCCGCCCCCCGTGCCGGCGAGCGTCGCCTCGGTGACGAACTCGATGCGCTCCGGGCGGTGTGCGAGCGCCGGCGGGATCTGGTCGGCCAGGTGGAACAGGTTGATGCCCAGGTGGCGCACGCCCGCGGCGGCCAGGGCCTCGATGCCGTACTCGAGCAGCGGGACGCCGCCCACGGGCACCAGGGGTTTCGGGCAGTGGTCCGTGACCGGGCGAAGGCGGGTTCCGAGCCCCGCCGCGAGGATGGCGCCGACGATTTCCATGGGGCGACCGTACCCGCGGCCGCGCACGGCGCGCAACGGCCGGGGCGTGACCGGCGCGGCGCATTTCGGCCCGTTCCGTGACATCGGTGTCAGAGAAATGCGGGGGTCCCGGCGGACCGTTCTTGGGGTCGCCGCGACAAAATCGAATCATTTCGGCGTATTGGCGCGGTTTTCTCGCGTCGGCACGCCAAATGCTTACGATGGAATCCAGCCATGCAGCCCCGACGCACCCTCCCCCGCCCGACCCTGTCCGCCGCGCTCGTCGCGTGTGGACTGGCGGCGGCGTGTGGCGAGGCGGCGACTTCGACCAAGGCGTCCGTGGGCGACGCCGGCGTGGACGCTGCGACGGCGGCCGCCGGCGCGACGCTCTCGTTGCGGCGCACGGGCGGCGCGGGCCTCGCCGAAGCGGGCCGCTGGCACGCGCGGATCGAGGCCGCCGGCCAGCTCGTGACGGACGTCGAGTTCGGGCCCTGCCCCGAGGACGGCGACCGGCCCTCGAACGTCTGCGCCCGGGCCGAGGGGCTCGCGCCCGGGGCGCACTCGGTGCTGGTCTTCCTCGATCGCAACGAGAACGGCGCCCTGGACGGCTGCCCGTTCCCGCCGCAGCTCGGCGACGCCGCGCGCGCGGACACGTTCGAGAACCTGGTCGGTCAGGTCGAGGTCGCGCTGGCCGACACGGACGCCGTCGAGGTCGAGGTGCCCGTCGACCGCCGCACCTGCGGCCCCGGCGACGCGGCCACGGGCCTGACCGGCACGCTCGAGCTCCCCGAGGACCTGGGCGGCGCGCTCTTCGCTCGCTTCACCCAGTCCACGGCCTGTGGCCCCACCGCGGCCGAGGTCCGTCCGCCCCTGACCGTGTCGCTGGGCCGCGCCGCCCAGCGGGGCCGGCTCGACTTCTCGCTGGGCGAGCTTCTGCCCGGCTGCTTCGACGTCGACTTCTTCGCGGACACGGACGCCGACGCGCACCCCACCGCCTGCGATGCCGTCCCGGCCGGTGGCGACCGGGGCGTGCTGGTCCTGACCGGCGTGGAGATCGCCGAGGGCGAGCGCCGCGCGTTGTCCGCGCCCTTGATGCTCGCGCCGGCGGACTGCCCCGACGCGCTCACGGGCCTGCGCGGCACGGTCGGCCTGGGCAAAGCGCTGCTGCAGTCGGCGGCGAACGGCGAGGTCGCCCCGGAGACGCTTCAGGCCCACCCGCGCGTCGCCCTCACGGCGCTGGACTCCGGCGAGACGCTCGATTGGCCCCTGGCCCTGGAGACGGTGCCCGCCGAGGCCGCCGCGCCCTTCGTGATCGCCGGCCTCGCGCCGGGCCGCTACGACGCCGCGCTGTATCTGGATGGCGACGCGGACCAGGTCTTCAGCCCCTGCGGCGGCCTGAACGGGGGCGTCGACGCCGTGTTCGAGCAGCGGATGGCCGTCGAGGTCTCCGCCGACGGCCTGACGGATCTGGGGGAGGTCCGCCTGCAGCGCAGCCCGGCCTGCGCCGAGACGGACACCGAGATCCGCATCCGCCCGGAGATCGAGCTCGAAGACGGCCCCGTCGGCAGCGGGCGGCCCGTGCGACTGGAGCTGACCCCCGTGGACGGCCAGGGCGAGCGCCGCAGCGTGCTGCTCTTCGAGAACCACCGCGACCTGGACTCCCGCCCCGCCGGCGCGGACGGCGCCTGGCACGTGGCCGTGCAAGTGCGGCCCGGGCGTTACCTGGCGCGCCTGTTCGTGGACACGGATCGTAACGGGGTCTATGCGCCCTGCACCGAGGACGCTTTCCAGGACCGCCAGGCGGCGATGCCCGTCGAGGTCGTGTTCGGCGAGGGGCCCATGGTCGATCTGGACGCGATCGCGGTCCCCGCGCTGGGCTGCGTGGTGCCGGACGCCGCCATCGGGCCCGAGTTCGTGCTCGCCCCCGGGGTCGAGGTCACCCCCCCACTTTTTCTTCGTTTCGAAATAACCGAAGCAGGAGGGTGGATGGAGGCTTTTCCGCGGCGAGAGCCGGTCCCGGTCGAGTCTCTGCCCTACGTTCAACCGCCGGTGAAGCTGGCGCCGGGGAGCTACACCCTGCGCGCCTGGCTGGATCCGGCGGCGGACGGCCTCTTTGACCCCTGCGATGCGGTCTCGCCCGACGCCTGGAGCGGGACGACCACCTTCACCCTCGATGCCCAGACGCCCGCCGTGCGTCCCCGTGTCGAGCTCGCGAACGCCTGCGCCTCGCCGACCCCCTGAGTCACTCGTGACTTTGCCGGGTCTGCGATGACCCCCGCCTGGGCAGGTCGGCGAAAAGCCTTTGATTTCAGGCTTCTTCGCCGACGTGACGCGATACTCCTGTCCTTAAACTCACAAAAGTGACATATTGGCGGGGTGCCCAGGACTCACCCCCCGGAAACCTGCCCCCTACTCGCAGGCCACTTTCCGCGCTCCGAGTGCTTGGCACGCTCGATGCAAAGAAGAAAAGCCGTGACGCCAGCCAGTCGGCTGAAACGAAAAAGGGGGACTTCGATGTTGACCGCGACCAACACCTTCTCCGGGATGCAGCTCGACGCTCAGCCGACTCCGGCCATCCTCGACCGCAACAAGGTCGTCGAGCAGTACGCGCACCTCATCAAGAAGGTCGCCTACAAGATGATCGCCCGCCTACCGGCGAACGTGGAGATGGACGACTTGATGAGCGCGGGCGTCATTGGCTTGATCGACGCCGCCGAGAAGTACGACCCCGAGAAGAGCTGCAACTTCAAGAGCTACGCCGAGATCCGCATCCGCGGCGCCATGGTCGACGAGCTGCGCAGCCTCGATTGGGTTCCCCGCAGCGTGCGCCAGAAGGGCGCCAGCATCGACGTCGTCGCCCGTGAGCTGCAGGGCAAGCTCGGCCGCCCGGCCACCGAGCTCGAGATCGCCACCGAGATGGGCCTCACGCTCGAGGAGTTCCAGGACCTCACGGACAAGGCCCGCGCGGTCTCCGTGGTCTCCTTCGAGGACCTCGGCGTCGGCGGCAGCGAGGACAAGCGCGACTTCCTCGACAGCGTCGGCGACCCGGAGGCCAGCGACCCGGCCCAGAGCACCGAGCAGAACGACGAGCGCGACGTGATGATGCGCGCCATCCAGGCCCTGCCCGAGCGGCAGCGCGTCGTCCTCACGCTCTACTACTTCGAGGACATGAACCTGAAGGAGATCGGCTCGCTCCTCGGCGTGACCGAGTCGCGCATCAGCCAGATCCACTCCGCAGCCGTCGCCCAGCTCCGCCCGATCCTCGAGGAGCTGATGGACGCCTGAGTCGACCGGGCGGGCGCTCAAATGCCGCCGGATGACGCAATGCGGCATGCGCCTTTACAGCGGCGCGGACGTCGTTATACTGCCCGACCGCCTTTATGACAGCGGTCGAACTCCTCTTCCTCGGACTCTACTTCGCCATCCTCGTGTGCCTGAGCTTCTATGGCTCGCACCGTTACCAGATGGCGTGGTTGTACTACCGCCACAAGGGCGACCCGCCTCGGCCCCTGCCCGAAGCGGCCGACATGCCCTTGCCGCGCGTCACGATCCAGCTCCCCCTGTACAACGAGCGGTACGTCGTCCAGCGGCTGATCGACTACGTCTGCCGCATCGAGTACCCCCGCGAGCTCCTCGAGATCCAGGTGCTGGACGACTCGACGGACGACACGCAGCAGATCGCCCGGCAGGTGGTCGAGCGGTACCGCGCCTCGGGCATCGACATCGTGCACCTGCACCGCACGGACCGCACCGGCTTCAAGGCCGGGGCCCTGCAGGCCGGCATGGCCGTCGCCCGCGGTGAGTTCATCGCCGTGTTCGACGCCGACTTCCTGCCCCCGGCGGACTTCCTGACGCGCACGGTGCCGTTCTTCGCGGACGCCGGCGTCGGCATGGTCCAGGCCCGCTGGGACCACATCAACCGCGACTACTCCCTGCTCACGCACGCCCAGAGCATCCTGCTCGACGGCCACTTCATGATCGAGCACACGGCCCGCAACCGGTCCGGGCGCTTCTTCAACTTCAACGGCACGGCGGGCATCTGGCGCCGGCAGGCCATCACGGACGCCGGCGGCTGGGAGCACGACACCCTCACCGAGGATCTCGACCTCTCGTACCGGGCGCAGCTCTTCGGCTGGCGCTTCATCTATCTGAACGACCTGCTCTCGCCCGCCGAGATCCCCGTGGAGATGAACGCGTTCAAGAGCCAGCAGCACCGGTGGGCCAAGGGGTCCATCCAGGTGGCGCTCAAGCTGCTGCCGCGCATCCTGAGCAGCGACCTGCCCTTCAAGATCCGGTTCGAGGCCTTCGTCCACCTGACGAACAACGTGGCCTACGTGATGATGGTGCTCATGTCGCTCATGATGCCCATGACGCTCCACATCCGGGTGGATCACGGCTGGACGCAGACCCTGCTGCTCGACCTGCCCTTCTTCCTGGGGGCGACCGTGTCGGTCTGCTACTTCTACCTGCTCAGCCAGCGGGAGGTCGGGCGCAGCTGGCAGTACCGCATGCGCTACCTGCCCTTCGTGCTCGCCCTGGGCATCGGCCTGGCGCTGAATCAGGCCAAGGCCACGCTCGAGGCCGCCTTCGGCCGCGAGTCGGAGTTCGTCCGCACGCCCAAACTCGGCCTGGAGAAGCGCGGGCAGTCCTGGGCCGCCACGGGCTACCGGGCGTCGCGCAACCTGCTGCCGGCCTTCGAGGTCGCCATGGGCCTGTACTACACCCACGCGGTCTACTACGCGCTCGAGCACCACATCTGGCTGGCGGTGCCGTTCATGATCCTGTTCCAGGTGGGTTACCTGTACACGGGCGTGATGAGCCTCGCGCAGAGCCCGATCTTCGCCCGGCGCCGCGCCGCCGAGGCCCCGGCCGAGGAGCCGGCCTGACGCCGCAAGGCGGGGCGGGTGGTCGGTTCGTCCTGCTGTGGGGGGCGCTGGCCCTCGGGCTGCCCTTCGCGCTCGGCGTGGCCCCGGGTCGTCCCGCGGACCACCTCGCGCGCATCGTGCTCGGCGCCGCGCTGGGGGCCGCCGCGTTCGCGGGCGTGCTGCGCGGCTGGCGCGCGGTTCCGGAGGCGTGGCTCGGGCGGGCGTTCGTGCTCGCGGCGCTCGGTCGCCTGCTCTTGCTCGCGCTGCCGCCGCTGCTGAGCGAGGACCTGTGGCGGTATCTCTGGGATGGGGCGATGCAGCATCTCGGCCACGGGCCCTACGACCACGCGCCGAACTCGCCGGCGCTGGACGCGGCCGTGGCGGCCTTTCCGGCGCTGCAGGACGTGCGCGACCAGATCGGCCACGCCGCGATCCCGACCATCTACCCGCCCGCGGCGCAGCTCGCGTTCCGCCTGGCGACGCTTTCGGGGCCGAGTCCGCTGGTATGGCGCGCGATGGCGGCCTGTATGGAGCTCGGCGCGGCCTTTGCGCTCCTGCACTGGCTGCGGCGCTCCGGGCGCGACCCCCGCGCGGTGGTGTTGTGGCTCTTCTGCCCGCTCCCGGCGCTCGAAGCGGCGGTGGGCGGCCACGTGGATGCCCTGGGCGTGTTGGGGCTCTGCCTCGCGGGGGCGCTCCTGGCCGCGGGGCCCGCCCGCGGGCTGCTCGCCGGCGGCGTGTTCGCGCTCGCGGTCGGCGCCAAGCTGTTCCCGGCGGTCGCGCTGCCGCGGCTGGGGTGGCGCGTGGCCGTGGGGTGCGGGCTGGCCTCGGCCCTGTTCGCCCTGCCGTACCTGGGCGGTACCCCCGCGGAGGCGCTGGCCACCTACGGTCACCGGTGGCGAGGCAACGACGGCCTCTTCGCACTGCTCGTGCACGCCTTCGAGCAGGTCTGGCCGCCGGGCCCCACGCCCGTCGAGCTGCCGGCGATGCTCACCCGCGTGGGTCGCTGGCTGGTGGGCCCCGCGCCGGGCTTCGAGGCCCTCGGCCCGCTGGCGCCCCTCTGGCCGGACGAGCTCGCCTTCGCCGCCGCCAAGCTCGTGGCCGGCGCGCTGCTGGGGCTGGTGGTGGTCGAGCGCCTGTGGCGCGGGCGTGATCTGGAGCATGTGCTCGGGCCCATCACCGCGGCGCTGCTCCTCGTCGCCCCCGTGGCCCACCCCTGGTACCTGCTGTGGTGGCTGCCCTTCGCCGTCCTGGCCGCCGCGGGGGGCGAGCGCCGGCTCTCCTGGCCGTTCTGGGTATGGTCCGTGACCGTCTGGATCGCCTACGTGCCCCGGGTGGCCCTCCTGGACGCCGGCACGTGGACGTTTCCGAGTGTTTTCGCGGTCGTCGAATACATCCCGGTGTGGATCGCTCTGGTCAGCGCGGTCGCCGCCACGGTAAAACCCGGCCGGCCGTCGACTTGACGCCGCCGCGCCGTCCCTTCAGCCGACCGGGTTTCCCATGTGGCTCTCTCGCATCCTCGCCCTCTTGACCATCGCCGCGCTGGCCGCCTTCGGGGCGGGGGCGCTCGGCGTGTCCACCCATCGTGACCCGGCGCTGACCGAGGCCGGCGCAGGCCGGGCCGCCGGCGAGTCCCGTGCGCTCGCCGCCGAAGTCGCCGCCGCGCTCGGGCAAGAACGCCGCGCCGCCGAGGCCGCCCTGCGCGCCCCGGAGCTGGTCGCGGCGTTGGCGGCCGTCTCGGCGGACATGGCGCCGCACGTGCGGGCCGCACTGCTGGAGCCCGTGGCGCAGAAGCTCGCGACCACCCACCGGCCCTACAACTTCGTGCTCGTCGACCCCGCGGGGCAGCTCGCCGGCGCCTCGGCCGCGGACCTCGGCAACGGCTGGTCCATCACGCTCGAGGAGCTCGACCGCCTGGCCGATGGCAAGCCGCTGAAGACGCCCCGCACCGAGCTGTGGGCCATCACGCTCCCGCTCCCCTGGGCGCTCGCGCCCGACCCCAAGGCGCCGGTCAACGCCGCCCCCGTTCCGCCGGCCAACGGCCGCCTGGTGATCCTGGGCCCGCAGCCCGCGGAGCTCGCGCTCGGTCTGTTCCAGGAAACCCGGTCGACCAATACGCTGGTGATGCTGGACGTCGCGCGCGCCGTGGGCCCCGGCGCCGACGGCGCGCTCGCCAAGGCCGTCACCGGCGTCTTTCCCGGCAAGATCAGCCCCGTCGAGGCGGGCGGCACCACCTGGCAGGCCATGCGCACGCTCGTCCCCGGCGTGCACGAGTTCTACGTCGTCGTCGCCTGGCCCGCCCCCGCCGCGCCGGACTTCGCGCAGCTCGGCGGCGTCGTCGGCATCTTCAAGCGCGTGGCCCTCGGGTCGCCCGTCACGCAGCTCCTGCTCGGCGCCGGGCTGCTGCTGTGGCTGCTGACCGTGATCGTCTCCTCGGTCGCGCTCTCCGGCCTCGGCAAGCGCCTCAAGGCCGTCGTCGCCGACGGGCAGGTCGCGTTCCCCCAGCCGGCGAGCAAGTGGCCCGCCTGGCTGCGGCCCGCCATCGAGTCCCTGAACGACACCATCGGCGACCTCGCCCGCCGCGCCACGGTCGAGAAGCCCGTGCACAGCAGCGTCGCGGCGCCGACCCGCCCCGTGCAGGCCCTGGCGCCGGCCGTGCCCGCGCCGACCGTCGCGCCCGCCGAGGCCTCGGCGGAGAAGTCCGTGGAGCGTTCGGCGGAGAAGTCGTCCGAGAAGTCGTCGGAGAAGTCGACGGAGGCCTCGACGGAGCGGTCCACCGAGAAATCGACCGAGAGATCGACCGAGAAGCCCCGCGACAAGGCGAAACCCGCCGCGCGGCCCGTGCCGCCGGCGCTCCCGACGGCCGAGACGACCCGCACCAAACCCAAGCTCCCCGCCCTCGACCGGGACGACCCCGAGCCCGAGACGCAGACGGACATCGAACTCCGCCCGGCCTCCGTGGGCCCGGGCCTGCTCGACAAACTGCGTGAAGAACGGGCCCTGCCCTCGGGCGCCCGCGGCCCCGGCAAACACGAGAACACGGCAGTGCGCCCCGTGCCCGCGGAGCTGCTCTCGGCCATGCGCGAAGAGGCCAGCCGCGAGACGGGCGTCAGCCTCGCCCCCCAGGCGCTCACCGCCGAGGAGGAGGCCTACTTCGAGTCGGTGTGGAAGGACTTCGCCGCCACGAAACACAGCTGCGGCGAGCCCGTGGAGCCCGCGGATTTCCGCAAGTTCCGCGCCAAGCTCATCCGCACCCGGGCGCAGCTCGTCGAGAAGTTCAAGTGCCGGGACGTCCGCTTCCGCGTGTACGTGAAAGAGGGCAAGGCCGCGCTCAAGGCGTCGCCCATCCTCGAAGAGGACGCCGAGGACGCGGAGGCCTGAGGGCGCGCGTTCGTGGTAGTCTCCGGCGCCACACCTGCCCGGAGGCCCCATGCGCCTTGCCCTCTCGACCCTCCTCGCCTCGCTGCTCTCCCTGACCGCCTGCGACACCGACACGGCCGACGACACCGGCGCCGGGGCCGACGCAGACGCGGCGACCTCGCCGCTGTGCGAGGCCATCGACTGCAGCGGCCACGGCAGCTGTGTTCCGACCGCGGTCGGCCTCGCCACCTGCGATTGCGATGACGGCTACATGGTGTCGGGGCTCGACTGCATCCCCGCAGGCCCTGTCGCGCCCGCGCCGCCCGACGGCTTCACCTGCCCCGCCCCCGGCGCCGGCACGGAGCCCGTGTTCACGCAGTTCACGGCCAATCGCTGGTACTACAGCTGGAACGACAAGACCTGCGGCACGCCGAGCTGGCGCATGATCTACACGTTCCGCCCGGACGGCGTGTTCCTGATCCAGAGCCAGTTCAATGCCACGGTCGGCAGCGCGTCGGGCAATCTGGACTACGGCTGCTACACCTACGCCGTCGAGGGCGAGTCGCTGCGGGTGAACTACGACTATACGAACGAATCGAGCCGCAACTGCACCATGCTGGGTCGCCTGGCCGACCCGCCGTGCTCGGGCCTCGTCACGCCCCGCGCCGAGGGCGGCTTCGTGCAGGCCGACAGCCTGGCGAACAACCAGGAGACGCAGGTCTTCTGGCCCCTGACGGACGCCGCCTGCGTCTGGTGCAGCAACGCCGAGACGTGCTGCCCGAACAACAGCTGGACCGCCGATTTCAGCGGCCCCGTCTGTCCTTGACCAGACGCCGAAAAAGTCCGTCCCTGGACTTTTTCGGCCCCGCTGCGCCGAAGTGAATTCGGCTCCGCTCCCGGAATCGTTCGGCTTCTTCAAAGCCTCTCGGTGATTCCGCCGGGCCGTCCTGGCCCGGGCAGGCTGCTCTTCGCGCAGCCTGCTCGTCCTCACGCCCGCCGGGCGGCGAGCAGGTACTCCTGGTTGCCCGTCGTCCCGCGCAGCGCGCAGGCGATGGCCGGCCGCACGGCGAACCCCGCGGCGGTGAGCGCGGCGGCGACCTCGGCGCAGGTGCGCGCATGAACGGCTGGATCCCGCACGAGGCCGCCGTCCTCGACCTCGCCGGGCTGCGCCTCGAACTGCGGCTTGACCAGCACCACCAGGTCGGCGCCGGCCACGAGCAGCGGGAACACCGGCGGCAGCGCCTGCCGCAGTGAGATGAACGACACGTCGGCGACGAGCAGGTCGATGGGCTCGGGGATCACGGCGGGCGTCAGGTCGCGGGCGTGGGTCTGTTCGAGCGAGACCACCCGCGGCTCCTGGCGCAGCGCCCAGGCGAGCTGGTCCCGGCCGACGTCCACGGCGTACACGCGCCGCGCGCCGCGCTCGAGCAGCACCTGGGTGAACCCGCCCGTGCTCGCGCCCAGGTCGAGGCAGGTCCGCCCGCTCACGGCGACCTCGAAGTGGTCCAGGCCGTGTACCAGCTTGAGGGCCCCGCGCGACACGTAGTCGTGGCCCTTGCCGCGCACTCGCACGGCGGCGTCGTCGGCCACGGGCGCGCCGGGTTTGTCCACCCGCTGCTCACCGACGACCACGCTGCCGGCCATGATCAGGCCCCGGGCCTTGGCCAGATCGGGGGCGAGCCCCCGCGCGACCAGCAGCGCATCCAGCCGGGACTTGCGGGCCAAACGGCCTCAGCTCTTGCGGGTGCGGATGGCGTCCGCGAAGAGCGCCATGGCCTCGCCGCCGGCGCCCAGGCTGCGGGCGGCGTCGCCGGCCTCGGCGGCCACCGTCTCGCCGCGGGCGCGCAGGGTGTCCGCGTCCAGGTGGTTCAGGTAGCTGCGGTTGCCGGCGTCGGCGTCCTGCGAGGCGTCCAGCAGGTCGTCGGTGATCTGGAAAAGCAGCCCGAGCGCGGCGCCGTAACGCGACAGGGCCGCCTGCGCGTCCGCGTTCGCGCCGGCGGCGAGCCCGCCCCCGAGCACGGCGGCCCGCAGCAGCGCGCCCGTCTTGAGCCGGTGCAGGTGCTCGAGGGCGTCGCAGTCGGGCACGGGCGCGGTGTCGATGTCCAGCACCTGCCCGCCCACCATGCCGCCGCCGCCCGCGGCCGTGGCCAAGAGCGCGACCTGTGCCGCCGGGGCCTGCGCCGCGCCGAGCACCGCGAAGGCCTCGGTCAGCAGGGCGTCGCCGGTCAGGATCGCCTGGGCCTCGCCGAACTTCTTGTGGCAGGTGGGCTGCCCGCGGCGGAAGTCGTCGTCGTCCATGCTCGGCAGGTCGTCGTGCACGAGCGAGTAGGTGTGAATCAGCTCCACGGCCAGCGCGAAGGGCAGGGCGGCGCTCAGCGGGGCGCCGCAAGCCTCGGCGGCCATCAGGCAAACCACGGGGCGCACGCGTTTGCCGCCGGTGCCGAGGGCGTAGGCGCAGGACTCGCGCAGGAGGGCCGGCCACGTCTCCCAGCCGGCGATGTGCTTGCGCAGCGCCTCCTCGAAGACGTTCAGAAGGCGGGCGTGCGTGGCGTAAGGGTCCTGAGAGGGGGCGACGGTGCTCATGCGTTGCTTTCTCCGAGGCTCTTCTGCAGGACCTCGATGCGTTTCTCGGCGCCCTCGAGCAGCCCGTTGGCCTGACGAGCGAGGGCGACGCCCCGCTCGTAGAGCCGCAGCGACTCGTCGAGGGCGAGGTTGCCCGACTCCAGCTGGGCCACGAGCTTCTGCAGCTCGTCGACGATGTTCTCGAAGGCGGGTTCTTCGGCCATGGGCGTTCAAGACTCCTGTGGGGGCCCGACGGTCGCGGGCGTCGACTCGGGATGCACGGCGGTCACGGTGGTCGTGAGCGCGCCGCTGGCCAACTGCGTGTGCAGGGTGTCGCCGACGGCCACCTGGGACGCACGCTGGATGACGGCGCCCTCCGGCGTGCGGGTGAGGCTGTAGCCGCGCTGCAGGCTGCCGAGCGGCGACAGGGCGTGCAGGCGCGCGGCGAGCAGGGCGACGTCCCGCCGGCCGGCCTGCGTGCGCAGCGGTCCGACCACGCCCAAACGCGCGGCGGCGAGCTGCAGCGCGGCCCGGGCGCGGGAGATGCGCTCGCGGGGGTGCTGCGCGGCCAACCGCTGCGTGAGCGTGTTCAGGCGCGTGTGCCCGCTCTGCACGCCGCGGCCGGCGGCGCGGTCCAGGCGGCTGCGCAGCGCCTCGATGGTGCGGTGTCGGGCGTCGAAGGCCAGGCCGCGCGAGAGCCGCTTGCCCAGATGCCCCAGCCGCTCGCGCCAGCGGGAGACGCCGCGCAGCACGGCGCCGTCCAGCCGACCGGCCAGGGCGTCCACGTGGGCGAGCAGGTCGTCGCGCACCGGCACCGCCTTCTCGGCCGCGGCCGAGGGGGTGGGCGCGCGCAGGTCGGCCACGAGATCCGACAGGCTCGTGTCCGTCTCGTGGCCCACGGCGCTGATCACCGGCACGGGGCAGGCGGCGATCGCGCGCACGAGCGACTCGACGTTGAACTCGGCCAGGTCCTCGGCGGAGCCGCCGCCGCGCCCCACGATCACCACGTCCACGCCGGGCGTGCGGCCGAGCACCGCGAGCCCGCGCGCGACGTCCGCCGCGGTGCCCTCGCCCTGCACCTGCGCCGGATACAGCACGATGGGGATCTGCGGCGAGCGCCGGTGGATGACGGCCTCGATGTCCCGTCGCGCGGCGCCGCTGGGGCTCGTGATCACCCCGACCTTGCGGGGCAGGAACGGCAGCGGTCGCTTGCGCGCGGCGTCGAACAGACCCTCGGCGGTCAGCCGCTCCTTGAGGGCCTGCAGCGCCGCGTCCTGGGCGCCGGCGCCCACGGGCTCCAGCCGCTCGATGACCATCTGATAGGTGCCGCGGGGCGGATAGATGGCCAGCCGCCCCATGGCCAGCACCAGCGAGCCCGGATCGGGTTTGTAGCGCAGCGTCGCCGCGGTGGTGCGCCAGATCACGGCGTCCAGGCGCGCCTCGGGATCCGTCAGCGTCAGGTACACGTGCCCGCTGGGGTGCACCTTGACCTGGCTGAGCTCACCCTGCACCCAGATGTTGCGAAAGCGCGTCTCGACCGCGTCTTTCAGCTGCGCGGTGAGCTGCGAGACGCTGAGGGCGCGCGGGGGCTGGGTGGCGGTCTGCACGCGGGCGAATTAACACGTCCGCGCGAGGGGGAACAGACGTCCGTCGACGAGCCCTCAGGCGAGCCCGTGCGCCTTCGCGATTTCCAGGTTCCGCGCCTCGGCGCGCTGCAGGGCCGGGCGGGCGGCCAGGCGCTCGGAGTACGCCGTGAAGCCCGGCGACGCCGCCACCATGCCGAAGCGCAGCATGTAGCGCAGCGTGCCGCCGAAGATCACGTCCGCCATGCTGAAGCGGTCGCCGAGCAGGAAGTCCCCGCGGGACACGGCCTGCTCCATCGACGCCAGCATCGCCGCGTGTTCGCCCCAGCCGGCCTGACCGGCCTTGAAGGCCCAGCCCGCGGCTTGGGCCATGGCACCGGGCTCGATGACCGAGGGCGCGAACAGCGACCAGCGCAGGTAGGCGCCGCGGTCCGGATCGTCCATCAGCGGCGCCAGGCGGCCGGCGGCGTAGCGGTCGGCCAGGTACAGGCCGATGGCGGCGGTCTCGGTCACGACGACGTCGCCGTCCTGCAGCGCGGGCAGCTTGCCCATGGGGTTGAGCGCCAGGAACTCGGGCGACTTCTGCTCGCCCTTCGAGATGTCGACGTACTGCAGCGTGTGCGGGACGCCGACCTCCTCCAGCATCCAGACGACGGTGGCGGCGCGGGTGAACGGGTGGTGATGAACGATGATGGACATACGGGCTCCTCCGGGTGTGTCCGGCGTTCTAGCCTGCCGCGTGACCTGCGTCCATTGACCCGCTCTCGGGCGCGGGTGTAAGGCCATGGCATGAACGCCTCACCTCGCCGCCGCAAGCTCCTGACCGTGCTCGCACTCATCCTGGCCGGTGGCTCCATGGCCGCCTGTCAGTTCTCCATGGCCGCCGGGGCCCTGGGCGGGGGGGTGGCGCTGGGGGTGGCGGGGTGGCTGCTCATGGGGGTGGGCGTGGCAACGACGCAGGCGGGCTGCGCGGCCGACCCGGAGCCAGATCCGGACCCGGATCCGGACGCGGCGCTGGACGCCGAGGTCGGGCCGTGTCTCAGCGCGCCGGAGCCCGACGCCTACGTCGGCCCGTGCCTCTCGCCCCTCGAGCCGGACGCGTACGTGGGCCCCTGCCTGCAGCCGCCCTTCGAAGACACGGGCGTCGGGCCCTGCCTGGGCGCGCCGCAGCCGGACGTCGGCCCGTGTCTCTCCATCGACGCGCAGGTCGGCCCCTGTCTGGAACCGCCGGCCCCGGACGCCCACGTCGGCCCGTGTCTGTCGCCGCCCGCGCCGGACGCCCGCGTCGGCCCGTGCCTGGACCAGGCCCTCGACGCCGCACCACCGCCGGCGCCGGACGCGACCGTGGTCCCGGACGCCCGCCTGGGGCTCCACCGCGAGCGCGAGGCCGTCCTCGACCGTCTGTTGGCCGAGAACCGCCTGCCGCCGGACGTCGCCGCGCGGCTGCGCAAGTCCTGACGCCGCGTGGCCGTCTTCACGGAGGCCGCGGACGCGGACTCGACCGACGACCTGGACGGGCACCGCATCCCCCGGCTCGACTTCGAGTTCACGACCGGGTGCGACCACCGCTGCGGCCACTGCTACAACGTGTGGAACGCCGGCTCCGGGGCCAGCGCCGGCGAGGCCTACCCCCGGGGCGCGCTCGACACGGCGGCGCAGTGGGCCATGATGGAGAAGGCGCTGGTCGAGACCGGCGCCACCCACGTGACGATCACCGGCGGCGAGCCGCTGCTGCGCCGGGACGCCGTGGAGCTCATCGAACGCCTGTGCGCCCGCGTGAAGACCGTGCAGCTCATCACCAATGGCAGCCACGTGACGCCGGAGATCGCCGCCCGGTTCGCCCGCGCCGGGCTGCGCAGCGTGCAGCTCACGCTGCTCTCGGCGGACCGTGACACGCACGACCGCCTGAAGGGCGCCGTGTGTTTCGACGACACCGTGCGCGCCGCCCTGGACCTGCGCGAGGCCGGCGTGCCCGTGCAGTGCTGTTTCGTGGCCATGCGCGAGACCGCCGGCGAGCTCGCGGGTGTGATGGAACTGTGTCTCGTGCTGGGCATCCGCGGCCTGAGCTACAACCGCATGTCCCCCACGGGCTGGGCCGTGGACGAGGTCGAGCGTCTGTTGCCCGAGGTCGCCCACGTCGAGGCCGACCTGGAGACGGCGAATCGACTGGCCCCTCGCTATCAGATCCGCGTCTCCACGGCGATGCCGATCCCGCCGTGTCTGGTGCGCATGAGCCGCTACCCGCATGTGAACTTCGGCTTCTGCAGCGTGGGCAGCCACTCGCCCAACATCGTGATCGATCCCCTGGGCAACACGCGCTCCTGCAATCTGTCGAGCACGGTGCTCGGCAACATCCGCGAACAGACCTGGGCCGAGATCCACCAGAACCCCTACCTGGAGACCTTCCCCAAACGCGTGCCCGAGGTCTGCCGCGGCTGCGCCTACGAGCGCACCTGCCAGGGCGGCTGCAAGGAGAGCGGTGCCGCGACCTACGGCAGCGCCGAGATTCCCGAGCCGTTCGTGCGGCAGGCGTTGCCGTGACCTCCTCTGGTCCGAAAATCCTGCTCATCTCCCCCGGCGTCCTGCGGCCCATGGACCTGGACTTCGGGTTGCCGCATCTGGTGAGCATCGGCGGTTATCTGCGCCAGCACCTGCGCGCCCGGGTGGAGATCATCGACCTGTGTTACGAGGGCGGCGACCCCGAGCATCTGTCGCGGCTGCTGACCTCGCTCGGGCCGTTCACGGTCATCGGTCTGTCGTGTTACTCGAGCTTCGACTACCTGCGCTGTCTCGCGGTCGGGCGGTTTCTCAAGCGGCTGTTCCCGGACACGCCGCTGGTGGCCGGGGGTTACCACGCCAGCGCGTTGCCCGAAGACCTGCTCTTCGACGGCTCGCCCATCGACACGGTCGTGCGCGGCGAAGGCGAGCGGCCGTTCCGACAGATCGTCGAGACGCTCCTGGGCGGCGGCCGCCCGGCGCCGCTCTACGACCGCGACCTGCCCGAGCACCTGGACGAGCTGCCGCCCTACGACTGGGCGCTCCTGAACCGGTACTGGCCGCGGGCCCTGGAGCTGGGCCGCAAGCTGCAGGTGTATCTGTCGCGCGGCTGCCCCTATCACTGCACGTTCTGCATGGAGCGCGCGAAGTCCGGCTACGCCTGGCGCGCCTACTCCCCGGAGCGCGCGGTGGACGAGCTGAAGCGCCTGGGCCGCTTCACGGATCTGTCGCAGTGGGTGGTGAACCTGGCCGATCCTTTGTTCGGCTGGCAGCGCGCGTGGCGGCGCGAGGTGCTCGAAGGCATCCTGAGCGCCGGCATCGCGCCGCGTCAGTTCTGGACGCTGACCCGCGCGGACGATCTGCAGGAAGAAGACGTGTCGCTGCTCGCCCGCTCGCGGTTCTCCATCGGCATCGGCCTGGAGAGCGGCAGTCCGAAGATGCTGGGCATCATGCAGAAGGGGAACACGCCGGAGCGTTACCTGGCGGCCATCGAGCGTCTGATGGATCTCAGCCGGGCGCACGGGCTGAACTGGGCGGCGAACATCATCGTGGGCCACCCCGGCGAGACGCCCGAGACGCTGCGCGAGACGCACGCGTTCCTGCAACGCCTGTATTCGCGCGCTCCGGAGACGGGCGGGTGGCTGTCCGTCGACCCGTTCCGGCTGTATCCCGGCGCCCAGGTGCACGAACAGATGACCGACTGGACGCGCCGCTTCGGCACGCAGTTCCACCACCCCGAGTGGTGGAAGAGCTGGTACGACGGGGCGTTTCGCGCGCAACACCTCGAGCCCTCGGCGGAGCTGAGTTACGCCGACCGCGTGCGGTTCATGTACGACGCCTACGGGCCGCTGGTGGCGGACATCGCCGCCCGGTTCCGGGGGCAGGGCCGCAACGTCGACCGTGTGTTCGAGCGCAGCGTGACGGAGCAGGTGACGCTCCTGAGCCCGGCGCAGCGGGACATTCACCTCGCACGCGCGGCCCGGGCGGCGAACGAGAAGTCCCCGGCCGGGGCGCAGGTCTCGGTGTCTTTCCCCCTCGGCCTGAACGTGCGCGACCCGGCCTCGCAGCAACGCGAGAACGCCGTGCGGCGCTTGCTGGAGGCCGGTGTGCTCCGCTCCGCCGCCGTGGTCGAGGCCCTGCTGACCATCGACCCGGCGCCCTTCTTCACCCCCGCTGAGCGCGACGCGCTGTTGTCCGACGCCCCGCCGCCCGTGAGCGCCGAGGGCGTGCCCCTGCGCGTGCTGCCCGTGCGCTGGGTGGCCCTGGCGCTCGAGGCGCTGAGCCTCGCCCCGGGCGACCGCGCGCTCGATCTCGCCCCGGCGACGGGCTACTTCGCCGCGCTCCTGCGACACATCGTCGGCGCGCCCGGCGAGGTCGTTTCCACCACCGGCGACGCCACCCGCCCGGCGGGCGTGCGCGGGCCCTTCGACGCCGTGTTCCTGGGCGTGGGCGCCGTGCCGGCCTGGCCGCGGGGCGTGCTGCGACACATGCACCCGCAGGGCGGTCGCGGCGTGGGCTTCATCGGCCCGCGCTTCCGCCCGCAGGACATGGTCTGCGTGGTGCGCCACGGCGAGGGCGAGGCCACGCGGGTGGACGAGCGCGTGCTCGCCCGCCTGCGCCTGCCCGCCGTCGCGGGCGTCGAGGGCTGGCTGCGGCCCGCCGCGCGCTGAGAACGTCCGCCCTTGTGTCGGTGCCATCGGGGGTGCTAGTCCCGGGCGCATGACGATGCTCCCGTTCAATCTGCTCTTCCCGGACGTGGCGAAGGACGAGGCCCGGGCCCTGCTGGTCAAGTGGCCGCAGGGCGACCTGCCCGTGGACACGTACGTGCTCGTCGAGCACTTCTGCGCCGAGCCGAGCTGCGACTGCTGGCGCGCGGCGCTGGGCGTGATCCGGGCCTCGACGCGCGAGCACGTCGCCACGCTCTCGTGCACCTTCGACCCGGCGGTGCCGGACACGGTGCCCGCCCGCGCCGAGCTGGACGCGCGCAATCCGCAGTCGACGATCTCGCAGCCGCTGCTGGAGCTGTTCCGCGAGAGCTGCGCCGACGATCCGGCCTATGTCGCCCGCCTGGAGCGGCACTACACGATGTTCCGCAAGGTGGTGGCCGATCCGGCCCACCCGCTCCACGCCCGGCTCCGGGAGCCGACACCCTCGAAGCCGCCGCTGCCGGCGCCCACGGTGTCGCCGTCGCCCGCGCCCGCCGGCCCTTCCCGCATCCCGCCGGCCTATCGGCAGTGGGGTACGCCGCGAGGCAAGCCGTGATGATTCTCGAGACCTCGGCCTTGGCCGACCACGGCTACCGCGCCCTCGCCGGCGTCGACCTCGGGGCGGACGCCGCCTCGCTGTACGACGGCCGCCCGCTCTCCCGCGCCGCCCGGGCGCTCGCGGTGGCGATGCACGCCCACCCGCGGGATGCCCTGGTCCTGCAGGGGTGGCCGCTGCGCGCGCTCACCGAGGCGCACCTCGCCGCGCCGCCCGTGGGCGAGGCCGTGGGTGTGCCCTGGCGGCGTCTGTTGACGGAGGTCCCCGCCGCGGTCGCCGCCCCCGAGAGCGCCGCCGGCGCCGGGCCCCTGCGCACCCGCCTGCCGGCCCTGCTGTCCGCGCTGTGGGCGCCGCTGGGCCTGGAGCCGCCCGCCGTGTGCGTGCTGGATTGCCGGCCCCTGGGCGCCCGCGGGCGCGCCGTCGAGGTCGAAGGGCGCCTGGTGATCGCCACCTCGCTCGGCGAGCCCGGGCACCACGCGCTGCTGCAGGTCTTCCACGAGGCGGCGCACCCGGTCACGGACGCCGCCGTTCGGGCCCGCCTGGGCGCCGAGGACCGCGCGCGCTCCACCCGCAAGGGCGCACCGGGGTTCGCCGCACATCAGGCCTACGAGGCCGCCGCCGTGGCCTGGGGCGGGGCCGTGCTCGAAGAGGCCGCGCCCGATCTTCTTCCGGAGTGGGCCGCGTGGCGGACCCGGTGGGGAATCTGATTCGATGACTCTCTCTGCTTCACTCGAGGCGCTCGCGGCGCTCTCCGTCGGCTTCCGGCAGCGTTACCTGGACCACGACGAGGTCTCCCGGCAGTTGGCCGTGTGGCACGTGGCGTTCCCCGAGTTCACGCGGCTCGCCTCGCTCGGGCGCAGCGCCGAGGGCCGGGACATCTGGTGCCTGGCCATCGGCCGCGCGCCGGATGCCGCGCAGCCCGCGGCCTGGGTCGATGGCAACCTGCACGCCTCGGAGCTGGCCGGGTCGAGCGTGGCGCTGGCGATTGCCGAAGACCTGCTGCGCCTGCAACTGGGCGGCGAGCTGCCCTGGGTGCCCGCGCACCTGGCCGAGCACCTGCGCGGCGTGCTGGTCTACGTGGTGCCGCGCATCTCGCCGGACGGCGCGGAGACCGTGCTGAAGACGGGCCGTTACGTGCGCTCCTCGCCCGTGGACGACCGACACACCCGCGCCGAGGCCCACTGGCGCTCCGCGGATCTGGACGGCGACGGCTTCATGGGCCGCATGCGCGTGCAGCACCCGGACGGCGAGATGGTCGAGGCACCGGGCCTGCCCGGTGTGTTGCAGCCGCGCTCGCTGGAGGACACGGGGCCGTTCTACAAGGTCTACCCCGAGGGCCTGATCGAACACTTCGACGGCCGCAACGTGCCGGCCGCGCACTTCCTGGGCGACAACCGCTACGACCTGAACCGGACCTTCCCGTGGACCTGGGCGCCGGAACACATCCAGGCCGGGGCCGGAGACTTCCCCGGGGCCATGCCCGAGACGCGGGCCATCCTGGAGTACACCTGCGCGCGGCCGCACATCCACGTGTGGATGAACTATCACACGTTCGGCGGGGTGATCATCCGGCCCCTGGGCGACCAGCCCGACTCGAAGATGAACCAGGCGGATCTGGCCATCTTCCGCGAGCTGGAGGGCTGGTCGAAACACTACACCGGCTACCCCACGGTGAGCGGCTTCGAGGACTTTCTGTACCAGCCGGACACGCCGCTGCGGGGCGATCTCTCGGACTACGCCTATCACCAGCGCGGCTGCCTGGCCGTGGTCTGCGAGCTGTGGGATCTGTTCACGCAGCTCGGCATGCCGGCCACCAAGCCATTCGCCGACGTCTACGGGCAGGTCACGCCCGAGAACATCGCCAAGCTGGCGGCGTGGGACCGCGAACACAACGCCGGGCGCATCTTCCGGCCGTGGGTGGCCTTCGACCACCCGCAGTTGGGGCCCGTGGAGATCGGCGGGTACGACACCCGCATCGGCATCTGGAACCCGCCCTACGACCGCCTGGACGCGGTGTGCACCGGCCAGAGCGCCGTGTTCCTGCGCATGGCCGCGCTCGTGCCGCGCATCGTGCTCGATGAGATCCAGGTCACGGCCCTGGGTGGCGGTCTGTCGCAGGTGGACCTGCGCGTGCGCAACACCGGCTACCTGGCCAGCTACGGCCTGCCCTCGGCGCGCAAGCTGCCCTTCAGCGAGCCCCTGCGGCTCACGGCGGCCCCCACGGCGGCCGGTGGCCCCGAGGTCGTCAGCCCGGGGGAGCGCGTGATCGAGCTCGGCCACCTGGAGGGCTGGGGGCGCGGCCGCGGCGGCGACTTCGGGTTCGGCGCGCTGGAGACGCACGGCACGGACGGCCAGCGCTGGGTGCGCCTGGTTTTGCGTGGCGCCGGCGCACTCGAGGTCGAGGTCTACAGCCCGCGCACGGGGCGGACCTCGGTGCGCATTCCGGTCGCGGGCTGAGCGGTGCGGCGGGCGGCGCTCGGCGCGCTCCTCGCCGGGGCGACCCTGCCGGGCGCGGCGTGGGCGCACGGCGAGAACCCCCGCGTGACCGCGATTCTGTTTCCCGCGCCGCTGAAGGGCGGGCCGCTGCTCGTCACGGACACGCAGGGTGTGTTCGGCTACTTCGGGGACGAACCACGCTGGTTGTGTGAGGACGCCGTCGCCCCGAGCGCGGCGTTCGTGGGCGTCGCGGCGACTTCGGCACCCGGCGGCTGGGTCGTCGCCTCGCAGGCCGGTGTGTATCTCTCCACGGACGACGCGTGCAGCTTCGCGCCCGCGGCGGGCCTGCCTGGGGGCCTCGTGCCCGCCGCGCTCTCGGGCCACCCGCAGCGGCCGGACGAGCTCGTCGTCGCGGCGGGCGAGGGCTCCGCGGCGGCGCCGTTCGGTGTGTCTCGCAGCCTGGACGCCGGGCGCACGTTCGCGGCGCCGGACCTCACGGCAGACACCCCCTGGCACTCGCTCCTGCGCGACCCCGCGGCCCCGGAGCGCCTGTATCTGAGCGGCGGTGCGGGCGCCTACCGAAGCGACGACGCCGGGGCCACGTGGGCGCCCATCGAGGTCGCGCTGCCCGACGAGACCATCGCGCCGGGCGCGGTGTATTTCCTCTCGGTGCGGCCCGGCGCCGGCGAGGTCTGGGCGGCGGTGCAGCGCGTGCCGGACACGCTGCTGCTGCGCTCCACGGACGCCGGCGAGACCTGGCATCGCGCGACGAGCCTGCCCGATCCGGTGGAGAGCCTGGTCTTCGACGCGACGGGCGCGCGCGCGATGGTCGCGACGCTGTTCGGCACCGTGTCGCACAGCGACGCCCCGGAGGCCATGTGGGCCGATGCGCCGGCCCCGGCGCCGGGTTTCGGATGCCTCACGCGCGGGCCGGGTGACGGGAACGAAGCCCTGTACGCCTGCGCGGACGCCTATCAAGGGGCGAGCTGGACGCTGGCGCGCAGCGAGGACTTCGGCCGCACCTGGCAGCCGGCGCTCACCGCCTTTCAGACCGTGACGCAGCGCTGGGCCTGCGCCGCGGACACACCGGCCGCGCTCGCCTGCGCGGACGTGTGCCCCGGACAGATGCCGGGCGCGACGTGTGATGCCGACGGCGGGTCGGGCGGGACGGACGCCGGGCCCGGGCGTGAGGACGCGGGGGCGGACGCGGCCGGTGGGTCGCGAGATGCGGGCGCCGGGGGCGTCGACGCCCAGGTCGTGGGCGCCGTGGGCATACAGCCGGGCACCTGCCAGGCGGCCCCGGGGCGCGGCCGCGTCGAGGTCGCGCTCGCGGCGGGTCTGGTCTGCCTGGCCGCGGCCAGGAGACGCCGCCGGAGGTAAGGGCGTTCACTCGCCGACCGAGTGCGTGTACGTTCCCGGCATGCCGACAGTCGAGACCTTTCAGCAGCCCTCCGGCGCCTTCGGAAAGTTGGGGTGCAGCGCGATCTTCCTGCTCCTCCCGACCGGTGGCGCGGTGGGCACCGCCTACAACCACTTCGGCACGGAGGGCGCCGCCATCGCGGTCGGGTGCAGCCTGGCCGTCTTCGTGGCGATCTATGCGTTCTTCAACGAGGACTCCGCCGTCACGCTCGACGCGAAGGGCCTGCGGTTGACGCACACCTGGGGCTTTCTCTTTTTCCGGGGTCGGCCCAAGGTGGCCTGGGAAATCTCCGCGAAGGCGCTCACGGAGGCGCGCGAGGTCAAACACTTCCGACCGGGCAAGAACGGCGGCTGGCAGTCCAGCTTGAAGCTCCACTTGCCCAAAGGCATCGTGCTGGAACCCGCGCTGCTCGGCGGGGAGCACCTCGCCGATGGCGCTTACCGCCGCCTCGTCGCGGCGCTGGAGGCGCGGCTCGGCGACGCGTTCATCCGCGAGGACGACTTCGGGCCGTTGGGGCGGAAACCCGCGGGCGGGCCGCCGCCGTCGCGCTGAATCGCGCGTGTATTCACATGGGAATGACCCGCGAGAATCGGCACAATCCGCGCCATGCGACTCCTCGTCACCGGCGGTGCCGGCTTCATCGGTAGCCATCTCGTCGAGGCCGCGCTCGCGCGCGGCGCGGCGGTGGCGGTGCTCGACGACCTCTCCACCGGCCGGCGGGAGAACGTGCCCTCGGGCGCGCGCTTCGACGCCGTGGACGTGCGCGACCGCGCCGCGGTGGCCGCCGTGTTCCGGGAGTTCAAGCCGACACACGTGGCGCACCTGGCCGCGCAGTCGTCGGTCAAGGCCTCGACGGACGACCCGGTGCTGGACGCGGCGGTGAACATCTGCGGCGGCCTGAACGTGCTGCTCGAGGCGGCCGCGGCCGGCGTGCAGAAGCTCATCTTCTCATCGACGGGCGGCGCGCTCTACGGCGAGGTGCCCGAGGGCCAGCGCGCGCAGGAGCACTGGGCGATGCAGCCCAAGAGCCCCTACGCCGCCAGCAAGGCGGCCTTCGAGGGCTACCTGGAGCTGCTGCGGCCCACGCTCGGCCTGCCGACGACGACGCTGCGCTTCGCCAATGTGTACGGCCCGCGGCAGGACCCCCACGGCGAGGCCGGCGTGGTGGCCATCTTCGCCGGGCGCGTGCTCGCCGGCGAGCCGCTCAAGATCTTCGCCCGGCGGGACGTCGGCGACGCCGGCTGCGTGCGCGACTACGTGCACGTGTCGGACGTGGTCGAGGCGGCGTTCTTCGCGCTGGAGAACCCGGCGCCGGGCGCCTGGAACGTGGCCTCGGGCGCGGGCCGCACCACCCAGGACGTGCTCGACGCCGTGGTGGCCGCGGCGGGCCGCCCCGCGAACGCAAGTCACGGCGGCACGCGCCCCGGCGACCTGGAGGTCAGCGTGCTCGACCCGGGCAAGCTCGAGGGCACCGGCTGGCGCGCCCGCGTGGGCTTCGCCGAGGGCATCGCGGACACGGTGCGCTGGTTCGCCGCCCGCGTCAGGGCGTGACGCGCCCGATCGTGTCGTCGAAGAACCGGAGCATGTCGCCGTAGGCGGTGAGGCGGTTCTCGCGCCGTGCGATGCCGTGGCCCTCGTTGTCGAACTTGAGGAACTCCACGCGCTGCCCGCGCTTCTTCAGGGCGTCGACGATCTGTTCGGCCTCGAACACCGGCACGCGCGGGTCGTTGGTGCCGTGGATGACCATGAGCGGCGCGCGGATGCGATCGACCTTGTGCAGCGGGGACAGGCGGTCGAGCAGCTCGCCGTCCGTGGCGAGCGCGCCGTACTCGGCCTCGCGCAGGGCGCGGCGGTAGGGCGCGGTCTTCTCCAGGAACGTGCGGAAGTTGGCGATGCCCACGATGTCGCAGCCGGCGGCCCACAGGTCCGGGTCGAGCGTCAGCGCCGCGAGCACCATGTAGCCGCCGTAGGAGCCGCCCATCACGGCGATGCGCTCCGGGGCCACGTCCGGGCGGGCGCGCAACCAGCGGTTCACGGCGGCCAGGTCCTTCACCGAGTCCTCGCGCAGGGCGACGTCGTCCAGGTGCGAGTAGCGCTTGCCGTACCCCGTCGAGCCGCGGACGTTGGGCGCCGCGACGATGTAGCCTCGCCCGACCAGGAGTTGCACCACGGGGCTGAAGTAGGCCGTGGTCTGCGCCTCGGGGCCACCGTGGACGCTGACGACGACCGGCGCGCGCTCGCCCGGCCGCAGGTCCGCCGGGCGATAGAGCAGCACCGGGACCTCCAGGCCGTCGAAGCTCTTCACGCGCTCGACGGTCGCGTCCACGAGGCGCGATGTGTCGACCCCGGCGCGGTCGCCCGCAGTCAGGCGCGTGGTGCGGCGCGTGGCGAGGTCGAGGCGGTGGATCTCGTCCGGCGACATGGCCTGCGAGAGCCCGAAGTAGAGCGCACCGCCGTCCCGGGCGAACGTGAGGCCCGTGACCACGCCGCGCGGCACCTCCGGCCGGGGCAGGGGCTTCGGCGTGGCGGGGTCGGTCACGTCGTACAGGCCGACCTCGCTGTAGCCGTCCACGTTGGCCACCAGCGCCAGGGTGCGGCCGTCCGGTGAGAGCTCCAGCGCGTCCACGTCGTGGGGCATCTCGATGACGAAGCGGGGCGCCGCCGTCGGGCGGTCGGTGGGCAGGAGCGCCACGTTCATGAACTCGCGGCCGGCGTCGCTGGTCACGAACAGACCGCGGCCGTCGGCGGTGAAGCGGGGGGACTGGAAGCGGACGTCCACACCCACCGGATGAGGCGTCAGCACGCGCGCCGTGGCCTTCTCCACGTCCACGAGCAGCACGTCCTGGTCGAAGTTGGAGCGCTCGTGGAGCGCCGCCAGGAAGCGGGCATCGGGCGAGAAGTCCTCGGGGCCGTTCTGTCCCTCGGCCTGATACACGAGGCGCGGCGGGCCGGCCTCGCCCTGCGTGGGCCGCACGTAGAGGTCGAAGTGGGCGCGGTCGCGGGCGTTGGAGGCGTAGGCGAGCAGGCGGCCGTCCGCCGAGAAGGGCCCGCGGTTGTGGCGCACGTCCGGCGCCTGGGTGAGGTCCACGGGGGCGCCGCCGGCGGCGTCACCGCGCAGGAGCTGGGTGTTCTCGTTGCCGCCCTTGTCCCGCCAGAGGAACATCGAGCGGCCGTCGGGCGCGAGGTCGACGGCCTGCACGCGCTCGGGGTCCGTGGCCAGGCGGCGCCAGGCCGACTCCGGGACGGGCGCCGGCCCGACGTCCACGGCGAAGGGCTGCGCGAGGCCCGTCGCGTCGGACAGGAACGCGAGCGTTCGGCCGTCGGCGGCCGGTGAGGGGGACGTGGCCCGGTGCACGTTCATCAGCTGTTCGAGCGACGGGCCCTGGCGCGGCGCCCAGGCCACGGGCGCAGGCGGCGTCGCCGGGGCTTCGGGCGGGGCCGGGGGGGCGCCCCCGCAGGCGGTCTGAAGCGCGGCGGCGACGAGGAGGGTGAGACATCGGGAGGTGTTTCGCATGGCGCGCACGATGACCAAGGCGGCGGCGCGGACGCAAGCAGACGATGCGTCGAAAAGCATTCGCGGCGACTCCGGTATCCCCGCGCATCCCCATCACTGGAGCGCCCGATGCGCCATCGACTCGTCACCCTGCTCGCCGCCTGTCTCCTGCCCGCCGCCGCCGGCCTCGCCCGCGCCTCGGACGCCGCCTCGCTCCTGCTGGACGTGGAGTGTCGCGTCCGCGCCCCGGACGAGGGCACGGCCTGTACGGCCCTCAGCGGTTTCCTGAACACCCGCGCGACCTTCTACGACCGCGACCCGCTCCGCCCGCTGCACGTCGAGGAGCGGCTGCAACGCTACGACGCGGGCACCGTGCATCTGTTCCTGGACGCCGGGGGCGACTCGGAGCTGTTCCGCACGCTCTACGACACACCGGAGACCTCGGTGCTCAACGTGCCGGGCCTCCGGCTGCGGCTCGAGCGCCGCAAGGCCGACGGCACGTGGATCAAGGTCACGGACGTGCGCTACCGCCCCGTCGCCCACGCGCTGTACGCGCGCCACAGCGATGATACACCCATGCTGCTCGACCGCATCGACCAGGCCGAGGCGGGCGCCATCGACGCCGCGCGGGTCGAGGCGGAGCGTCTGGTGGCCGCCGAAGGCGGGGCCCGCGAGGCCGCCGATCTGGCGTTGCACGGCGAGATCGCCGCCCTGCGCGCCGCCCCGGGCGGGTCCGGCCTGCCGGCGCACTGCGAGGCCGGGCAGCTCCTGGTGGCCGACGGCCTCGGCGGGTTCGGTTGCGGGTCGATGTGCACCGCGTCCATGAGCGACTGCGACGGTGTGCCCGAGAACGCCTGCGAGACCAACGTGTCGCGGGATCCGGGCCACTGCGGCGGCTGCGGCCTCGCCTGCGCTTCGGAGAACGTCGAGGGGGCCGCCTGCGTCGGCGGGGCCTGCGTGGGCGCCTGTGCGCCCGGCTTCGGCGACTGCAACGGCGACCTGCGGGCGGATGGCTGCGAGCGCATCGTGCTCGACGATCCGCTGAACTGCGGCGCCTGCGACCGCGCGTGCTCCGCGGAACACATCGCGCCCGTTTGCGACGGCGACGCCTGCGTGGGGGCCTGTACGCCCGGCTTCGCCGACTGTGATGGGGACAAGACGGCGAACGGCTGCGAGGTCGACGTCGCCGCCAACCCCGCGCACTGCGGCGGGTGCGGGCAGGCCTGTCCCGCCCCGCCCGGCGCGGTCGCCACCTGCGTCGAGGGCGTCTGCCAGGCGACGTGCAGCACGGGCATCGACTGCAACGGCGACATGAGCGACGGCTGCGAGGCGCGCATCAACACGGTCGAACACTGCGGCGCGTGCAACGCGCCGTGCTCCACGAACCACGTCGTGGACGCCACCTGCGGTCTGTCGTGCGCGGCGAACATCTGTTTCCCGCCGCTGCACTGCAAGGGGTACTGCGAGCCGGGGTTCGCCGACTGCGATCGCGACCTGCGCACGAACGGCTGCGAGGCGGATCTTCAGTCCGGTCGGGAGAACTGCGGCGCCTGCGGGCGCAGCTGCCTCTCGGGTCAGCTCTGCCTGCAGGGGCAGTGCACGGGGCTGCTCTTCATGCAGTGACGCCGGCTTCCAATCAGACCCACAGTGAGTGATGATGTCTCCCTCCGGTGCGGCGGGGGTGCCCGACCGCGGTGAGGGCCGGAGGTCGAGCATCTTGCTGGAGGGTCCGTCCATGGGTGTGGTCCGTTCATCCGTCGCGCGGTTCGCCGTGTATCTATCGCCCGTGGCCGGGCTGCTGCTGGCGTGCGGCGACGCGGGCGAGCCCGGCGCCGATTCGCCGGAGGTCCCCGTGGGGGGGCGCAGCCCGCCGGCGGACGTGCGCGACCTGGGCCCGGATCGCGGCGCGCTCCCGGCGGACGTGGGCCCCGCGCTCCCGGCTGACGTGGGCCCCGCGCTCCCGGCGGACGTGGGCCCCGCGGACGTGCGCGACCTCGGACCGGATCGCGGCGCTCCCCCGGCGGACGAGGGCGTCGAGCCGGGCCCGGACGTGCGGGTGGACGCGCGGGTCGACGCCGTCCTCGACGCCGACCCGCGGGTCGACGCCGTCCTCGACGCCGCCCCAGATC
>CAINDO010000349.1 GCA_903847385.1 uncultured Myxococcales bacterium
CCACCCGCGCCGCCGGCCCCCGCGTCGGGGGTCTGCGCGCCGGCGTCCGCGGGCAGGCCGCCCGCGTCCGGCACGGTCAGGCCGCCGTCCGTCGCGACGCACTCGCCCGCCGTCTCGATCGTGCCGGGCGGGCAACACACGGACGCCGCACAGCCGCGGCCCCCGCAGTCCACCGCCACGTCGCCCGGGTTGGCGCAGGAGTCCACGAAGACCACCTGGCCGTCCTGGCAGGCCACGCCGGCCTGCGGCTCGCAGTCGCAGCCGTTGGCCAGCGGCGTGCACTGCCAGTCGCCGACCTCGAACTCGCGGCAGGCCGAGCCCTCGGGGCACTCGGCGCCTTCGCCGGCGCAGGCCACGCCGCAGCCCGTCGAGCCGTTCTCGAACGTCAGGCAGCGGTTCGTGCCGCCGCCGCAGGCCGCGTCGTCCGCACAGGCCTCGCAATGGACCGCGCGGCAGGCGCCCTCGAAGCAGCCCTCGCCGAGGCCGCAGTCCGCGTCCGCGCGGCAGCAGCCGCCAATCTCGGCGGGCATGCAGCCCACGGCGGGGTCACACAGGTCCGTCGTGCAGCGGTCGCCGTCGTCGCAGCGCACCGGCTCGCCGAGGCAGGCGCCGGCGTTGCAGGTGTCGGCGCTGGTGCAGGCGCTGCCGTCGTCGCAGGGCCCCTCGGCCAGACCGCGGCGGCACAGCCGCGCCTCGCCGCAGGACTCGGTGGTGCAGGGGTTGCCGTCATCGCAGTCGGCGTCCGCCGCGCAGGGGTCGTCGGGCGCGCAGTCGGCGCACGGCGCGCAGTCCGGGTAGCCGGCGAAGCCCACGGCGCAGGCATCGCAGGCCTCGCCCTCGTACCCCGGCAGGCAGGGGCAGGCGTAGCTGCCCACGGCGTTTTCGCAGGCCATGTGCGGCCCGCAAGGCGCCGGGTCGGCCACGCACTCGTCGATGTCCTCGCAGGCGAAGCCGTCGCCGGCGTACCCGGCGTTGCAGGCGCACTCGAAGGCGCCGTCGCCGTTCAAGCAGGTGGCGTTCACATCACAGGGCGCGGGGTCGCCGACGCACTCGTCCACGTCGGCGCAGACGAACCCATCGCCGGCGTACCCGGCGTCGCAGGTGCAGGTGAAGCTGCCCTCGGTGTTCTCGCAGGCCGCGTTCGCGTCGCAGGGGCCGGGGTCGGCCGCGCACTCGTCCACGTCCGTGCAGTGGACACCGTCGCCCTCGAAGCCGCGCGGACAGGCCAGGTAGGTCACGGTGAGCGAAGGGCGGTGGGTCGGGTCGTCGCTCTCGGACGCGCCGAAGGTCCACACGTCGCTGCCGCCGTTGGCCATGACCATCGCCCAGCCCCAGTTGGTGCCGCCGCGCGCCCACTCGGCCACGCTCGCGGTCACGTCCAGCGCCACCGGGCGGTCGGCGCCCAGCACCGCGGCGCGGGCCTCGGGCGTCTCCAGGGCCTCCACGTCCTCGGTCTGGATGCCCTCGCCGCGGGCGTTCCACGTGTCGTCGTCGTCCCAGCCCACCAGCATCCGGTGGAGCGTGGCGCCGTCGTCGCTCGGGTCCTCGATGTGCAGCGACAGCGTGGCGGCGTCGATGCGCGCCCCGGGCGGGATCTGCCCCGGGTTCCAGCCGAACAGATCGTCGAAGCGGATCAGGATGTGCTGTGCGCCCACGGGCGGCGCGTCACCGGACACGGAGAGCACGGGGTCGGCGCCGAAGCGCTCGTCGGGGCGCAGGGCGTCGACGAACGTGTCGAAGCTGCCGCTGTAGTCGTTCTCACCGTCGCGGAACGTGACGGTCGTCGGCGCGGGCTCGCAGGCGCCGCTGCCCACCGCGCAGACCTCCTCGGCGGCGCACACGGAGTCGTGCGCGCAGCCCACGGCGGGCTCGCAGCGGTCGGCGGTGCAGTCCAGGCCGTCGTCGCAGTCGGCGGGCACGCCGCCACCGCAGGTGCCGCCGCCGCACACGTCGGCGTCGGTGCAGGGGTCGCCGTCGTCGCAGAGCGCGATGTTGTCCCCGTGGCGGCAGTCGAGCGCGGCGTCGCAGGTGTCGTCCGTACACACGTTGCCATCGTCGCAGCGCACGTCCTGCGGCGCGTGGTCGCAGGTGTCCGTCAGCTCGTTACAGGCGTCGGCCGTGCAGCCGACCGCGTCGTCGCAGGTGGGGGCCACGCCGGCGACACAGGCGCCCGTGGCCACGTTGCACGTCTCGGTGCCGTTGCAGAACAGACCGTCGTTGCAGGCCTGGTTGTTGGCGCAGGGTGCGATGGGCGGCAGGCAGGCGCCGACCGCGTCACACCCGCGACCGCCGGGGCAGTTGACGGCGCCGCCGCAGGTGCCGGCCGTACACACGTCCGGGCCGGTGCAGGCGCGGGCGTCCGCGCAGGCCGTGCCATCGGGCATCGGGGCGTGGCGGCAGGAGGCGTCGGCCTCGCACGTGTCCGCGGTGCAGGGGTTGCCGTCGTCGCAGTCCTCGGGGAAGTCGCAGGGCACGCAGCCCACGATGGCCGTGGCCTGACACAGCTTGTCGACGCACTCGTCGCGCGTGCAGCCGTTGTCGTCGTTGCAGTCGGCCGTGACCGAACACACCGCGCCGTAGGGGAACCCGAGCCAGCCGATGCGGTCCTGGTTCGGGCCCGCCGTGAGCGCCGGCGAGCCGGCCCGCGGGTTGTAGTCCCGGGCGGCCGTGCTCACGAACTGCGGGTCGGCGGAGAAGTTGGCCTGACCACAGCCGAGCTGCCCGGGGTCGCCGATGTCCGAATAGCTCACGTTCGCGCCGCAGGTGGGGATGCTCGACGGCCACACGATGGTGGTGCGGACGGCGTCCACGGCCGCGATGGGCCCCGGCGTGGCGATGGTCGTGTAATCCGTGGAGGCGAAGCCGCGGATGCCCGTGGCGGCGTTGAACATCAGCGTGTTGAACACACTGGCGCGGCCGCCGGTCATGCTGATGGCCTTGTCGCGGATGCGCCACAGGATGGAGTGCTCCAGGCGGAAGTTCGACCCGTTGTGGTCGATGCCGTCGTCGCCGCCGTCCTGGATGATGCTGCCGCGGATGAGCTGGGTGGAGCGGTTGCCGTCGATGTGCAGCAGGTCGCCGTCCAGGTTGGCCGCCTCGGGGGCGTAGCCGATGGCCGTGAACCAGGTGTCGCGGATCGTCAGCGTGTGGCCGTTGCCGAAGAACTCGCCGCCGATGCCCACGCGGTTCACCAGGGTCTTGCGGATGAGATAGGTACCCGTGCCCTGGCCCGAGAAGACCATGCCACCGGCGTCCGTGAAGACGCTGCGGTCGACGGTCAGGCCGTGGGTCTCGAACAGACCCAGGATGGGCGGCCGCGGGTGGGACACGACGCTGCCGTTGCCCGCGCCGGTCAGGAACACATGCCGCATCGTCGAGCGCCCGGCCCCGCGGAACTGGAACCCGCGCCAGGCGTTGGGGTTCGAGGACGAGCCGGCCTGCGTGAGGGTCATGGCGGCGGCGCCGCGCTCGGAGAAGAAGTAGATGGGGCGGTCCGCCGTGCCGAGCGCCTGCAGCGCGCCCTGCACGACGATGAGGGTGCCCTGCGTGAGCACACCGGTCGTGTCCACCTGGATGATCGTCCCCGGGTGGATGGTCAGCGTGCTGCCCGCCGGCACGGTGGTGCCCGCGGTGATTCGGATGTTCTCGTCCGGGCCCCAGACCAGGTTGGCCCCGACCAGGTTGCCCGAGACGCTGCGATACACCGGGTTCTGCAGCACGCGCACGGTGCGCGTGGCCCGCAGGCCCTCCCAGGAGACCGCCACCTCGATGTCGCCGGGCGCGAAGGCCGCGCCCTGGTCCAGCGTGAACGACACGCTGCCCCAACCGTTGAGGAACCGGATGGAATCGTCCGGCATGGGCGCGTGGGACTCGAAGACCGTGGGCGTGATGGCCACGGGCGTGCGCTCGGGCAGACGCACGGCGGAGATGCTGCCCAGCACGTCCCACCGGGTGTAGTCGATGCGGCCGACCGGATCCTGGATCGACGCCTCGATGGTCACCACCTTGTCGTTGACCATCCGGGTCGGGGCGCGCATCGACAGACGCAGCTCGCTGGGTGCGCCCGCGGGGTTGTAGAACACGTCGGCCTCGACGCGCTGCTTCACGCGGCCGGCGCGGTCCCAGGCCTCGATGACGGCGTGGTTCGGGCCCACCACCAGCGGGAAGTCGTGGGACCACGTGCCGGCAAACACGCTGAACGTGGCCGGGCGGCCGTTGACCGTGACGTTGTGCGTGCCGGCCTGCTGGAGCTGGCCCTGCAGGCGGAACGTCGGCTGCGCGCCCAGGTGCGTGAAACGCGGCCCGCCAGTGAGCGTCAGGGCGTCCCGGGTCTCGTTGGTCACGTAGGCCAGGCGGCTGGCGTGCCACGCCTTGTACTGCGCCCGCGTCTCGGGGAAGGCGTCCGAGCCGACCGGAACGCGGGGGAACGCGGCGTCCGGCATGGAGTCCAGCACCCGGCTGATCGCGGCCGCGGAGTACTCGGTGCGGGCGAAGTCCTCGAGGGCCTGGACGAAGATGGGGGCGTACGCGTTGTGCCGCAGGAACCGCTGCGCCGCCGGCACGGCCGTGCGCCAGATGCTGTAGTTGGCATCCTGCATGACCGAGTCGGAGTCCCAGGCGATCAGGCGGCTGCGGCCCACGCGGCGGTCGTCGGGCAGCTGCACGTTGCCGAAGGCCGGGTGCGGCGGCGCCTTGGGCTCGTTCGGCGGCGGGATGTAGAAGAAGTAGTCGTCGCCCGTGTCCAGGTACAGACCGCCCTCGCGGTTGCCCAGGAGCATCTGCAGGGCGAAGTACCGGGCCCAGTTGTCCTCGTCGACATGGGCGCGCAGGTGCGCGACGTACTGATCGTCCGGCGTGTTGCTGAGCGCGTCCGTGAGCGAGATCAGGTCGGTCCAGTCATCGGCCGCGGTGTGGTTGTACTTCTCGTAGCCGTTCTGACCGTTGGCATCCAGGGCGTAGGTCGCCGGGTTGGTGCCCTCCCAGCGCAGGTTGCCGTCGTTGCGGCCGCGGTACAGGTTGCCCTCGGAGCTCGTCGCCCGCTGCGGCACGGCGCCGTTCTGCGAGTCCAGGAAGTCGTCGTCCAGGCGCTCCACGACCACGTGCAGGCCCCAGTAGCCGTTCTGGCCGTTGCAGCAGGTGTCGTAGTTGATGCCCGTGTAGCGGACGTGTGCCCAGGCGGCGCGCGGCGCGAGCAGGCCGGCGCGGTTGAACAGCTCGTACATCAGGAACTGAGAGGCCGGGCGCATGCCGTTGAGCTGCAGCGACTCCACCGGGAACCCGAGGGCGCTGTCCAGCTTGCGGTTGCGGGGGAAGTCCACCCGGTACGAGCTGGGGTAGCGGAACAGACTGGACTGGCCGCGGTACCGCTCGACGACGTTGTACCAGATGTTCCCGTGGCCATCGATGAAGGTGGCGTCGAAGGGCTGCTTGCGCGCGGGGTAGCCGGCCAGCGCCTCCTGCCGGACCTTGTTGGCCTGCGTGACCAGCAGGTGATAGGTCGGCTGGTCGACGGGCAGGATCTCGTCGGAGAACTTGCACAGATAGGTCTGCGAGGGGTTGCCGTACACATCGGGCACGGCGTGGCCGGCGGGGGCCACCGTCTGCACGCGGCCCTGAACGGCGTCGACGTAGAAGTCGAGCTGCTGGCCGTCGGCGAGGCCGCCCACGAAGGCGCCGAAGCGGCCGTCCTTCGCGGCGCCGTCCCCGTGCAGGCCGTCGTCGAACATGGCCGTCCGGGCGTAGGGCCCGGGCGGATCGCGGTCGAGGCGGGTGTAGAGCGAGACCGTGGGCGCGTCGATGTCGTCGTCGATGACCGACGCCGTGATCGTGACCCGCTGCCCGGCGCGGGGGATCGAGGGGAAGTGGTGGACGTCGACGATGATCGGCGCGGGGTCGCGGACGAAACGACTGTTGACCGCACAGGGCGTGCCGTTGGCCGCTGCCGAGCCCTGCCACGCGCCGCCCAGGTCGTTGGGCACCGCGGGGTTGATCAGCTCGAGCGAGGGCCCGCGGCCGTCCGGATCGTCCGTCCACTCGCCGGCGTCGTCGTAGCGGACCCGGTCGATCACATGGCCCCAGGGGTCGCTCAGCTCCAGGTTCTCGCCGCTGTTGGCCAGCTCGCCCGAGGTCCAGCGGAAGACCTGGCTGTTGGCCGGCAGGGCCACCGCCGCGCGCAGGGCGACGGGATCGGCCGCGATCACGATGTGTTCGCGGGCCTTGATCGTCGTGCCCTCGGGGAAGATGAAGGCGACGCCCTCGGTGAACGTGTACCCGGACAGATCGACCGCGTTCGCTTCGGCGTTGTAGAGCTCGATGAACTGCAGCGCGTCCGCGTTCTGCCCGGCCGGCGCCGTCGGGTTGTAGTGGATCTCGTTGATGTTGATGGAGGGCAGGCGCGTGTAATAGCGCCACCAGTCGCTGCCGAAGGGCGCCCCCTGCGCGCCGACGATGGCGCCGCTGGCCAGGATGACCTCGACGACGTCCCCGGCGGGCGGGTCCACGGTGAACACGTAGGGGCCGGCGCCGTCGCCGACGACCGCAATCGCCGAGCCGACGTCGCCGCTGATGGGGTCGACCAGGGTGAGATCCTCGGCGACCACCCCGGAGACGGGCTCCGTGAAGGTCACCGAGATCTGCTCGAGGCCGAGCACGATGGCGCCGCGCCCGGGGTCGACGCTCGCCAGGGCGGGCGCGCCGTCGAAGGTGCTGTTGGCCGCGCCGGGCGTGCCGTTGGGGGCCGCCGAGGTGCGCCAGGCCGTGCCCTGGGCGTTGTCCATGCCCGGGTTCACCAGCTCGGCGCTCGGGCCGTTGCCGTCCGGGCCCGCGGGCCCCACGGGCCAGGGGGCCGAGTCGTCGTACTCCAGGCGGTCCACCACGGTGCCGTTCGTGTCGACCAGCGCCACGGGCTCGCCGCCGTTGCTCAGGCTGTCGCCGGCGCCCCAGTCGATGGCGCCGACGTAACCCGTGGCCGCCGCGAGGGCGTCCGGGTTCTTGGCGCACACCAGGAACTCGCCGGGGGCCAGGATCGTGGCCGCGGGCACCAGACAGCCGGGGCTGCCGAACTCCAGCACGCGCCAGCCGGAGACGTCGACGGGGACGTCGTCGGCGTTGACGATCTCGATGAATTCTTCATCGTCCGTCGACGAGAGCGGGTTGTAGTGGAGCTCGTTGATCACGACCCGGGGCACGGAGAGCACGAAGTTCCAGGACGCGCCGGCGAAGGCGTGGGCCTCGGCGTCCTGGATGGCGCCGGCCCCCAGGGCCACGACGGAGGGGTTGGACTGCGGCGCCGGGAACCCCGTGAAGATCCAGGGGCCCGCGCCCACGCCCGCGGCGCAGGTGGGGCACGCCACGGCCGCCGCCGCGGCGCCATCGACCACCAGATCGCCGGCGACCACGCCGGACACGGGCTCGGCGAAGGTCACGGAGACGGCGTCGAGGGACTCGGCCACCGTGCCCGGAGCGGGATCGGTCACCGCCACCACGGGGCCCTCGGTGAACGCGCCGTTGCGCGCGCCGGGTGTGCCGTTGGGCGCCGGCGAGGCCCGCCAGACCAGCGGCAGCATGTTGTCGTAGGCCGGGTTCGTCAGCTCCAGCGTGGCGCCGAGGCCGTCCGCGCCGCCGGGCCAGGGCGCGGCGTCGTCGTAGGTGACCTCGTCGAGCACGACGGCGTTGGCGTCCACCAGCCGGATCGTCTCGCCCCCGTTGCCCAGGATGCCGGCCGACCAGCGGAAGACGCCGACCCCGGCGGGCACGGGCGTGCCGCGCAGCGCCAGCAGCGCCGGGTCCTGGGCGACGACCACGTAGCCGCCCGCGGGCACCTGCGTGCCGGCCGGGAAGGCGAAGGTCAGGCCCGCGCTGAACGAGACCCCGGAGAGGTCCTCCGGCGCGGCGCCGTCGTTGTGCAGCTCGACGAACTGCAGGCCCTCGGCGTCCTCGCCGGCCTGCACGGCGTCGTTCGCCGGGTGGTAGTGGACCTCGTTGATGACGATCCGGGCCTCCGCCGCGCTCACGCAGAGCAGGGGCCAAACCGCCGCAGCGCACACCCGTCGCACAGTCCGGATGAACATCGTCGCCTCGTCCTGAGTGTTTCTCTCATAAGTTACACGCGTCCGCCGCCGCGGTCGACCTTCCGATCGAAATCGTGACGACGGGCCGTGGTACCCTGGGCGCGTGAACATCGCCTCCGTCCTGCTCCTCTCCGTCGGCCTCGCCATGGACGCCACCGCGGTCGCCGCGGCCCGGGGCCTGGCGACGCCCGTCATCACCGCCCGCCACGTGGCCCTGGTCGCCGGCTTCTTCGGCGGATTCCAGGCGCTGATGCCCTTCATCGGCTGGTACGTGGGCGACCAGGTCGGCCCCTGGGTGCAGGCCTGGGACCATTGGATCGCCTTCGTGCTGCTGGCGGCCATCGGGGGCAAGATGCTCTGGGAGGCGCGCGGCGAAGCCGACGACGACGACGCCCCCGACCCGGCGACGGGCGACCTCTTCGGCTTCAAGATCATGTTGCTGCTGGCCATCGCCACCAGCATCGACGCCCTGGCCGCGGGCTTCACGCTGACCATGCTCGACGTGCCCGTGGCGGTCTCCCTGGCCATCATCGGCCTGACGACGGCCGTGCTGAGCGCGCTGGGGCTCTTCGCCGGGCGGCGGTTCGGCGCGCACCTCGGCGCCCGCCTGGACGCGCTCGGCGGCGTCGTGCTCATCGGCCTGGGCGGCAAGATCCTCTACGAGCACCTGACCGCGGCGGCCTGACCCGCCCGCGCGCCTGTGCTACGCTTTCCGACATGCATCGGCCCTCCCGCATCGACCCACGTCTGACGTACGACGCGACCGGTCGCCCGATCTGCCCCACGGCCGAGGTCTGGGCCGCCCTGAGCCCCGCCGAGCGGGCCGACCTGTCCGAGCGCATCCGCCTGGGTCTGGTCGCGGTGCGCGAGGCGCAGCCGCCCCAGGGCACGCCCCACGAGCGGGCCATCCGCCGCACGCTCGACCGCGTGGAGCGGCAGTTCGACCGCAAACGGCGCGGCATCTTCCTGGCCTCGGACCTGCCCGTGGAGTACCCCGGGGCGGCGGCGTTCGCGCCGGACCTGCTGGCCGTGCTGGACGTCGCCACACACGACCGCAACGCCTGGAACGTCGCCACCGAGGGCCGCGGCCTCGACTTCGTGCTCGAGGTGCACTTCGCCGGGGACGCGTCGAAAGACCTCCGCGAGAACGTCGAGCGGTACGCCGGCCTGGGGATCCCGGAGTACTTCGTGTACGACGGCGCCCGCCGCCGGATCGCCGCCTGGCACCTGGACGACGACGCCGCGCGCTACCTGCCCGTCCTGCCACAATACGGCCGCTACCCCTCGCGGGTCCTGGGCCTGGAGTTCGCCGTGGTCGACGACGCCCTGCGGGTGTACGTCGACGGCGCGGAGATCCTGAACGCCAAGGACGAGATCGTGACCCTGGTCGCCGCCCTGAACGACCGGGAGCGCGCCCTGGCCGCCGAGGCCGCCCGCGCCGAGTCCGAGGCCGCCCGCGCCGAGTCGAGCCTGGACGCCGCCCGGCGCCTGCTCGAGGCCGTGTTCGAGTCGCGCGGGCTCGCGCTCACCGAGGCCGACCGCACGCGGATCCGCGACTGCGACGCCGCCGAGCGCCTGACCGCCTGGGGCCTGCGCGCCCTGACCGCCACGACCGCCGCCGAGGCCTTGGCGGACTGAGCGCGGGACGCGGCCTTGGCTTGGCTTGGCTTGCGGCCAGATCATCCTGATGCCTCGCGGCCGACAGGTCAGCACCCGCGCTCGTTGGCGACCGTGGCACAATCAACGAGGCGACCGCGCGGCGCGTCGACGCGGACCGCTCAGTCGGCGAACGTGCAAAGGCACCCGGTTACACGCCCCGCAATCGGAGCGAAGAGCGCCATATTTGACCCGCTCTGCACAGCATGTTAGCCCCTGCCGCTCTTGATTTGAGTGGGGTACCTGCTGTGACGGACACGAACAAGAGCGTGATCTTCGACCTTGATCTGGCGTTCATACCCGTGGTCGGAGCGATGGAGACTGTGGCGGCCTTTCAGAGCGAGGCGTACACCAAGTTGGCCGACCTCATTCGTCGCCAACTCGCCCAGGCCGCGTCGATTGCCGACGCTGGGCCGGCCGACGAGAGCCGACCCACGCAGTTCGTCCACAATGCCATCCTGGTCAGCGGCAGCCGGGGTAGCGGGAAGTCCACCTTCCTGCACGGGCTGGCGGGGAAGTCCGCGATTCCCGAGGCCGAAGGAGGCAGGGCCCCGAGAGTCACCTATCAGGTTCAGTGGCTACCGGTCCTCGACCCTACGCTGGTCGAGTCGGGCGAGCACCCGCTCATCACGCTGATCTCGCGGCTCAATGGTCGAGTCCAGGCCCACCCGTCGCATGATGCGAAGACGACGAGAGCCTACGAGGATGCGCTTCGAGACCTCGCCGGGAGTCTGGCGGGCCTGGAGGGCGTGGGGCCGCCAGAGCTGTATCGAGACTGGGAGGATCCCGACGTCATCGTCGAGGGCCGCCTCGAGAAGGCCGTCAGCGGCACGGTGCTTGCGGGCCGCGTGGACGCCCTGGTGCGCGCGGCTGCGCGGGTGGTGGGCTGTGACGCGTTCGGAATCATCCTCGACGACGTGGATACTCACTTCGACAAAGGGTGGCCCGTCATCGAAATGCTGCGCCGGTACCTGACGTCGCAGCGGCTCGTGGTCGTCATCGCCGGCGACATCGACCTCTACAGCAAGCTGGTGCGTGCCGCCCAATACCGCAACTTCGGCGCCGAGCTTCTACGCAACGACCGTGCCCACCGCGACCACCACCGGGACGAGGACCGCCAGCCCTGGCAAGAGGACCGAATCAAGCGGCTGGTCGACGAACTCGAGGCGCAGTATCTGATGAAGGTCGTCAAACCCGAGAACCGGGTTGCCCTACGTACCCTTGCAGAACTGTGTCCGGCCAAGTTGCCGACGGGTCCCGAAGTGGTCCTTCGCGCCGACAAGGCCGACCTGGGCCCATTGCGCAAATGCGTCGAGCGCATCATGAAGCGCGCGCTCAACCTGCGGCGAGCCGAGGACCTGCGCGAGCACGTCGACGCCGTCCTTCAGTTGCCCGTGCGCACGGTGGCCCAGATCCTGCGGGTCGGGGTCGAACTCGCCAAAGGGGCCGAGCCCGATTCGGCGGCAATCGTGATATTCCGCCGAGGGTTTGCCGAGGTCGCATCGTCTTCCCTCCTGCACAACGGTGTTCAACCTTCGACATTGAACGCCGCCGATGGCGACACGCTGACCCGCATGGTCATCGAGTGGATCGACAATGCAGACCTTTGGGAGGACGGGCATACACTCCGGCCTCGGTATGCCGACGCGCACCTCAACCTGACCGCGATGGCCTTCGCGATGCGTGCGGTCACGCTCTTTGCGTCCGGTGTGCACGAGGCCCTGCGCTACCTGGTTCGCGTCGGGTTCACGCGAATGGTGGTGCGACAGGGGGTCGGCCGGACCACGGCGCGACTGGAAGCCAAGTCGGTGTCCCGTGCGGAACTCCTGGATTTCCTGCAGCTCGGCAGCAGCCAGTCGCTCGCAGACTTCGGCCGGCGTCTGACGGCCGCACAGCGAAGCGTGACACCCACCGGCCCGGTGCGCATGGGCACCGTCCAGGTCGTCTCCGGCGAAAAGGCCCGGACGGTCGCCGGGGCGTTGGCGAACGTCTACGGCCCGCCGGAAGGGGGCGAGTCGAAATGGACGCGGGACAGTTTCCTCCGTTGGGCGAACGGCCCCTTCGTGACCTCCGAGGACAAGGATCCTTACCATCTCGCCGAATGGCTGAAGACGTACCAAGCGACTTCTCGCGCCGGTGCGGGCGGGGGCTACAACACGATTGGCACCATCGCCAGCGCGTCGAGATTCGGGCCGCTGGCCCACCTCGCGACGTCGCGCTATCAGACGCAGACTGCATCCTCTGCCTGCGTGTCCATGCTGCCGATGGTGGCGGCCATTGGCGCCGCCCTGGATGCGATATCGGAGGGCCGCGAGATCGATCCGAAACTCGTGGATGTACCCACGTTCATGCTGGGCGACCCGAAGGAGGAGCAGACGAAGGGCAATGAAACGGACGAAGATGAGGAGGCCCCCGAGGGCGACACATCGGGAGACGATCCCGAGGACTGGCGCGCGGCGCTGAAGTTTCCTGGTGGATTCACGGCCCCAAAGTGTTCCCACCACCCCAAGGTGCTCGCAGCCATCGTCGATCGATTCGACATGGCCCTTCGGGCCCTGGATGGCGGGCTCGTCAATCGAGAATACCAAACGGGCTACCTGCTCGAACGCCAGCTCCTGGCATTCCTCAACGCCACGCTCGCCGAAGAGCTGACCGAGGGGGACGTCGCCAACGTGGACTTCAAGAGCGTCGTCCGAACGCACGACCCATATTTGCGCAACCTTGGAAAACTGAAGACCCTGGACTTGGCACCACTTCATCAGACCCTCATCAACGTGCCGGCCCTCCATCACTTCGTACGCGACCATGGTCAGTGGTGCGAAGATTACGTGTGGAAGAAGAGCAAGACCAAGACCAAGCGGTGGCAGGTCAGTAAGGACCTCAAGCTCCCGCAAATTGGAGGACCCTCTCTGTGGATCCAGCTCAACACCGTTCCGGTCAATGGGCGGTCGCTGTCGAAGAACCTACTGACACAAGCGCCGGACGGCGGGTCAGGCGCACAGGCAGGGGCTGCCTCGGCAGAGAACAGTAGCCTCGACTCTGACGGCTCAGGTGGAGCCGAGTCGGCGGGCGGCCAAAACAGCGGGGGCACGTCCGATTCCAAGGCGAAGGCGACCAAACCACGCTCGGGGCAATCGTCAGGCCCCGCCGGCACGTAGCCCATGCTCCACCCCCTCCATCAAGTCCTGCTTCGGGATCGCCGGGCACTCCAGCGGGGCCTGCGGGACCCGCGCCTCCCCACGGCGGACGACGTCCGCGAGGAGTTGCTTCGGCTGGTGCGGGAGACCGACACCCGGCAGACGGATTCCCGACTCGACCTGGACGTAGCGAGTTTGCTGGCGCCGCGTGACGCGCTGGGCAGCATCCTGCGCCGCGTCTTGGGCGACGCCGTGGCCGAACACCTCGAGGAGTCCGGGCGGCCCCCACTTGTGGTTCGCCGCGGGCGCCTGGGGGACTGGCAGGCGCTGGTCACTGATTGCCCGCCGCTGGTCCTCGTGGCGCAAGGACTGCTCTCCATCGTGCGGCATCCCTTGCCGGGACCGGGCTCCACGGCCGCAACAGTCGATCGATACCTCGAAGATGCCATCCGACCCCAGGTTCGCCACAGCGTCCTGCCAGCGCCGCGCGACCCGCGCCTGGAAGAGCTCATCGAGCGTGAGGGATTGGACGATCTGCATTTCCACCTCATGGGCTCCACAGAGACTGAGCATGTCTTCCTGGACGCCTTGGCGCGCCCGAAGGGCTTCATCGAGCAGGTTGTCGACGGCGCCGGAAAGCGCGAAGTTCAGCGGCAGTTCCAGCAGGAAGAGCGCGGGCTGTCTGCGTCTGAACTGCTGCGGCGGCTGCGTATCTACCGCCAGCTCCGCTGGGTTCTGGCCCAGGCGGCGCTCACGAGGCAGTTCCCCCGAACGGACCACGCAGACCGCCTCACGCTTCCGGCCTTCCTCTTCGCACGCCCAGGCTCGGCGCCCGCTCTTGCCAATGCCCCCGACCCCTGGCCGCATCGGCCCGCGCGGCACCCAATCGAGCATCATTTCGGCCTTCGCCCGGACGGGGCCTCGACCGACCGACTTGCTCGAGAGACGCTCCTTTGGATGTACCTGCTCGACGCCGCAGAGACTCACCCGGACGACCGCTACGCCCCGTCGCTCCATCTCTATTTGCTCGGATTGGCGCAGTTTCATCGGCTCCTGGTGCAGCAGGGCGACCAACATGGTTTCGACCAGTTCCAGCGAATCACGTTGAACGGGCTCCGGGAGGACTCGGAGCGGAACTACGGCACACGCTTTCGCCAGCTCGGTCGCGGTGGCGAGATGACCTCGCTGGAAGGTCGTCTCGCCCCCAAGTCGGATCGGGGCAAGCTCGGGTCGCTTCTGACCCAGATCGGACGTGGCTGGGCTGAAGTGGCCGGGGTAAAGCCGAGTCCCAGACGTCTGGGGCCCGCCACGAGGTCACTCGGTCGCGCCGAGGCCGCCCCCGGACGTGCCCACCTCCGGCTGGTCGTGCATTTCATCAAGGAGCGCGACCGCCGCCGCGCCTCAACCGCCGGCGGCGCGCCCGGCCGCCACCTTGCCCTTCGGAACAAGCTCGACGAGCAGTGGCAGGTCCTGTCGAAACTCCTCGACGACTACCCCGCCCTAGCTGACGCCCTGGCCGGCTTCGACGCCGCAGCCAACGAGTTGCACGCGCCGCCTGAGGTCTTTGCGCCGTTGTACCGGGCCATACGATCCCGCGGTCTGCGCCAGTTCACCTACCATGTGGGCGAAGACTTCATCCACCTCGTCTCCGGTCTACGGGCGATGTACGAGGCCATGGAGTTCCTCGAACTCGGCCCGGGCGACCGGCTGGGCCATGGCACCGCCATGGGGGTGGAGCCCGTGCGCTGGCGCGACGGCTCGGCGCGGACCATTGCGCTCCTGGCACACGACCGGCTCGACGACCTCGTCTTCGCCCGAACACTCTTGTCGAGGGGGTCAGCGCCGTGGGGCCTGGGACGCCTGGACGACGAGATCGCGCGACTGTCGCGGCGAATCTACCAGCGGGCAGTCGAGCCGCCGCTCCTCCACGACGCCTGGAGTCTCCGCACGCTCGACCCACGCACCGCCCATCGCCTCGGGCTCGGCGCGGCGCGAGCCATCCCGGCACTCAGCAGTCGCAGGCGCGAAGAGATTCGGCGCTGCCGCGCCGCAGCCTCCCAGAACCCGGAGGCCTTCGCCTTGTTCCAGGAGTATCACGCGCCCGATGTCATGGCCCGGGGTCGCGACATCGTGCGGGTTGAAGCCGTGGCCGAGCGTGGCCCGCTCGACCTGATCGGACTCCGGACGCTCCAGGAGCTGCTTGCTGCGGAGGTACGACAACGCGGTTTGGTCCTGGAGTCGCTTCCGACCAGCAACGTTCGGATCAGCGTCTATCGGCGGCACGACGAGCATCACATCTTCCGTTGGCTGGGCCTGGACGGCGACGTCCCGATCCCGGTCGTCTTAGGCACCGACGATCCCGGGATCTTCGCCACCTCGATGCGCGCCGAGTACGCCCACCTGCTCGAGGTTCTCGACCGCAGGTGTCCAGGCGAGGGCGAGGAGGCCATCCGCCACGTCGAGACGCTCGTGCGAAACGGGAAGCGGTACCGTTTCCGGCCGTTCGGGCCAAGTCGCGCGACGTGATCGTGAGCGCCATGGCCACCACCCCGGCGCCTGCTCAAGGCCGGGTTCAGCCCGCGCGGAGTTGCCCGGCCGCGGCCCCTTTGCTATTCACCCTGCATGACGAAGTGGTGTGGGTGCCTGATTCTGGCCGCCTTCGCGGCGCTGCTTCTGGCGCTGCCGGCGGTGGCCGCCGAGCGCGTGGTCGTGCTCGAGCTGGGCAACCCGGCCGGCCTGAAGGACCAGGAGACGCAGTATCTCTCCGACCTGGTCCGCGGCGCCGTGAGCGAGACGACGGGCGCCCGCTACTTCGTGCTCACGCGCGAGAACCTGCTGGAGTTGCTGCCCCCCGGCACGTCCCTGGCGGCCTGCGTGGGCGCCTGCGAGGTCGAGACGGGCCGCAAGGTCGGCGCAGACCACGTGGTCAGCGGCGAGGTGGTGCGCTTCGGCCTGGCGCTGCGGGCCTCGCTGCGCCTGCACGACACGCGCACGGGCCGGCTGGAGGGCATGGAGACGGCCTCGGCGCCGGCCCTGAGCGAGCTCGAGCTGCCTTTGAAGGAGGCCGGTCGGCGCCTGACGCGGCGCCTGCCGGGCCTCGAGGTGGCGAGCGCCCCCACGCCCGGAAGCGCGCCCCCCGGTGCCGCCCTGCTCGTGGCCGGGTTCGGGGCGGACATGGCGGTCCCCGAGGCGCCCGCGGAGCCGGAGCCCCTGCAGCCGCCCGTGCCCGCGACCACGGACGTCGCGCTGCTGGAGAAACTCCAGGCGGTGCGACGCGCCGAGGCGGAGTCCCCGCGCTCGGCGGCGACCTGCGCGACGACCTGGCGCGCCCTGGCGGACCACCCGAAGGACCACCCGCTGCGCGCGACGGCCACGCAACGGGCCGAGGCTTGGGAGACCACGGCCGGCCTGGCCAAGGCGCGGTTCCTGGCGCTTGCGGAGGTCCGCAAGAAGTTCCAGGCGGACACGGACACGCTGCGCCGCTACCTCGCGCTGGACCGCGACATCGTCTCCCGCGCGCAGAAGGCGGCCTTCATCGAGGAGTTCCGGACCGCGTGGACCTGGTACCGGTCGTACGAGGCCATGCCCCCGGAGGTCGAGGCCGCCCCGACGGCCCCCGCGGTCGCGCGGCCCGTCTTCCCCGGCGGCGGGCTCGCCCCCGCATCGCCTCCGAACGTCTCGGCGACGCCCGCGCCGCTCCTCCTGGGACCCTCGCGGACGGATCCGCAGATCATCTCCACCGACGACACCTATTGGCCGCCCATCATCATCATGGCGCTCGGCGTCGGCGGCATGGGCGTGGGCCTGTTCACGACGGTCGTCGGCAACATCCAGAGCGACGACTTCGACCTGAAGAGCTGCCGACAGAGCGCGGACGACGAGCCCATCTTCCAGTGCACGGACGCCGAGTGGGAGGTCGCGCGCGAAGATGCCACCGCCGGAGACGACACCATCGACGCCGGCTGGACCATCGTCGCCCTCTCCGGCGCGATGACGGTCGCCGGCGGCGCCTGGTACCTGGTGCACGCCGACAAGAAGCCCAAGACCAAGAAGTCCTCGGGCCGCGGCGTGGGCGCGGTCGTCGGCCCTGGCGGCCTGACGGTCTACGGAAGCTTCTGAGGCGGCCGCGCCGGGAGCACCCGCAGCAGGCGCGACACGGGCTCGCCGCCCTCCGCGCCGAAGACGTCCAGCACGACGCCGTCCGCGCCCGCGACGACGGTGCGCGGCAGCGTCGTCTCCTCGCGACCGTCGGCGCCCGCATCCGCGGCGGCCTCAGCGACCGCACCGAGCGCGCGGCCGATCTGGCCGAAACGGTCGACGATCAAGGGCACTTCGGACAGACCGCGCTCGGCGAGCCATGCCGGCGCGGGCGCCGTCTGTTCGCCCACGTCCACCAACAGAACGTCCAGGCCCGCCTCGCCGAGGCGCCGCTTGGCCGCCCCGAGGGCGCGCAATTCGGCCTCGCACGGCCGGCACCACGTCGCGAAGAGCACGATGGCCACGGGCCGCCGGCGCCCCTCGAACAGACGCGTGCGATTCATCACACGGTCGTCCGCGGTCCAACCGGAGAACCAGGGCAGCGCATCGCCCGGCTTCAGCGGGCTCGAAATCGGCGCAGAAGCCGGCGCGAACAGAATCGCCAGCGCGAGCGCGACGGGGCTCACGGCGCCACCGGCAGGGTGTCCGCCAGCGCCGCCTTCAACGCGCTCTGCAGCGCCGCGGGCGTGAGCCGGTCGTAGAGCGCCGCGCGGGCCTGGTCCTCGCCGCGCGGGTGGGCGCCGGACGCGGGCGGGCCCAGGGGCACGTCCGCCAGGGGCGCGCCGGCGCAGGTGTGGAGCGCGGCGCTCAGCGGCAGCGCGCACTGGGGCCCGAACGGCCCGGGACCGCACGACAGCCGCCCCGACACCGCGAGCCGGAGCCCGGTGTCGCAGCGCTCCCCCGCCCCGGCGCGGACCCCGAGCGCGGCCAGCCCCGCGGCCAGACCGGCGCCGAGCCGCGTGCGCGCGTCGGCGTCGTCCACGGCAGACACGTCCACGAGCACGGGCGTCTCGTGCGCCGATTGGCGGGCACGGGCGCGCAGGGTCTCCAGGCAGGCGCGGTCCTCGACGAGCGGCGCGTAGGGCGAGCCCTGAATCGCCGCGAGCACGCGGCCTCTGCGGGCGAGCGTGTCGAACGCCGCGTCCGCCCGGCGCAGGGCCCGCGTGAGGCTCACGGGGTCCGCAAGCGCCTCGGCGGGCGCGCAGGCGGCGCGCAGGTCGGCGCTCGCCGCGGCGTACTCGGGCGCGAGGGCCGCCATCGCCGCGTCCCGCCGGAGCGTCGCGAAGGCCGTACACCGCGGACCGGCGCAGTGTGTGTCGCGCGCGTCGACCGCGATGAGCTCGGCCCGGTCGAAGGCGGCCTCGACCTCGACGCGGCTCTGCACGCTCGCCGTGTTCCGACCGTCGGTCTCGCGCACGTCCGCGCTGAAGTGGCTGCGCAGCGTCGAGGCGAGCTGCTCGGCCACCGCGCGGCGCGCCTCGGCCTCGGCCGCGCGCGGACCCGACTCCGAGGTCCCCTGCCCGACCACGAACTCGGCGGCGGGGTAGCGCGCGGCCAGCGGCGGGCCGGGTTTCGCGAGTCGTGTCTCGCCCGGGCCGGGGGACGCGCCGCACGCGCCCAGCGTCAGGGCGAGCGCGGTCAATCTGCATCGGGCGCGGCGCGGCATGCCGGATCCTGTATCACAGCGCGCTGGCGCAGCGCGGCGTTCGCGGCCGTGAGTGGCTTGATTTCCCACACTCCTTGCGAGGTGTCCGACGGTGCTACGGTCGGCGCCATGAACACGCCCCGCCTCCAGGTCGCCCTGCTGCTGTCGCTCCTCACCGCCTGCTCCGCCGACGCGCCGACGCCCGGGTCGCCCTCCGTCTCCGGGGAGTCGCACTTTCTGGCCCACTGCGCCGCCACCGCCGAGTGCGCCACGGGCCTCGAGTGCCTGTGCGGCGTCTGCACGGCCACCTGCGACGACGACGCGCCGTGCGAGGCCCTCGCGGCCGGGGCCATCTGCTCGCCCGCGCCCGCCTGCGACGGGACGGCGCGGACCTGCACGGGCCGGGCGGACCCGTCCGACGCAGCGCTCCCGGACGCCGCCCTCCCCGACGCCGGCCGCCCGGTCGAGTGTGTCGTCCCGGTGGACGGCGCGTGCCCGGCCGACACGGTGCGGGTACACACAGGTCGGCGGGTCGACCGCGAGCGGCAGTGCGTCGCCGAGGCCCGAGAGGTGTTGTCCTGCATCACGGAGGCCGGGCTTTTCGGGCCCGAGCCCACGAGCGGCTGCGTCCGGCGGGTCCCCGACGGGCCCGAGTTTGCGGTGGACGAGGGCGACTGCCTGCCCTTCGAGTTCACCGGCTGCGGCGACGACGGCGGCTTCACTTTCGACGCGTACGGCTGGCCGCCCTGCCCGGCCGTGGCGTCCGCGGGGGTGTGCGAGCCGCGGGATCTGGGGCTCACGCTCTCGCCCACGCCGGGGCTGGGCAACGTCACCCGGATCGTCCAGGGCTTCGAGGTCGAGCCCGACCGGCTCAGGTTGGACGTGGAGGAGCGCCACGACGACGGCCGCAACGAGCCGGCCACCTACACGCTCACCGGGCCGTTCGGGCAACTGGACCCCGCCGCGCTGGCGGGCCTGGACCGCATGACGTATTCGCGGCACTTCAGCCGACCCGACGACTTCATCGTCAGTCTGTACGCCTGTGAACACGTCGGGTTCCTGGCCGTGAGCGCACACCGGGCGTCGCTGGAGGCGCGCTTCGGCCCCGTCGACGACCTCTTCGACCCGGCGACGACGTGTGAGCGGGCGCCGCCCGCCGACGCCTGCCCGCGCGACCTGGCGCTGCGTTGGGCGGGCGAGTCGGTGCCCTCCGGGCGCGCGGTGTCGACGCTCGCCACCCACATGCGCGCCGGCCGCGGGACCGGCTGCCCGGGCGACGCCGACGCGGACGCCTTCGTGGAGTTCCTGGTGCTGCCCCGGGGGGACGTGCCGACCTGCACAGGCGCCGGCGCGCCGGAGGACTTCATGTCGGCGTTTGCGCTGACCGACGCCGCGGGCAGGCCGTTGGAGTTCGGCGAAGGTGAGGACCTCGACCGGACGGACGAGGTCCTCGTGACACCCGACCCCACGGATCCCACACACCTGACGCTCGCGCCCGTCGACCCCGCGGCAGGCTTTGGTGAGCTGCACCTGCGCGCGCCCCTCGGCCTGCCGCGCGACTTCGCGCCGCCCATCCTGCTGCGGCAGTGGGTGCACTCGCCCTTCGCGTGGAACCGGATCCTCGAGCTGAGCGACACCACGGGCCTGCGGGTCGCCGCGGTGTCGGCGGGGGCCGGGTTCGAGACCGCTTTCGCGCAGATGACCGCGACCCGGGCCGCGCCCACCTGCCGCATGCCCGGCCCGTCGGTTCCGCAGGACTTCCGGCCCCTGGTGCTGACCCGCGGAGACGACCCGCCCGTCACGGCGGACCTGGGGCAGGCGCGCTTCGCCGAACTCGGCCTGAACGTGGACGTTCGCGCGTCCGGCGACGCCCTCGCCGAGAGCTGCACGAGCGACACACAGGGGTCGTGGGTGGACTTCGTCGCGGTGTGGGAGTAGCGGGGAACCCCTCATTGACGCCCGGGGGTCTGCGGACGACGTTGGGGGCGTCGCCCCCGCGGAGGTCCCGATGAGAACACAACACACCTTGCTGCTCCTCGCCGCGCTCGTGTCGTTTCAGTGCAACGGTTCGTCGCCGTCCGGTCGCCCGGGCGAAGACGCGGCGGTCGCGCCCGCGCCGGACGCCCTGGTGAACGTGCCGCCCGCGCCCGATGCCGCGGTGGTCTTGCCCGATGCCGTGGTCATCTCGCCCGACGCCACTGTGCTCACCCCCGACGCCGCCCTGATCATGCCCGACGCGGTCGTGGTCGAACTCGACGCCGCGCTGCCCGCCCCCGACGCCGAGGTGAACGTGCCGCCCGCGCCCGATGCCACCCTGACCCCGCCCGACGCCGCCGTGCTCACCCCCGACGCCACGATGATCTGGCCCGACGCCGCGGTCGTCTGGCCCGACGCCGCCGTGCCCGCGCCCGACGCCGCCCTGACCACCCCCGACGCCGCCGTGCCCACGCCCGACGCGGCCCTCCCCGACGCCGCCCTCCCGCCGCCGCCGCCGCCCGCCTGCCCGGACGTCGGCCTCGACCCCGCCGTCGGGCGCATCCACTACGTGTGCGACTGCCAGGCCGGCTCGGCGCCGGGCTGCGTGCCGGGCGACGACGCCGCAGCCGGCGACGCCCCCGACCGCCCGTGGCGCACGATCGCCCAGGCCCGGGGCTACTTCATCGACACGCGTCGGTTCGTCGGCGGAGACACGATGGCGTTCTGTCGCGGCGGTGTGTTCAATGTGGACGCCGCCGCCGGCGCCCGCTGGAACAACTCGGCCTGCACCGCCGGGCGCCCCTGTGTCATGCGCGACTACCTGCCGCCGGGAGGCGACGCGGCGCTGCCCGCGCCCACGCTGCAAACCACCGTGCCCGGCAACGCGCTCGCGCTCGAGGACGGCGGCCCCGCCGACCACGAGGAGGGCTACGTGCTCCTGAACCTCAACCTGCGCGGCCTCGGCGGCAACGTCGGTGTGTTCATCTACAACGACGTCGACGACGTGCTCATGTGCAACCTGGACATCCGGGACTTCGCCATCGGCGTGCAGGTGGCCGGCTCGAACGCGCCGAACCCCGGCAGCGACGGGCTGAACGAACGCATCACGCTGCGCAACTCGACGCTGATCCACAACTCGGAGCAGGGGTACCTCGGCGGCTGCAACGACTGCGCGGTCGAACACAGCCGGTTCGAGGACAACGGCTACCGCGGGCCGGTCTTCTATCACAACATCTACTTCAACCTGCCGAACGACATCCCGACACACCGGATGCGCGCGGTGGGCAACACACTCTACCGGTCGGCCATGGTGGACGGGCAGTGTCAGGGCGTGTCGCTCGTCGCCCACGGCGCGCACGACGATCTGCTCATCGAGGACAACCGGGTGCGCGAGGATCCCGGCGCCGCCGGCATGGGGTGCTGGGGCATCGCCGTGGACTCGGGGTACGGCTCCGCCGAGGCGTTCAATCGCACGATCATCCGCGCCAACACGGTGGAGAACGTCGGCAACGTGAGCGTGGGCGTGAGCGCCTGCCGCGACTGTGTCATCGAGAACAACGTGATCGTGCAGACGCAAGCCTTCGAGAGTCAGGCCATCGCTGCGCCCGACCGCGCCCGCGGCCCCGAGGACCAGCCGATGTCCGGAGTGATCGTGCGGAACAACTCGATCTTCTTCGGCGCCGCGGCCCACGGCACGGGCGTCCTGCTCGGCGAGGAGAACGCGGGCTACGCGTTGTCCGGCAACGCGGTGCAATACGTGGGCGCGGGCCCGCGGTGGGACTGTTTCCGGCTGCGCGTGCCCCCCGCCGCCTACACCACGGTCGACCACAACCTGTGCCATGCGCCCGCCGTGGCTGGGGGCGAGTGGGTCGATGGTTTCGGCACGCTGGCCGCATGGCAGGCCGCGACGGGCCTCGACGCGCGGTCGACGGACGCCGATCCGCGCTTTGTCGACACGGCCGGTCCGTGGGATCTGCAGGCCTCGGGCGCGGACTCGCCCCTGGTGGACGCAGGCAATCCGGCGGCCTCCGCCCCCACGGATCGCTTCGGCCTGCCCCGCGACGCGACGCCGGACATCGGCGCCTTCGAGTGGCGCTGAGGCGTCAGCCCCCGCCGAGCACCCGCGCGAAGGCCTCGACGACCGCGCTCAGCGGCCGCCCGAACAGCGCGATGGTCACGCACAGGAAGTGGAAACAGACCACCCACGCGAGGCCCGATACGACGCGGCTCGCGCGGTAGCGTTTCAGACCTTCGGGCCCGAGGCGGCGCGCCAGGAAGTCGCCCCAGGGCAGCAGGGCGAACACCGCCAGGCCGTGCAGCACGCCGAACAGCAGGAAACTCGTGCTCGCGCCGTGCCACAGCCCCACGAAGGTGAAACACATCAGCAGCGCGACGGCCTGTGCGGGGCGCTCGGGCAGCCGCCGCGCGCCGGTGCGCAGCCGCCGCAGCACGGGCGTGAACACGAACACCCGCGCCCAGGTGGAGAAGCTCATGTGCCATCGCTGCCAGAACTGCTGCACGTTCCGCGCGGCGAAGGGGCGGTCGAAGTTCTCGGGGAGCGTCTGACCGGCCAGCCGCGCGAAGCCGAGCACGATGTGCGTGTAGCCGGCGAAGTCGAAATACAGCGCGAAGGGGAAACCGTAGAGACACACGGCGCCGGCCAGGGGGCCGTAGTCCGCCTCGGCGAGGCGCTCCAGCGTCGTCGCGTCACGCAGCACGGGCGCAAGCACCGTCACGTACAGATAGCCGCGCGCGACGCGCTCCAGGCCCGTGACGGCGTCCTCGGCGGTGAAGACCGGCGGGCGGCGCAGCAGGCGCGGGCCCACGTCCCCGTAGCTCACGACGGGACCGGCGAGCAACGTGAAGAAGCCGAGCTGATGTGTCGCGGCGGCCAGCGTGTCGCCGGCCTCCTCGGGGGACTCGTGCACCCAGAGCAGCCACTCCACCTGCCGCAGGATGATGTACGACAGCCCGACGACGGCGAGCGGTGTGTCGAACAGACCGGCGCCGAACCGCAGGGCGAGCGCCACGGCCACCTGCACCGCGACGAGCAACGGCGCCCGCGCGGGGCCGAGCAGCCGCAGGCCGAGCCACGGCAACAGGACGAACGCCGCCGCAACACCCGCGCCGAGCAGCGTGCCCTGCACCGTCAGGAAACAGACCACGCTCGCGATGGCATAGGCGATCGGCGCGCAGCTCGCCGGCGCCAGCCGCCCGGAGAGCACCAACGCGAGCGCGAGGCCGACGAAGATCGGCGAGTCGACGGTCACTTCACCGCCTCCGCCAGCCGCGCGGCCGCGCGGGCGTAGCCCTCGGCGTCCAGGTGGACGTGGTCCACGTAGCGCCCGGCGAAGTCGGCGGCGGCCAGGTCCACGCGCCGCACGTTCGGGGCATTCGCGAGCCCGGCCGAGAGCCGCGCCAGGAACTCGCCCCGGACCCGCCGCCAGGCGTCCGCGTCGAGCTGCGGGCTGAGCGCCTCGACGTTCTCCTCGAGCGTGAACACGACGATCCGGGTCCGCCCGGAGACGCCCGCGAGGCGCGCGAGCAGGGCGTCGAGCGCAGCGAGCTGCGGGCGGGCGGGGTCCACGGCCACGGTGCGCAGGCGGGCGGCGGCCTTGAGCACCTGCGCCATGCGGGCCATGATCTCGGCCTCTTCGGGGTCCTCGGCGTCGGCGGGCGCTTCGACCGGCGCCTCGGAAGCCGGCGCGGGCGCGGGAGCGGTCGGGCGGACCTGAGCGTCGAGCGCGGCCAGGGCCCAGGCGCGGGGCGTGTCGCCGAACACACGCGTCTGCAGCTCCGAGCGCCGCCCCAGCAGCGCCGAGCGCGCCCGCAGCCAGCGCAGGGGCCGCGGCGCCGCGCGCTCACAGGCCACGCAGGGCTCGTGCGCGCCAAAGTCCGCCGACAGCGGGCGCGGGCTCAGGTCCAGCACCAGCGCGTCCGGCGCGTGGGCGACCGCCGCCGCCACGTAACACTCCAGCGAGGAGAAAAGCAGGCCGTCCACGGAGAGGTCGAGCACGCGCGCGCCGGTGTCCGCGGCGAACCGCGCCGGCAGGCGGGCGGCGGCGTCCGTCAGGTGGCCGCCCCGCACCACGGAGTCGCCCAGGAACACCACGCCGCCGGGCGCGGCGTCGAAGAACGCGTCCATGCGAGCGTCCAGCGCGGCGCGGTCGGCGGGTGTCTCGGCCGGCGGCGGGGGCTCACCCAGGGCCGCGCGCACGCCGGCCTCCAGCCCCAACAGACCGAGCAGCACGAACCCGAACACGCGGAAGCCCGCCGGCAGCGTGGGCATTTCCGCCGACCCTCAAAACCCCTGGTAGACGACGCGCACGGACTCGCTCGACGCGAGCAGCAGCACCGCCCCGAGCTCGAGCACGATGAGCGCGACGCGCAGCCAGAGGCGCGGGGTCACGGGTGAAGGCTCACTTCGTCAGGTCCAGATCGAAGCGCGTGAAGCGGGCCTGCGCGGCCGCGAGCGGCTCGGCGGCGACCTGCGCGCGCACCTCGGTCGTGGCCGAGGCCGCCGGCAGCACCAGCTTGCCCAGGGACACGAACCCGCCGGCGGCGCTCTTGGTGTACTCGTCGTTCGAGTTCATGCGCAGCACGTGCACCATGCAGGCCTTGTCCGGGGCCTTGGCGTGGTGCGCCAGGCACAGGTGCACCGCCGTGCGGGCCACCAGCAGACGCCGGGCCGCGTCGTCCGGCTGCGCCGTCAGGGGCTCCAGGCTCTTGGGCAGGGCCCAGACCACGTACAGGTGTTTCTCCGTGGTGGAGACGTACAGGTTGCCCGGGCTCGGCTCGAACCATGTGGCCTGCGCGACGGGCGCGGCCGGGGCCACGGGCGCGGCGGGCGGCGCAGCGAGCAGCAGGGCGAAAAGTGCAGACAGGACGTTCATCGGGGGACCTCGACCAGCATCCGTTCGACGAGGAAGTCGGCCACCAAATTCGCGACGATTCGGCTGCCGGCCTCCAGGAGGTGCGCATCATCGTAGAACGAGTCGAGGGTCTTGGGCACCTTCGGCGCGAGATCCAGGCACTCGACGCGCTCCGTGCGGCAGACATCGAGGAGCGCCCGGTTGAGCTGCTCCATGGCCCGCGCGAGCGCCTTCTCGCTGCGGTACTTGGGCGCGGGGCAGTCCATGCAGTCGTAGCCGGCCCACAGCGCGGCCTGCGCCTCGGGGGGCAGGTCGTCCCGCCAGAGCGAGGGGTGCGTGAGGAAGACCGGCGTCGTGCCGGCCTGCCGCAGCGCCGTGGCCAACTGCCGCACGTTGGCGGCGTACACGTCCAGGGCGTCCTCGAAGTCGGGCAGGTCGTCGCTGCGGGTCGCGGCGTTCCGGCGGGCCTTCATCTGGGCGTAGAACCCCGTGGGGTCCACGGCCTCGGCGTTCAGGTCGCGGCGCAGGCGGGCGAGCGCCCACGAGGGCTCCAGGCTGCGCAGCGCCGGCGACGCGCCCGTGTACAGACGCTCGGCGTAGCGGCGCGTGGCGTCGTCCGTGTCGAAGGCCGCCGGGAACAGCCGCCCCTCGACCCAGGCCTGCAGGTCGTTGCCGCCCAGCATGACCACGGTGATGTCGGGCGCCAGCAGCGGCACGAGCACCTTGGCGTGGGCGATGAAGTCCAGGCTCATCTGCCCGCTCGCCCCGGCGTTGCCGACCCAGACGGGCGCGTGGGTGCGCGCCGCCAGCGTGTCCTGCAGCACGTGCGGCCAGGCGTCGGCGTCGTCCAGCAGGAAACACTCCGTGACGCTGCCGCCGAGCGTCAGCACCCGCAGGCCCTGCCGCGGCGCCTCGAGATCCAGCTCGTCCGCCCTCAGGCCCAGCGTGCTCGTGGTGAACGCGATGCTGCGCGGGGCGAGCCCCGGCACCGGCGCCGAGATGGTCACGTCCGTCCGCGTGAAGGGCGCGCGCACGTAGGGGAACCGCTGGCGCTGCGCGGCCGGCCGCAGCGTGGCCCGCGCGTCCCGCTCCTCGAACACGGCGAACGCGGCCACGCCGAGAATGATCGCCATGAGCGCGAGGGCGAAATATTTGACCAGACTGCGAGCGCTCATGGCACCGCCCACTCGACCCGGTGCGGCCCGCGGTTCACGGTGATCACGCCGACGGGACGGCCCTCGCGGATGGCCCGGCGGGGCGTCACGTCCGCGCCGTCCACACGCACGGCGGCGTCGGGCGCGTCCACGAGCAGGACCTCCTGCGCGTCCGCGGCGGCACACACGCTGAAGCTGCGGCCGTCGGCGGACACGCCCACGTCCCCGGCCATCACGGCCTCCTGTCGCTGCACGTACTGCTGCAGGCTCATCACGGCCTGCCCGCTCTGCCGCGCGGCGGCCACGGTGCGCATCAGCCAATCCGGCGCGCGGGTGAAGAAGATCGGGTGGTTGTTGAGCAGCAGCGCCCCGTGGAAGTGCCGCGCGTTCTCGGCCACGAGCTGCAGCGTGTCGCCCAGGAAGACCCCGGGCGGGAGCTTCACGACCTGCCCGTCCATGGTGCGCGCGCCCACGGGCACGGCGGGATCGGGGTGGTCGTCGAGCTGCGTGGCCACCTGCCGGATCGGCAGCGGCCGGCCGGCCTCGTCGAACAACCGCAAGGGCCGCGCGCTGCCGGTCATGTACCCCAGCGTGGGCAGCGTCTTGCCCACCACGGTCAGGTAGTCGGCCTCCCAGCGGTAGCCGGCCTGTACCATGTCCCGCGCGCGGTCCACGTAGCCCGACCACAGCACCGCGTGCTGCCGGATGAGCACCGGCTCGATGCCGTAGACGTGCTTCAGCGCCGCGGCGTGGTCCTTCAGCGTGGGGTCCGGGGCGTCCGCCGGCATGTCCGCCGGCCGCTCGCGCACGAACGTGTGCGCGGCGAAGTCGAAGCCCCAGGTGCGGGCCAGGTTCACGACCTCGGGCGAGGGCGACACGGGCTCCTGCGTGCCCTCCTGATTGTTGCCGGCCGAGGTCAGGAACACGGTCGCGGGGATCTCCGCGGCCCGCAGCGCGGCGAGCATGGCCATCACCTGCGGGGCCGGCGCGAAGTCCTGGTCCGTGGTGATGACGAGCGCGCCGTTCGTGCCCGCGGGGTGTGGCCACAGCCGCGGCGCCACGCCGGGGCCCTCGACGAGCCGCACCAGCGCATCCCCGAACAGGTCGGCCACGGGCACCATGAGCTGCGAGCGCGTGCGCGCGGGCATGAACAGGTCCGAGGGCCGCAGCCCGTAGGTGGCGTCGTTCTCGCGGCCCACCTCGCCGGGATCGCCCTGCCGCAGGTGCACCAGCGCGGCGAGCGCGTCGAAGGCGAACATCACGGCGGGGGCGGCGGCGTCCCCGTTCCACACGATGCCCGGGTGGTCGGCGCCCGCGCACCGCAGCGTCGCCAGCACGCGCTCCGGCGGCACGGCGTCGAGCTGGGCGGCCCCGGCGATCACGGGCACGGGCACGCTCCACCGGGCGAGGCCGCCCAGGCGCGGGTCGTCCCCGACCAGGCGGCAGCCCGTGGCGAACAGCGGCGTGGGCGCGGGCAGGCCCAGATGCGCGGCGGCGGCGGCCGAAGGCCCCAGCCACGTCACGGGCACGCCGGCGGGGGGCGGCTCGGCGGGGAAAGGCCCCAGGGGCGACACGGCCACGCGCCGCGCGCCCGCCGGCCACGCGGCCTCGGTCACGACCTGCGGGTGGCGGCCGGTCTGCGCGAAAAGGTCGTCCAGGGCCTCGACGAACCCCTCCGTGGGCGCCGACGGGCGCAGGTAGGCGAAGGGCGCGCCGAACTCGGCGGGGCGGGCGCAGGCGGCGGGCGCGGGCGCGGTCGGCGCGGCGCTGCCCGGGGCGGTGATGAGCTCCGCGATGCCCGGCACGCTCAGGGCGCCCTCGTAGTTCTGGTCGAAGGGGACCTTCTCGAACAGCGAACGCAGGCGCAGCCGCGCGGCGTACTGCTCGGCGACGGGGGCCGAGGTGTCCTCGGTCATGGCCTCGACGAGGCGCGCGGCCTTGTTCAGATCGCCGCGGCGCAGGGCCTCGGCCGCCCCCTGCAGGCGGGTGGCCGGCCGCGGGGGCGCCCCCTGGCTCTCCGTGGCCCAGCGCAGGGCGAGGAACCCCACGCCGCCGAGCAGGGCGAGCCCCGCGAGCGCGCGCTTCACGTGCCCTGGTCCGGGGCCGACGCCGGCGCTTCGACGAGCTCCACGAGCCCCAGGTCGCGGTGGAAAAGGAAACAGAACAGCCGCCCGCCGAAGGCCGGCGCGGGCGCGGGCTCCGAGACCAGGCGATGCCCGGCGTTCTCGAGCCGCTCGATGTCCGCGGTCAGGTCCGTGGACTGCCAGCAGGCGTGGTACGGCCCGTTGCCGTGCCGGGCCATCAGCCCGGCGACCACGGACTCGGGCCCCACGGGCTGCACCAGCTCGATGCACATGCCCCGGGCGTCCCGCGCGAAGACGATCTCCACGCCCTGGCGCGCGTCCAGGCACGGGGTCGAGTAGGCGAACTCACCCAGCGCGTCCAGCGCGCGGCGGGCCGCCGCCAGGTCGGCGACGAGCCAGCCCGTGTGGTCGAAGATCATCTGTTGAGCGCGATGGTCAGTCTGTCGATGAGATCGCCGACCGTCTGCAGGCGGCTGACCTCGACCGTCTTGAAGCGCACCGAGAAGGCCGTCTCGACGGCGACGATCAGCTCGATGTGCCGCAGCGAGTCCCAGCCCTGCACGTCCGCCGCGGTCATGGTGCGCGTGATCGTCAGGTCGGGCTGGCGGAACACCTCGCGGAAGACTTCCTGGAGGCGCGGCGTGATGGCATCGCTCATGGCTGCGTGGACTTTCGGGTCAAGGGGAGAGGCGGGAGTATGGCGCGGTCCAGGGGCAAACGCCAGCCGCCCGCCGCCGTGGGCTCGAAGCCGAAATCCGCCAGCAAAGACGCGCACATGGCGTTCTTGTCCGTCGGCAGGTGCTCCCCCTCGACGGCGCTCAGACCCCGGGCGCGGGCGCGCTCCACGATCTCGGTGAAGGCCAGGGCCTCGACGCCCTTCTTGAGCGCGCGGCAGCTCATGATCCAGTTGTCGATGAAGAGCGTGTCGCCCCGGGTCTCCAGGAACAGCGCGCTGATCAGGCCGTAGGTGCCGTAGCGGTCGGAGAGCGTGATCGAGAAGCCGTCGCGCGCCGGCTCGTCCCGGAAACGCCGCACGTCCGCCTCGGAGTAGCGGATGGTGCGCAGGTTGAACTGGTTGGAGCGGCGCGCCAGGTCGGCCACGCGGGCGACGGCGGGCTCCTCGAAGGGCGCGACGACGGCCTCCAGGCCCAGGCTGCGCAGGTAGCTGTCGTAGTCGGCGTGCGCGGACTCGGCCTCGTTGCGGGCGCGGGACTGCACGAAGAAGTCCGTGCGGGCGGCGTCCTCGGCGTTCACGGCGATGGCCTCGAACCAGGGCCCGGCGTCCAGGGCGCGCACGTAGTCCGTCGAGTCGATGGGGACCTCGATCACGGCGACCTCGGGCATCCGCTGGCGCACCAGATGGCGCTCGCGCGGGTTGTCGTCGAAGAAGACCAGGGCGTCCGTGCCGATGCTCAGCTCGCTGGCGATGCGGCGCAGGTTGCTGGCCTTGTCCTCCCAGTTGGCCACGAAGCTGGCGATGTCCGAGAGCTTCAGCACCATGTCCGCGCGCTCCTCGAACACGCGGCGGGCCAGGGCGTCGTCGTTCTTGCTGCACACGGCCAGCAGGATGCCCCGCTCGCGCAGGCGCTTCACGTACCGCTGGAACGCCGTGAAGGCCTCGGCCTCCGGGTCGCCCGTGCCGATGCGCACGCCCTCGACGCCGTCCTCGCCCACGACGCCGCCCCAGAGGGTGTCGTCCAGATCGAGCACCAGGCACTTGCGGCCCCGGCCGGCCAACGGGGCCAGACGCGCCGCCAGCGCGCGGGCGACCCGGCGCAGAAACTCGAACGAGAACGGGATCTTGTGCAGGTGCTGCCCGCGTGGGTCGTAGGCCCGCGAGAGCCCGAAGGCCGCCGCGTGCCACTCCAGATCGAAGACCTGCACCCCGGGCGGGGCGAGCTCGACGAGGCGCTGGTTGAACCGCCGCACGAAGGCCACGGCGCCGCCGGGCAGCGTGGCCTCCAGCTCGCCGAGCGGCCGCGCATCCGGCAGGGGCAGGTTCGCCTGCAGGATCGTCGCCTCGCCGTTTCGCCGCAGGGCCGTCCACAGGCCCTGGAAGCGGCCGAGGCGCTCGTCCGCGAGGCCGGCGGCCTCGTCCGGCGAGGTCAGCACCGGGGGCACGCCGCCGCGCATCGCCGCCTCGGGCGAGGGCAGCAGCACCACCACCTGCGGCCGGAAGGCGTACAGCTCCGAGCCGGCGTCGTAGACCATGGCCTCCGCGGTGCCGTAGGGCGCCTCGAAGACCTCGGGCGTGACACCCAGACGGCTCAGGTACAGCCGCATCAGCCGCACCACGAAGTCCGTGGTGAAGTGGCCGATCACCGCGACGCGCAGGGTGGCCTTGTGGGTGGGCAGGGGCTCGCGCGAGAGCGCCAGCAGGGCCGGCAGGCTCAGGGCGTCGAGCGCATCGGGGGTGTCGTTCTCGGGCTGACTGTCCATGGCGGCTCGGGACAATGCGCGAATCGCCCGGGTCAGGCAAGCGCGCGCATGGCCTCGGAGCGCCCCACGAGGTCCGTGCCGTGGGCGCTGCCATCGGGGTTCACCAGCACGAAGCGGTCGGCCACGGCGAAGGGCTCGCCCCAATGCGCCCACTCGGGGCGGTCGGCGGCGAAGCCGTAGCGCTGCAGAAAGAACACGTTGGCGTGGGGCAAGAGCCCCCGCTCGGCCACGGCGGCGACCACCGCGGCGTCGTCGTCGGCCTCGCCGGCCCGGCGGCGCACGTTGAGCACGAGCAGGCGCGCGTCGTCTCCCGATTCCGCGCAGAGGCCCTGCAGCGCCACGCACAGGTCGAGCAGGCCCGGATCGTGTTCGAGCAGGTGGTGGTTCACGGAGAGCTTGAGCGTCAGCGGTGTGCCCAGCCGCTCGACGAAGGCGCGCAGGGCCTCGGGCCGCCGCGGCAGGCGCACGCCGTTCGTGCACAGCACCAAACGCCGGCACAGCGGGTTCGCCCGCGCCGCCTCGACGAAGTCCCAGAACCGCGGGTGCACCGTGGGCTCGCCGCCCTCGAGCTGCAGCTCGAACGCCGCCCCCGGGGGCAGGTGCGCGGCCACGGCCTCGGGGGCCAGGTAGGTCGCGCCGGCGGGGCCGCTGCAGGTCGAGCACCAGGGGCAGGCCCGGTTGCAGTGGTTCGTCAACGCCAGATAGACCCGGTAGGGCCGCTCTGCGGTGGGGTGGTCGAGCGGGCGCCCGGCCTCAGACACCGCGCAGCTCGCTCCGCAGGGCCGAGAGGAACGCCGCCATCGTCTCCTCGCGCACGGCCGCCATCGCGCGCCCCGCCGCGGTGTTCATCTCCGGCGCCAGGCGCAGGAGCTTGCGCTCGAAGTGGTCCAGGCTGAAGGCCTTGTCGTCCAGCGCGCGGCCGCCCTTGGCGAAGGGGTCGTCCGCGTGCCAGAGCGCGCCCCCGAAGCTGCCGCCCGTCGCGAAACAGCGCGCGATGCCGATGGCGCCGATGGCGTCCAGGCGGTCGGCGTCCTGCAACACCGCCGACTCCAGCGTCGAGGCGCGCAGGCCGCGCGAGAAGCTGTGCTCGGCCACGGCCGTCTGGATCTCGCCCACGCGGTCGTCCAGGCCGGCGTCCGCCTCCAGGGCCAGCTCGGGGATGAGCGCCGCCGCCCGGGCCGCCGTCTCCGAAGCGTCCGGGTGGTTCTTGGGCAGGTACACCAGGTCGTGCAGCCAGGCCGCGGCCACGCAGACCTCCACGTCCGCGCCCTCGGCCTCGCCGATGACCCGTGCGTGGCCGGCCACCCGCAGCACGTGGGCCAGATCGTGGGCGCTGTCGCGCACGTGCGTCTCCGCCGCGAACCGGGCGGCGACCAGGGCCTCGAGGCGCTCCCACACGCGCGAGACGCTCATTGGGGTGCCCCCCCGCGGTTGCCGCGTGCGCTCATCGGATCACCTCGTCGTAGCCGCGCACGAACTGCTTGGTGTAGTCCCACGCGGCGATGTAGCCGAACAGGATGCCCAGGCTTATGCCGAAGAGGCCCAGGTACCAGGCGAACTCGTTGAGCGGCCCCATCACGCCGGCGAAGGCCCCGAAGGCCGGGATGCAGGCGTACATCAGGAAGTTCGTCTTCAGCTTGCCCAGGAAGTTGCTGGCGATGTTGATGCGGTACTCGGCCATGAAGCGCCGGATGGTGACCACCCAGAACTCGCGCAGCAGGTAGGCGAGCAGGATGGCCGAGGGGTAGCCGTCCTCGCGCCCCGTGGCCAGGAAGAGCACCCAGGCCTCGAAGACCAGGTCGGAGAACTGGTCGAGGACCTCGCCGAGGCGCGAGACCTGGCCCGTGCGGCGCGCGACCCAGCCGTCGGCGAGATCCGTGAGGCCCGCCACGGTGCCCACCACCAGGCCCAGGCCGGGGTGCACCTTGAAGTAGAAGAAGATGGCGACACACACGAGCACCACGCGGGAGAGCGTGATCAGGTTGGGCAGCTTGCGCAGGTCGCGCCGGAACGCGGACAGTTCGGACATGGGCGGTTTCGTACCCGATCCGCCCTCCCCGCGCCACGGGCTTGCGCGGCGGGCGCCGTGGGCCTTTCGGCCGCGGACCGGAACCGGGATACTCCGGCGGATGCGCCTCACGTCTCCCATCGCCCGCCGGGCCGCCCTCGCGCTGACGTTCTGCGCCGCCTCGCCGGCCGCCGCGCAGACCGGCCCCGCGTCCGCGTCCGCCTCGGCGGCCCCCCGCGAGCTGGAGCCCGGCGCCCCGCCCCTGGCCACGCAGCGCTACCGCACGGGCATCGAGATGTACCTGCGCGGCGACTACGCCGGGGCCGCCCGCGAGTTCAAGGTCGCGCAGGCGCTGGCGCCGGACTCGGCCAAGCTGGCCTACAACCTGGCCCGCAGCCTGGAGCGCGCCGGGGACGTGCCCGGGGCGGTCGTCGCCTATCGGCGCTACCTCGCGGTCGCCCCCCAGGCGACGGACCGCGCGGACGTGGAGCGGGTGCTCGCCGTGCTGGAGCGCGAGGCCGCGCCGGCGCCCGCGTCTGCCGAGCCCGCCCGGCCGGATCTGGTCGCGGAGGCCCCGGTCGAGCGGTCTTCCGAGAGCCCCGACGGCCTCGGCGCGCGTGAGCTGGGCGTTTGGGGGCTGGCCGCCGGGGCCGGCGCCGCCGCCATCGTGGGCATCGTGTTCGCCGTGCGCGCCTCGGACGCGAAGAGCGCGGCCGACAAACTCTCGCCCGCCGAGACGCGCAAACACGACCGACTGCAGGACACCTACGAGACGGGTCAGCTCGGCGCGGGCATCGGCTTCGGGCTCGCGGCCGCGCTCGGTCTGGGCGCCGGCGTCCTCGGGTTCGCGTTTTGAGGCCCGCCACCCTGGGCCGCCTCGTGGCGCTCGTCGGCATCGGCCTCGGCGCGCTCGCGTGCGGCGAGTTCCCCGCGCTGCCGCCCTGCACCGCGAACGCCGACTGCGACCCCGGGCAGGTCTGCGTAGATACGAAGTGCGTCGCCGGCGAGGACACGGACGCCGCCATCACACCCACGACCGACGCCCGGTCGAGCGGTGACGGCCGCGTGGCGCCTCCGGCGGACGCGGCGGTGGTCGTTCCGGACGCCGCGGTTGTCGTTCCGGATGCGGCGACTGTCCTTCCGGACGCGGCGGTTGTGCTCCCGGACGCGGCGATTGTCCTTCCGCCCGACGCCGCGGTGGTTCTGCCGCCCGACGCGACGGTCATCCTCCCCGACGCCGCGATGGTCGTTCCCGACGCCGCGATTGTCGTTCCCGACGCCGCGATTGTCGTTCCCGACGCCGCGGTTGTCGTTCCCGACGCCGGCGTCGTGCCGCCCGACGCCGCGAGTCCCCCGCCCGACGCCCTGCCCCCCGACGCCTGCGCCCCCGCCGACGAGATCTGCAACGGCCTGGACGACGACTGCGACGGCGTCGCCGACGACTTCGATCACCTGGGCATGCCCTGCGAACCGCCCGATCCGTCGACCTGCGGGCCCTCGGTCTGGACCTGCGCCGGGGAGGACACGCCGGTGTGTCCGCCCGCCCACTTCGCGAACTCGCCCGAGCTCTGCAACGGCGAGGACGACGACTGCGACGGCGAGATCGACGAGGGCTTCGACCTGCAGACGGACGCGAACCACTGCGGCGTCTGCGGCCGTTCGTGTGATCCGACCGTGAACGGCCGCGGCGTGTGCATCGAGGGCGCCTGCGTCGTCACGCGCTGCGACGCCGGCTTCTACGACGCGACGCCCGCCGAGGGCTGCGACACCGAGGTGTCCGGCGAGGTCCTGTACGTGCGCCGCAACGGCGACGACGCGGCCGCGGGCACGGCCAACGCCCCGCTGGCGAGCCTCGCCGAGGCCAACCGCCGCGCGGCGAGTGTGATCCCGCCGCGGCACGTGTCGGTGATCGATCTGGGCCCCGGTCACTTCAGCGGCGATCTCGACCTCTCGGCGAGTTTCCTGTCCGTGCGCGGCGCGGGCCGGGACCTGACCCAGATCGACGGCCGCGTGACCATCTCGGGCCGGTTCACCCGCGTGCAGGACCTGACCGTGGACGCCGGCGGCGGGCCCGTGGGCATCCACCTGACCTGCCCCGAGGCCTGCGCCGTGGTGTCCACGCTGGTGCTGAACGTGGGGCCCGAGGCCGATCCGGACGAACCCGGCGGGCCCCTCGCGGGCATCCGCATCACCGCCGGGGCGGGCCACCTGCTTTACGACAACGAGATCACCGGCGTCACCGGGCACACGCCCCCCGTTCCGCCCTTCGACCAGCAACGCGGCTGCCAGTGGGCGCACGGCTCGCCCGCCGCCGGCGTGATGCTCGAGGGCGGCGCGACCGGCAGCCGCCTGGTGGACAACCGCATCGATGCGATCACCGGCGGCGCGGGCACTGTGCCCTCGCGGGAGTCCTGCAACGGCGGGAGCCTGGGCGGTCTGGGCGGCGCGGCCTACGGCATCCACCTGGCCAACGAGGGCGGGAACTTCCTGCTCTCGGGCAATCGCATCTCGCGCATCGCCGGGGGCGACGGCGGCGCCGGTCAAGGCGGCATCCCCTCCGACCCCGCGCCCCCGGACGCCTCGGACAACGAGCGCATGCGCGCCGCGGACGGCAACGGCGGCGGGGGCGGTCTGGGGGCGGGCATCCGCGTCGAGGGCGGCGGTCACCGGCTGCGCAACAACGCGATCAGCGGGGTCACGGGCGGTCGGGGCGGCGCCGCGGGCATGGGCGGCACCCCCGGTGGCACCACGGGCGAGCCGGGCCCGGACGCCGAGGGGTTCGGCGTGTATTTCCACCCCTTCGTGGCCGACGCCGCCACGCCGCCCGTGGACCTCTTCGCCGACCTGCGACCGGACGAGCCGGCCCTCGGCAACGACATCGACACGACGAACACCTACGAGCGCGAGCCGATTCTCTACTGTTACGGCCACGCGGTCGACTGGAGCGGGTACCGCCTGGACACGCCGCGCAACCCCACCAACCTGGGGCGCATGGTGCTCGTCGACTGCGACGGCTCGATCGTCTCCAACAACACCATCGGCGGCTTCACGGGCGCCACGGGCCGCGCGGGGGACGACGCCGCCGTGTCCACGCCCGGTGCGGAGGGGGCGGGCATCCTGCTGCTCGGCACGTCCGGCGCGCGTGTTTTCGGGAACCGGGTCGGCGGGATCCGGGGCGGCACGGGCGCGCAGGGCGCCTTCGAGGCCTCGACCATCGCCCTGCTCACGGCGGGCGGCCGGGGCGGCCACGCCGCGGCGATCCGTTTGCGCGACTCGGACGCGAACGTCATCTCGGACAACGACCTGGTGGACGTGGTCGGCGGCACCGGCGGCCCGGGGGGACTGGCGCACGGCAACGGCGGCCCCGGCGGGCGCGCGGCCGGTGTCGAGTTCGTGGGGGGCAGCACCGGCAACGTGTTGCAGCACAACGTCATCCGCACGCTCGCGGGCGGCACCGGCGGCCCCACGGAGCCCTTCATGGTGCCCCGCGACCTGGCCAGCTCGGGGCGCGCCTTCGGGATCGGGTTCGCCGACGCGGAGAGCCTGGACAACGAGGTCGACGAGACGAACACCTACGAGGGATTCCCGCTGACCTACGTGCACGGGCAGCCCAACGCGGTCATCGCCGGTCGCCGCTACCCCACGTGCAAGGCCATGACCAACCTGGGGCAGATCGTCGTCATCGACAGCCCCCAGGCCACGCTCAGCGACCTCGAGGTCCTGTGCGCGCCGGGGCCCGAGGACCCGCCCTCGGACCTCGTCGGCGAGCCGGGCCTGCCGGCCACGTCGGTTCGGTTCGGCGAACCGGGCGGCGCCTACGTGGCCGTGCGGGTGCTGCAATCCGAAGACGTCACCATCGACGGCCTGAGCGTGGCGGGGGTGCAGGGCGGGCCCGGCGGGCCGCCCCACATCATCGTGCCGGGGGGCGACGGCGGCGTCGGCTGCGCCCTCTCCGTGCAGGACTCGCCGGGGTTCCGCCTGCACGACGCGCACGTCCGGGACGTGCACGCGGGCCGTGTGGCTCCGACCCAGCCCGGCCTGCCCGGCACCAACCGCGACCGCACCGGCGGCCAGGCCACGGAAGCCATCGCCCTGGACATCGCCCGCAGCCCGGGCTTCGAGCTGACCAACGTGCTCGTGCACGACGTCCACAGCGAGGGCTACGCCATCGGCCTGCTCGTGACGGACGGCGGCCCCGAGAACGTCGTGCGGCAGGCGACCTTCGCCGTCATCGACGGCCAGAACCTGGGGCGCGGCAACAACAACCAGCAGGCGCCGAACTTCACCAGCGCCGTACTGCTCCTCGGGAACGTCGCCGGGGTCGTCCTGCTCGACAACCTGGTCGTCGCCGACGTGACCAACGTGCCCGTCTGGGCGCTGTTCGGGCAGACGGCGAACCGCACCGCCGCCTGTTTCCGCGGCGTGCGGCAGGTCTATCAGATGGGCGCCGGTTTCCCGTCGGGGCCGTTCTGGGAGAACCCGGACCCGCTCTTCCGCGACGACCCGGACGCCCCCTGGGGCCTCGATCCGGCCTCCATGTGCGTCGACCTCGGCGCCGGCCCCTGCTTCGACGAGCCCGCCCGCGACGGCGAGGCGTGTTTGACCGACCTGGGCTACGAGGGCAACTCGCCGCTCGGTCAGGTGCGCGTCGGGCCGTGACCCGGCACGGGGGGCGCGCGGGTGCCCCCGACTCGCGCCGCACCCTTCGGTTTTGTTAGTCTCCGGACGTGACCGACCGCCGCAAGCTCGTGATGACCGTCGAGGACGCGCCCAACCTGCGGCGGCTCATCGCATACAACCTGAAGCAGGCCGGTTACGACACGCTGGAGGCCGAGAGCGGCGAGGCGGCGTTCCGCATGTTGGGCACGCAGTCGCCGGATCTCATCCTGCTCGACATCCGCATGCCCGGCTGGGATGGCTTCGCGTTCCTGGAGCAGCTGCGCCACCTGCAGCGGGCCGCGGCGACGCCGGTGATCATGCTCACCGCGATGAGCGCGTCGCTGGACATCGAGCGGGCGCTGCGGCTCGGGGCCGTGGACTACCTGGTCAAACCCTTCGACCCGGCGCTGATGCTGACCAAGGTGGCGGCCATCTTCCGGGGGAACATACCGGTCACCACGGGGCCCCAGCGCGGCAAGGACCGGCGGTTGTTCCACCGGGGGCCGATCCTGAACGCCACGCTCGACCCGCTGCCCGGCGGCACGGGCCTGGACGTGAGCGAGGGCGGCATCGCCTTCACGACGAACCGGGTCATGCGCTTCGGCGAGATCGTGCTCCTGCAGTGCCCCGAGCTCTTCGCGCAGATCGGCCTGGAGTCCACGCGACTGCGCGTGCGGGTGGTGCGCGTCGAGGTGCCCGAAAAGGGCCCCCGCCGCGTGGGCGCCGTGTTCATCGGGCTGACGGAGCACGACCGCGCCGCCATCCGCCGCTACGCCCTCTACGGGGCGCGGCCGCGCGACCTGAAGGTCGAGTTCATCGCCGGTCGCCGCTGAGCGCGCCTACTCCAGCAACTCCACGGGCGCCTTCGTGGCCGGCGCGGCGGGGCGGCGCTCGGGCTTGCGCTGGTTCACGTCCACGTCGATGAGCTCGCCGCCGTCGTCGGCGGCGTGACGCCCGGGCGCGGCGGCGGGGCTTCCGGGTGCGTCGGCGTCGATCAGGTTGGGCCGGGCGCCGACGCCGGGGGGCGCGGGGGCGGTCTGTGGGGCGCTGGCGACGGCAGCGGCGCTGGCGGGCGCGG
>CAINDO010000350.1 GCA_903847385.1 uncultured Myxococcales bacterium
CCGGCGGGGGCGGCGCGGCGTCCGGCAACGCCTCGTCGGGCAGGGCCGGCACGGCGTCGGGCGCGGGCTGTGTCGCGTCGGCCAGCCCGGCGTCGGGCTCGATCGGCACAGCCGAATCCGGTGCCACCACTGCGTCCCGCGCCTCGCCCGCGGCGTCCATCCGGGGCAGGCTCGGCGTCCCGTCCAGGGTCACCGTCCTCGCGTCGGGCGCCGTCGGCGGCTGCGCGTCCCGTGGTCCCACGTCAACGTCCACGTCGTCGCTCGCCGAGCGGGAATCCGCGACGCAGGCCGAAGCCAGGAGTCCGACTGCGCAGCTGAGCCAACGGTTGCCCATGAATGTCCTCCCAGGCTGTCCATGAATGGATTCGAATAGCGATCATTTCGCAGCAAGACTTGAGTGGTCGGTCGGCGTCGCCGACTTCCCGCGGACCAGGGAGTGCGCGCGGCCCGGGTGCCTGTGCTACAGTCCCGCCGATGCACGCCGGAGCTTACGAAACCGCCCTCCTCGCCGCCCGCCACCTGACCGCGCACTTCGGCCCGGCCCCCGCCGTCGCCGTGGTGCTCGGCAGCGGGCTCGGCGACTTCGCCGATGGCCTCGCCGACGCCGTGAGCGCCGGGTACGCCGACATCCCCGGCTTCCCGCCCGTGGGGGTCGAGGGTCACGCCGGCAAGCTCGTCGTCGGTCGCATCGGCGACACGCCCGTGGCCGCCCTCGCGGGGCGCGCCCACCTGTACGAGGGCCACGAGCCGGACGCCGTGGTGCGCGCCGTTCGCGCCCTGCGGCTGTGGGGCGTGAAGGCGCTCATGCTCACGAACGCCGCCGGCGGCATCCGTGACGGCATGCGCCCCGGCGACCTGATGACCATCACCGACCACATCAACCTGTCCGGCTACAACCCCCTGCGCGGCCCCAACGACGCGCGCCTCGGGCCCCGGTTCCCGGACATGAGCACCGCCTACGACCCGCGCTTCCGGGAGATCCTGCGCGAGCTCGGCGCGGCGCAGGGCGTCCGCCTGCACGAGGGCGTCTACGTCGGCCTCGCCGGGCCGAGCTACGAGACCCCCGCCGAGATCCGGATGCTGCGCGTGCTGGGCGGCGACGCCGTCGGCATGTCCACCGTGGTCGAGGTCATCGCCGGGCGCCACTGCGGCCTGCGCATGGCCGGCATCTCCTGCGTGACCAACCTGGCCGCCGGCCTCGGCGCCGGCGAGCTCTCGCACGACGAGGTCAAGGAGACCGCGCTCCAGGCCCGCGCCGCCTTCGTCGGCCTGCTCGCCGCCGCCCTGCCCCGCATGGCCGCCGAGGTCGCGGCGTGAGCGCGGCGACCGTGCCCCCTGGGGGGGGCAGTCCCCGCGAAGCGGGGCCGGGGGGCGCTGGCGACGACCGCGTGAGCGACATGGGCGGTCCGGAGACCGAGCTCGACGAGGCCCGCATCGCCGCCCTGAGCGCCGCCGCGGTCGATGCCCGCCAACGCGCGTGGGCGCCCTACAGCCGCTTCCAGGTCGGGGCCGCGTTGCTGTGTGACGACGGCACCGTCGTGACCGGATGCAACGTGGAGAACGCCAGCTACGGCCTCACGGTCTGCGCGGAGCGGACGGCGCTGTTGAAGGCCGTCAGCGACGGCCGCCGGCGCTTCGTGGCCATCGCCATCGCCACGGACATGCCCGAGCCCGCGACGCCCTGCGGCATGTGCCGGCAGGCCATGGCCGAGTTCGCCGACGACCTGCCCATCTACCTGGTCAACCCGGCCGGCGCGCGCCGCACGTTCAGCCTGGCGGCGCTGCTGCCGGGCGCGTTCAAACCGGAGGCCCTCCTCCAATGGCAGGCGGAGCGCGCGACGTGAGGTCGGTGTCTCTCCGGCGAGCGGCCGCGCTCGTCGCCCTGACGGCCGCACCGGGCTGCAGCCTGGTGATCGGCGACATCGAGCTGCCCCCCGCGCAGGTGGGCCTGGAAGACGCCGACGGCCTGCGCCGCGACGCGGACACGGACGCCGCGAACGGCGGCACGGTGGTCCCGACGGACGCCGCGCCGCCACCCGCC
>CAINDO010000351.1 GCA_903847385.1 uncultured Myxococcales bacterium
GGCCGCGGGCGTGGCCACGGGCTCCGCCGCGAGCGGTGAGGGCACGGCCGGCTCCGGGGCGGGGGCGCCCGCGGGGAACGGCGTGGGCAGATCCTGGGCCAGCGCATTCGTGGCCATCAGGGACAGAACCAGGGGGAGCGCGCGCTGCTTCATGGCATTCCGTAGGCGTGGTTGGAGTCGGGCAGCCGGAGTCGACACCAAAACCGCCCGGGATGCAAAGGTCCCCGTGTGACGATTGCCTGTCGCGCGAGCGTCAGCGGCGACGACGGCCGATGCGCAGCCCGGCGAGCGCGAGCAGGAACAGGCCGGCGACGCCGGGCGTGGGGGCGTGCCCGATGGTGCAGCCCGTGTCGTCCTCGGTGCCGGCGCCGTCCGCGGCCGCCTCGCCGTCGCCCACGCCGCCATCGGCGCCATCGCCGTTGGCCGAGTCGTCGCCGAAGGCGTTGCCGAACAGGTCACCGACGGAGGCCGACTCGGCCTCGGCGCCGCCGCCCGTGGCGCCGCCCGTGCCATCGTCGTCCACCGCGACGGCGCCGGCCGGCACGTCCCGGGCGGCCTCGCCCAGGGCCTCGGCTTCGCCGCCGCACGCGTCGGCGATGGCGTCGCAGCCGGCGACGGCGTTGGCGTCCACGCAGGTCAGGAACGCCTCCATCTCGGCCGCGGCCTCCGGATCCGTCAGCAGGTAGCTGCAGAAGCCGATGCACTCGGCGGCGTCCGCGGACTGGGGCTGCTCGGCGGACTCGGTGCCCGCCCCCCCGCTGGACTCGCCGGACGCCCCGTCGTCGCTGGACACGGACGTGTCGCCGCCGCACGAGGTCGCCAGCTCACAGAACGCATCGCAGCGGGGATCCGGCGTGACCTGGGTGAAGTCCACGGAGCAGAAGCCGTACTCGCCCTCGCAGACCGGCGCGGGGATGTCGTCGCCGCCGGAGGAGCCGCCCGCCGAGCCGACGGAGACGAGATCGCAGACCTGGCCGTCGGGGCAGTCCGCGTCCGCGCGGCACGTGCCCTCGGTGGGCATGCAGAAGCACGCCACGCACATCTCGCCCTCGCCGCAGTCGGCGTCCTCGGCGCAGTCGCCCGCGTCCGGCGGCGGGTCACCGCTGCTGCAGTAGCCGTCGATGCACAGGTCGGCGTTGGGGCAGTCCGCGTCCTGCTCACAGACCTGGGCCGGCTGCGGCTCCACGCCCGTGCCGCCGCCGTCCGGCGCCCAGCACATGGCGTCGACGCAGACCGAGCCGGCGTCCGGACAGTCCGTGTCGGCGACGCAGCTCATATCCGTGGGCATGAGCGCCGTGCAGAAGCCGTCCAGGCAGCCTTCGAAGGAGCCACAGTCGGCGTTCGAGCCGCAGGGGGCATCCGGGGCCGGGGGCTCCTGGGCGCCCGCCGCCGAGGCGAAGAGCAGCGAGGTCAGCAGGGCGGCAGCGGAGGTGAGCCGACGGGCGTCGGCGCGGTGCGTGGTCTTCATGGGTTCCCCGTTCTGAGCGAAGGCCGCGAACCGCCGCGGCACGTCGGCAGCATCCGCCCCCGGGGAACATCAAGGCAAGGGCGCGCCCTGCGGGATTGATCTGGGCGAACCCGGAGCACGTCCGGGTCGCGCGGTCACCAGCAGCAGTAGCCGAAGTCGCAGAAGCCGCCGTCGCCGCAGTCGGCGTCCGCGCCGCACTCGGCGCCGTGGCCGGGGTCCTGGCCCTGGTCCTGGCCGCCCGCGTTCGGGTCGTCGCACCAGCCGTCGAAGTCGTTGTCCACGCAGCCCTGGTCCTGGCCCTGGCCCTGGTCCTGGCCGCCGGCGTTCGGGTCGTCGCACCAGCCGTCGAAGTCGTTGTCCACGCAGCCCTGGTCCTGGCCCTGATTGGGATCCTGGCCCCCCGCGTTCGGGTCGTCGCACCAGCCGTCGAAGTCGTTGTCCACGCAGCCCTGGTCCTGGCCCTGGCCCGGGTCCTGGCCCTGGTCCTGGCCGCCCGCGTTCGGGTCGTCGCACCAACCGTCCTGGTCGGCGTCCGGGCAGTTCTGGCCCTGGTCCTGGCCCTGGCCGGGGTCCTGGCCGCCCGCGTTCGGGTCGTCACACCAGCCGTCCTGGTCGGCGTCGGGGCAGTTCTGGTCCTGGCCCTGGCCGGGATCCTGGCCCTCGGGCGCCACGCCACCGTTGGGGTCGTTGCCCTGGTTCGGGTCGTCGGGCGCCGGCTGGGGGTTCGCGCCGTTGTTGCCGTTGTTGCCGCCATCCGCGCCGGGCGCGGCCTGGCCGCCGGCCCAGGCGTCGGCGATGGCGTTCACCTGGCCGCCCAGGGCCACCGGATCGCCGAAGATGTCGCTGCCGTCGACGGTGTTGTAGGCGCTGTTGACGTGGAAGATCTGGCTCGTGGCGCCCACGAACGTGGGGCCGCCGGAGTCGCCCGGGCACAGGTTCACCGTGCCCTGACCCACGGTGAAGGAGAAGCGCTGCTTCTGGCCCTGGTGGTTGTCCTGCAGGTTGTTCCGGTCGCCGCAGCCGTAGCCGTAGATCAGGGCCGGCGAGCCCGCCCCGGGCGGCTGCGCGGCCACGCTGGCCGGCTGCGCCACGTTGCCGGGCACGGCCTGCGAGAGCCGCACCAGCGCGACGTCCGCTTCACCCGGCGCCTGCGCGAAGGAGCGCGCGGCGTCCATGTCGAACTGTTGGCCGCCGTCGATCACGAACTGGCCGAAGCTGCGGTCGTCGAAGGTCTGATACTCGACGCAGTGCGCCGCCGTGAGCACGACGTTCGGCCGGATCAGCGTGCCCGTGCAGGCCGAGCCGTTCATCGACATCAGGCCGACCTCGGGGTGCTCGTTCGTGAACTCGCCGTCGATGAGCTTCTGGGGGCCGCTGGCGCCCGTGCCGGGGGCCCCGGCCTCGGGCGTCTCCACGGGCGCGGCGCTGGCGCAGGCCATCAGGGTCAGGCACAGGGAGGTCAGGGCGAGGCGGCGCGGGGTCATGGGCTCTCCGACGGGCGAGATGCGTTCGGACACACCCTTCGCAAGATCCGGACCAGGCCCGAAGCGCCCCTTTCGGGCCGAAACTGCGCTCTGCGCGTCCCATTCGGGCGTTGGCGCGCTGTGCACACCGGGTCCTCGAGGTCACAGTCGCTCGGCGCGGCGGCGTGATATGGGTTGTGCATGGGAGCATCGCGCGCACCGCTGGCCCTGACCCTCGCGCTCACCCTGATGAACGCCGCCTGCGGGGCACGGCCGGAGCTGGGCGCGCCCCTGCCGGCCGCCCCGGGCCTCGCCCCCCGGCCCGTCGTGTTCGCCGAGGGCGACGCCGGCTTCTGCGCCCTGCGCGCGCCGGGCCGGCTCCTGTGTTGGGGCCGCACGTTCGGCCCGGAGATGCGCGCGCTGGACGACGCGACGGACTACGTGGAGGTCGCCGTGGGCGCGCACGGCGTCTGCGGTTTGCGGCGCGGGGGCGAGGTCCGCTGCGGCTCGTCGAGCGCGGCGCCGGCGCCCGTGGCCGGCCTGCCGCCCGCCGTGCAGCTCGGCGCGGACACCCACCGGACCTGCGCCCTGACCGCCGACGGGCACGTGTTCTGTCTCGGCGAGGCGAACACCCCGCCGGCCCCGCTGCCCGGCGTGTCGGGCGTGCGGCGCCTGAGCGTCGCCGACCGCTACGTGTGTGTGGTCGAGGCCGACGGCGGCGTGCGCTGCCTGAGCGACTTCGCCGAGCGGCCTTTGGACGACCGCGTGCCCGGCCTGAGCGGGGTGGTGGACCTGAGGCACTCCGGTCTCATCGCCTGCGGGCGGACTGCGACGGGGGCCCTGCAATGCGCGCCCCTGCCCCACCCGAGCACGGGTTTCGGCAGCGGCCCCACGTGGCCCATCCCGCTGGAATCATTGAAATATCCGCGCGTCGACGACGCCGCGGACGTCGTCGTCGAGCTGGCCACGGTCTGCGCGCGACCGGCCGACGGGCGCTGGCGCTGCGCCGGCGAGGCTCACGGCGCGCCCATCGACGCCGACCGCCTGCTCGATCTCGACGGCGCGGCGGCCCTGCTCCTCGTGGATCCCGAGATCGGCTGCGGTCTGGACGCCGACGGCGCGCTCCGCACGCAGTCGCACTCCCGGGGTTTCTGCGGCGAGGCGGACCTGCAGCGCGACGGGTCGGGCCGGGACCTCGCCGAGGCGCGCCGCGCCGGCTACAGCGCCGAGACGAGCCCGCGGTTCCGGCTGGGGGGCCAGGGCGGCGCCGGCGACACGCGGCTGGCGGCGGGGCTCTCCGCGCCGTTCTTGTTCGGCCGCCCGAGGCACACGCTCGTCGGCCCCATGTTCGACCTCTCCACGGCGGCCTTCGACACGGTCGCGCCCGCCGGCGGCTTGATGGTCGAGGTCCCTCTGAACGGCCCCCGGCTCGGCTTCGAGGTGCTCGGCGGCGCCTCGTTCGACGACGGCGAGGCCACACCCTTCTTCGGGGGCGGCGCGCGCTTCGGGGCCGCGATGGTGCTGACCGACTCCGCCTGCTCCGCCGACTGCGGCCTCCGGTACACCGCCAGCGCGGGTCTGGGCTTTTCCGTACGCCGCACCCTTGGTCCCGCGCCCGGGACCGAGTACGTTCTGGCCGTCGACTTCGACCCCGCCGCGCTCCTCGCGCCCTTCGCGTTGCTCAGCGCCGACTGGAAGTTTCACTGAACGACGGGCAGCGCCCCGGCGCGCCCGCCCGCCCCCCCGCGAAGAGAGCCCCCCACATGAGCACCACCCCGGCCACGGACGATTTCGAGAACATGCTGCGCGCCTCGGAGAAGCTGGGCGGTGGCCTCGGCGCCGTGGCCTGGGCCGTCCTCGAGCTGATGAAACGCGGCGGCGTGTCCCAGGTGGAGCTCTCGGCGCTCCAGGCCACCATGGGCAAGGCCTTCACGGTGCCCTCGGACACGCAGTGCAACCTGGTCCTGCGCGTGCTCGCGCAGCGCCTGGAGACGGACAAGATCCGCCCCCATGGCGCCGGACCGGCTCGCTGGTACTGATCGGCCCCCGCGCCCATGTCGGACGACCTGACCCGCTGCCCCGGCCAGGAGTGCCCGCGCCGCAACGCCTGCCTGCGTTTCCGCAAGCCGGCTTACGGCCGCATCGACGCCTTCGGGCGCACGCCCTGGGACGCCGCGGCGGGCGAGTGCACGTCGTTCTGGGCCCTGCCCGTGCCCACGGACGAGCAGATCCGCGACCGCGCCTACGCCCACTGGCAGAACGAGGGCCGCCCCGAGGGACTGGCCGAGCTCCACTGGGCCGCGGCCGAGGCCGAGATGCGGGCCGCCCTGGAGTCCGAGCTGCTGCCCGCGGTCCCGGCCTGAGCGCCCTTACTTCTTCGGCGGGTTGGCCTGTTCGAAGGCCGTGAGCTTCGCCTGGATCTCGGCGACGGCGGCGGTGTCCTTGCGCGCCGTGTGCACGTCGATGAGCAGCTTGAGCGCCCGCGCCGTGCGGGGGCCCTGCACCCGGGCGAGGGCCGCCTCCGCGGCCTTGCGGGCGTCGTCCGGGCGGCCGAGTTTCATGAGCAGCTGCGCCAGGCGATAGGGCGGGTCGTACTCCGTCGGCAGCGCGTCCACGTTGGCCTGCAGCGGGGCGACGAGCGCCTCGCCCTGGCCCAGGTACGTGTACACGTCCACGCGGGCCATGTTGAACGTGGCCGCGTGCGCTGGCGAGTCGGCCTTCTCTACGGCGGCGTCCAGCAGCGCGCGGGCCGTCTCGGCCGTCTTGCGGGCGGCGGCCGGGTCGCCGAGCGTGTCCTGAAGCTGGCGCAGCATGCTCAGGGCGTCCGCGCGGTCGTCCGGCGAGAGCGGCGCCTTGGCGTCCGCGGTGATCGCCGTGAGCGCGGCCGCGCCCGCCGTGCGGAGCTTCGCCTTGCGCGGGTCGGCGTCCGGCAGCTTCTCCGCGCAGCCCGTGGTGATGGCGATGAAATCGGCCGCCGACGGCCCTTCAGCGGCGGCGACTTTCGTCTTCAGGCCGAGGTCGACGCAGTCGCCGGCCTTGTCCGAAGCGGCGAGCTCGCCGGCCAGAGACACGCGCGCGGCGGCGCGGCCGGGCCACTTGGCGGGCGCGACCTTCAGGGCGTCGGCGTAGGCCTTCGCGGCGCCGGCGTGGTCACCGGCCATGGCCGCCTGATCGCCGGCCCGCATGTGTCGCCGGGGGTCCTTGGGGCCGAGCGCGCCGGCCTTGCCGCGGGCGTCCACGAAGGCGCGCTCGCCCTCGTCCAGAAACGCCCGGAACTGCGCCGGCGAGGCGGTGCCCACGTGGCGCGCCTGCACCGTCTCGGTGAACGGGTCGACCACCAGGAAAGTCGGCCACGCGCTCTGCGGGTACTTGGAGGTGGTGACCGTCGCGGCGGGCGTGTCCGTGTTCATGGCCAGCCACACGAACCGGGGCGCCGCCGTGACCATGCCCTCGCCGGCGAGCACGGTGTGCTGCATGGATCGGCAGCTGTGGCACCAGGGCGCCCACAGGTCGATGACCAAAGGCTTGTCGGCCTGCCGTGCGGCCGCGAGCGCGGCGGGGTAGTCGTCGGCCACCCACGAGATGGGGCCCCGATGGGGCGCGGCGGCGGCGGGCGCGGTCGAGGCCGGCGCGGGGGCGGCGGCCGCCGGGGCGGCGGTCAGCAGGAACGCGAGCGTGAGAGCGTGCATGCGCGCGTCATATCACAGGCCGGTCCGAGCGTTCAGGCGAGCCGCGCCCGCCAGCCCGCCGTGCGGGGATCCGCGGCCAGCCGCGCCGAGATCGACACGAGCTTCTCCAGCAGCGCCCGCGTCTGCGCCTTCGCGCCGGCGCCGTGCTCGCAGGCCACGAACACCATGTCCAGGGGCGTGTCGTCGCGCCGCACCAGGCGCTCCAGCAGGCCCGGCAGGCGGTCGGCCTGCCCCAGATCGAGCGCCAGCCCGCAGGCCAGGTTCAGCAGCTCCGGCCAGCCCGTGTCGTCGTCGGGCTTGGCGCGCAGCACCGTCGCGAAGGCCTCGGCGGCCTCGCGCAGCCGGTCGGTGGCCACCAGCGCGTGCCCCCGCTCCTCGGTGATGCGCCAGGGGGCCTGCCGCAGCGTGGAGTAGTTGAACCGCTCGCCGGACACGCGCAGCGCGGCCTCGGCGGCGTCCAGACAGCGCAGGGCGTCCGGCACGCACCGCTCGCGCCGCAGCAGCCGGGCCAGCGCGAACCACACGCCCGGCTCGCCGGCGTCGTGCCGCAGATACGTGTGCGCCGCGTCCAGCGCCTCGGCCGCGTGGGCGCCCGTCTGCCGCGCCAGGTCGAGCAGGCCCGCGGTCATCTCGGCCAGCAGGTCGATGCCGCCACCGTTCAGGCGCGTCGTCTCGCCCATCGTCACGCCGGCCAGGAACTGCGCCGCCGCCTCGTCGTGCCGCCCCAGCAGCGCGTACTCGCGCCCCAGGTAGTAGCGCCAGCGCAGGTTCTTCGGCTCGTCGCGCATCGAGGCCTCGATGAGCGGCAGCGACCGCTCGGCCTTCTTGCGGTCGCGGTAGATGCGCGCGTCGTAGCCTAGGTGGACGACCTCGAGCGTGTCGTGCAGCCGCGCCTGGATCTTGGGGCCGTCGTCGGCCAGCGCGCGGAGCTGGTTGTGCACGCGGCCCACGTAGGCCAACCGCGAGGGGTCGTTGCCGAAGATGCGCACGCTGCGGAACGTGGAGATCACGTCGCCCTCGAGCGTGGTGTTGATCACCGGCAGCGACACGCCCTCGAAGGGGAACGCCGGCCCGGGCACGAGCAGGCTGCGCACCTCGGCGGGGCGCTTGCCGCGGAATCGCTCGTCCGCGTCCAGCACGGCCACGAAGCGCCCGCGGGACTGCCGCAGCGTCTCGTTGCGGGCCGCCGAGAAGTCGTCGCACCAGGCGAAGTGCGACACCCGCGCGCCCAGGTCCCGGGCGATCTGCACGGTGCGGTCCGTCGAGCCCGTGTCGACCACGACGAGCTCGTCGCAGAACGACATCGCCGAGCGCAGGGCGTCCTCGAGGAAGTCCTCCTCGTTCTTGACCATCATCGCGAGCGAGAGCAGGGGCGCGCTCATGACTCCCTCGTTTCCCCGGGCGGGTGGGCGGCCAGCAGGCGGGCGGCCACGCGGTCGGCGGCCGCCGTGCGCTCCACCCAGGCGCGGCCGGCGCGGGCGAGCGTGGCGCGGA
>CAINDO010000352.1 GCA_903847385.1 uncultured Myxococcales bacterium
CCGCCGGTCGCTGCGCCCTCCGCGACCCCGACCGCCGCGCCGGGCGCACCGGCGAGCGTCGCCCGCGCCGCCGTGGCGGACGCCGAGTGCGCGGACTGCCACCCCGAGGTCGCCGAGGCCTTCGGGCGCACGGGCATGGGCCGCTCCCTGGCGCCCATCGCACCGGGGTCGGACCCCGCCGCCGGCCCGGAGCGCTTCGACTCTCCGGAGATCGTGCATGCGCCCACGGGGCTGCGCTACCGCGCCCGGCGCGACGCCGCCGGCCTGGAATGGCAGGACGAGCGGCTGCCCGGCGCGGCCACGGTGCGCAGCGTGCAGGCGCGCTGGGTCATCGGGTCCGGGAATCACACGCGCTCGTATCTCGGGCTCGTGAACGGGCGCCTGGTGCAGCTGCCGCTGACCTGGTACGCCGCGGCGGAGAAGTGGGACCTGAGCCCCGGCTACGACGGACCGGACCAGCCCCGCTTCGAGCGCGGCGTCGAGGCGCCGTGTCTGTTCTGCCACAACGATCTGACCCCGCTCGTGCCGGGCACGGCCGATCGCTACGAACCCCCGCTCGCCGGCGGCATCGGCTGCAATCGGTGCCACGGCGACGGCGCGGCGCACGTGGCGGCCCGGCAAGCGGGCCAGGTGCCCCCCGCCGGCGCGAACGATCCGTGGATCCACAATCCGGGGCGCGCCTCGGCGGCGCTGCAGCTCGATCTGTGTCGCACGTGTCATCTGCAGGGGGACGCCGCCGTGCTTCGGCCCGGACGCACCTGGACCCAGAGCGACCCCCGCGCGCCGCTGGCCGAGCACCACGTGATCTTCGCGGTCGCCGGGCCCTCGAGCGAGCAGTTCTCCATCGCCAGCCACGGCCAGCGGCTGGCCGAGAGCCGCTGCGCGCAGGCGAGCGGCGGCCGCCTGGTCTGCACGACGTGTCATGATCCGCACCACCCGGCGACCCGGACGCCGCGGGCCGCGGGCTGCGCGAAATGCCACGCGCCGGGGGCGTGCACGTCGCCGGCGGGGCGCGCGCCGCAGGCGGATTGCGTGCCGTGTCACATGCAGAGCGGGCCCACCAGCGACATCCCCCACGTGCGCTTCACGGACCACCGGATCCGCCGGCGACCGCAGCCCGACCCCGGGCCAGGCGCCGCGGGCGGGCCCCCGGCGGGCACGACGCTCCAGGCCCTGACCGGCCCGCTCCCCGCGAACGAGGCCCCGCTGCTCGAGGGCCTGGCGCACACGCACCTTTGGGAGCGGCTGGGGCGCGCGGCCCACCGCCGCCCGGCCATCGAGGCGCTGCGGCGCGCGGCGCCGGACGCGGAGGGGCTCGCGGCGCTGGGCCGGGCCCTGGCCGCCGAGGGTGACCACGCCGGCGCGCTGGAGGCTTACGGCCGGGCCGCGACGCTCGGGATCCGGGAGCCGGGCTTCGCCGAGGACCGCGCCCGGTCGCTGCTGGCCGTGCGGCAGGTGCCGGCGGCCGTGGACCTGCTGCGCGCCTCGGCCCCGGAGTCCCACCCGGGGGTCGCCCGGATGCTGGCCGGCGCGCTCCTGAACACCGGCGGGGCGGACGCCGCCGCGACGCTGACGGCGGATGTGTTGAAGCGCGCGCCCGACGACGCCGCCCTCTGGGGCCTGCACGGGGCCGCGCGACAGCGTCTGGGGGACACCGCGGGCGCGGAGGCGGCGTGGCAGCGCGCCCTCGCGGTGGATCCGCTGCAGCCGAGCGCCGCCGTGAGCCTGGCGATGCTGCGCCTGCCCACGGCCCCGCAGAGCGCCGCGGCGCTCCTGGAGCCGCTGGCGCGACTGCCAATGCACACGCGGCTGAACCTGCTGCTGAGTCGCGCGGCGCGCCTGGCCAAGCGCCCGGAGGACGCCCTGGCGGCCGTCTCCCGCGCCCGCGCCGCCGGCCTGGACGAGCCGACGCTGGACCTGGAGGAGGCCCTGGCGCTCGAGGCGGCCGGGCGACGCTCGGCGGCTCGGGCCGCGGCCGAGCGCGGGTTGAAGCGCGCGCCGGGACACCCCGAGCTGACCGAGGTCGCCGCGCGCCTGCAGCCCGGGCCGCATTGACGCGGACCCCGGGCCGTGCCCTGTCCTGCCCGGTGAACCCCCCGACACCCTGGTCCCTCCGCCCGGCGCTCGTCGCCGGAATCCTGACGCTCGCCTGTGAGTCGGCCCCGCCGCCCGCGGCC
>CAINDO010000353.1 GCA_903847385.1 uncultured Myxococcales bacterium
CACGGTGCGGTCGGCGGCGGACGTCGTCAGGCGGGCCGTGAGCCGCCCCTCGCCGGGTTCGACCGCAGTGGCCTCGATCTCGAGCGCGACCTCCTGGTGCTCGTACAGGGTGAGGCCTGTGCACCGGGCGGTGGCGCCGTCCACGCCACAGTCGACCCCATCGACCCGCACGCGCCCCAGGGTCAGCTCGGGCGAGGTGCCGATGTCCACCGCGTCGACCGCGGCGCGATACACTGCGCGGTTGTAGAGCCGCCCGGCGATGAGGAGCGTCTCCCCGGGTTCCAGCGCCAAAGCCGGCGCGTCGAGCACGATCCCGAGGTCGACGATGGTCGCCGGTGGGTTGCCGCGCACGTCCAGGTCCGTCTCGGCGGCCTCCGGCCAGGCGACGACACCCGCCTCGTCGAGGACGTCGACGGTCAGTCGGTGCAGACCGACGCTGAGCGACGCCGCTGCGAGCGGCAGGCCTGCGCCCGCGCCCACGCCCAGGTCGCCATCGCGATCCGAGCGCCACCGCAGGCGAGGATGGGCGACCGCGCCCCGGTCGAGGTCCCAGACGTTGGCCCGGGCGACCAGCGTGTCGCCGCTGAAAACGACGGTGCCGGGTTGCGGCGACACCACCTCGACGACGGGCGCCTGTGCGGGCAGCGTGAGCGGCTCGACGTCGGCGTGCGCGACGAAGAATCCGTCCGTGACCTGGACCCGCAGCGTGGCTGCCGGGGCGGCCGGGAGCGAGGCGCGGGGCAAGGCGAGGGGGCTCGTCGCCGGGCCGTGCCAGATCGTCGACCACCTGTCGCCGAGGGCGCCTCGGACCTGCACGGTGACCGTGAGGTCGTCGCCGTCCGGGTCGTTGGCCAGGAAGGCCAACTCGAGCGATGCGCCGTCGATGGTCGCGCCCGGCGCCGGGGCGACGACGGCCAGCGTCGGGGCGCTCACACTCGCCCGCCGCGAGAGCGCGACCTGGCCGTCCGGGTCCAGCACGCGCCAGGACCGGGCGAGGGGGGTCTCCGGATAGGCGACCACGGCGCCGCCGACCGGCGCCGGAGCGTCCGGGTCCTCTACGGCGACCTCATCGGGCTGAAACGGTGACGCGTCGACGACCATCCCGCCGGCATCGAGGAGTTCAAACCGCCAAGGGCCCTCCACCGGGGGCTCGGCGAGGTCGGTGAACAGGGGCGGGCTCGACGTCATCCCGTCGCCGAGCGTCAGCGCGACCACGAGCCCCGGCCCGGCGGAGAACGCGTTCACGGAGAACGGCGCGGCGGCCGCCCGGGCCGTGAGCGCGGCCAGCATCCGGCTCCGGCTGGTGCGGGAGACCCACTTGCCGGGCAGGCCGCAGTAGCTCATCAGCTCGGCCGCGCGGTTCCAGGCGATCGGCCGGTCCGTGGACAGGTCGTAGCCCCAGGTCTGCCGGTCCGGGTCCAGCGTGGGGGGCCCCAAGATCGGCACAAAGCCCCCAGGCTGCGGATAGTCGAACGTAGGCTGCAGCGGGCGCAGCGCAAAGGCCCCGCAATACGCGGCGTGGTCCATCCCCAGGGTGTGACCGAGCTCATGGGTGGCGACCTCGGTGTCTTCCAGGGTCGCGGCGACCGGCTTGCCCAGGTACGCCAAGCCTGCGGTCCGGCACACGGGCATGGGCACGATGCCGAGGTAGTGGTCCGGACAGGCCGCGCCACAGCCGTCGGCCGCGCGAAAGAGGGCGACCTTCGGGAGCGCCTCGCTCACGACGTCGCAGTGGCCGATGGGGCCGAGGTCGAGCAGTCCGACGGACGTCGTCAGGGCGCGAGCGGGCACCATCGCGGCGATGCCGCGCGCGAGGGCCGGGAGGGTCCCGGGGTCCTGCACGTGGGCGCCCGCGCCGTTCTGCCAGCGCGTGGCGACGAGCTTCAAGCGCATCTCCGGACCCGGGTCGAACCGCGCCAGCGCCTGACAGCTCTCGGCCAACGGACCGGAGTGCCCCGCACAGGCGAGCGGGTGCGTCTCGCCGGCGGCGGGCCCGAAGGTCAGCAAGACCTCGCCACTTCGCCACGACTCGGGGAGATCGAACTCGATGGCCGGCGTGTCCACGCGCCCGCGGTCGGCCTGGACGGCCTGAGAGTCCAGCACGAGTCCGTCCCCACGCGACGGCGCAAGCGGTGAGCCGGGCAGCGGCTGCCCGCCCCGAGCGCCGTGCAGCACGCCCCGAAAGGGCACGATGTAGTCGTCCGCGGGTTCCAGGGCCGCGCGGACGGTCGTCTCGCGGGCCTCGATCAGGTCGATCTCGTTCTGCCACGTCTGCAGCCCCTGCGTGACCTCGAGGCCGCGCAGTCGAACGCCGTGCTCGACCTCGGGCACGACGGCCGGCGGGGCGAGCGGCGCGCCGGGACCCCCGCCGACCCCGAAGCCCTCGCCCGAGGTCACGCAATACAGCCCCTCGCCCTTGTTGACCCCCAGCGCGACCTCCTGCGCGATGAAACAGACGACGTCGTTCTGAACCGCGTCCAGCCGGCTGGGTGGCAGGAAGTGACGCCACGTGATGGGCGTGCCCGAGGGCAGCGTGTCGGCCTGGACCGGCGAGAGCAGCGCGATCAGGGGGGCGCCCGGCCGCCACAGGTACACGCCGACGCCCGTATCCGTCGTCCCGAGGCCGGCGCCCTCGTCGACGATGGGGGTCGACGTCGCGAAGATGAGATGCGACCCGTCCGAGAGTCGGGTGGCCCAGGTGAACTGCCGGGCGACGCGCCCGTCCGGGAGGGGGTCGCCGGCGGCGAGCAGGCGCTCGGGCGGCGAGGTCAGGCTGTAGAGCGCCGCATGGGGCTGGCCGTCGTTGCGACGCGTGCGCACCTGCATCACGCCGGGCCCGTCGTCTCCGACGGGGTACTGCCGGCTGTGCAGGTCGACGAGCCCCGGTTCGCCGGGAAAGACCTCCCCGGCGACGGCGGTCACTTCGATCACCAGGCCCGACGCCGTGTCCAGCACCTCGTTCCGGGTGCCCAGGTCGAGGAAGGCGCGGCCGTCGGCCGAGAGCGAGACATGGCCCGTCGGCCCATCGGGCGGCGCGTCGGCGGCGGTCAGGAGCCCGAACGGGGGGTCGGCGTCCGGGGCGTAGCGCACGCCGGCCCACATGGGGCCCTCGGGGCAGTCGACCCGCGCGATGGCCAGCCACGCGTCCGGGGGGGTCGCGACGACCTCGGCGACGCGGACCACGGTGCACGGACCCGGGCCTTCGTCGAGTCGGGGGATGGCGGCGCCCTCGCCGAGCAGGACGCCGAGCGGCGCGCCCCCGTAGAGGCGGCCGTCCCCATCGCCGACCGTGGTGAAGCGGCCATCGGGAAGGGCCGCCACGTGTCCATGGCCGAAGGGGAACGCGGCCGCGCCGCCCGGCCAGGTGCCGGCCCGCGCCGGCCGGGTGAGGCCCGCCCCGCCGTGGTCGAGCATGAAGAGCGTGGGCTCCGCGCGGTAGCCCCCGACGACGGGGATCAGCTCCGCGCCGCCGAACACCAGGTCGCCGCCCCCGAGCGAGACGACCTCCGGGCTCGCGACGCTGTTCAGCTCGACCCGGGTCGAGGGGTGGAGCGGCGGATCGGCGAAGTCTGCGCCGAGCAGCAACGAGCGGCCTGCGGCGTCGTACTGAATCACGTAGACGGGGGCCCGGATGAACGGCGCGCCCAGCGGCGGCAGCACCACCGGAACGGTCAGGACCCGGTCGGCGTCGACGTACGGATCCGCTGCGAAGCCGAGGATCGAGGAGAGCGGAGACGCGACGAGGCGGTCGCTGCGGCGCAGGATGAATCCCGCCTCGGCGTGCGCCGAGCCGGCAGCCGCGGCCATCGCGCACGCGAGCACCCACCGAGTCGACGCGCGTCGGGAAACGCCGCGAATCTTCATGCATCCCCCCATGCCGGCCACCCTTGCCCCGGGCGCCGAAATCCCTATAATGCGCGCGCTTTCGATTCCACCCCCTGATCAAGGAGTTCCCCATGGCCATCGAGCGCACGCTCAGCATCATCAAGCCCGACGGTGTCCGCCGCAACCTGATCGGCAAGATCTTCACCCGCTTCGAGGACGCCGGCCTCAAGATCATCGCGACCCGCCTGCACCACCTCAGCCGCGCGGAGGCCGAGGGCTTCTACGCCGTGCACGCCGCCCGCCCGTTCTTCAACGACCTCGTCACCTACATGACGAGCGGCCCGGTCGTCATCAGCGTGCTCGAGGGCGAGAACGCCATCGGCCGCCACCGCGAGCTCATGGGCGCCACGAACCCCAAGAACGCCGCCCCCGGCACGATCCGCGCCGACTTCGCCGAGAGCATCGAGGCCAACACGGTCCACGGCTCCGACGCCCCCGAGACGGCCGCCTTCGAGACCTCCTGGTTCTTCCGCGGCACCGAGCAGTTCAGCGCCCAGCGCTGAGCCGCGTCGAACACTCCCCGAACGAGGCTGCGCCGTGTCCATCCGCCCCCCCACGCCCGAACGCAGCCTGACGGAGATGTCCCGCGAGGACCTCCGCGCGGCCTTGCTCGCCCTCGGCGAGCCGCGCTACCGGGCGGACCAGATCCACAAGTGGATCTTCGCGCGGGGCGCGCGCAGCTTCGACGCGATGACGGACGCCCCCAAGGCGCTGCGCCGCAAGCTCGAAGAGGCCGGCTACACCATCGGCCGCGCCGTGGTGGAGAAGGTCCGCGAGAGCATCGACGGCACGCGCAAGCTGCAGTTCCGCCTCTCGGACGGCGCCGCCATCGAGAGCGTGCTCATCCCCATGCCGGGGGGCGTCTTCACGCAGTGCCTGAGCAGCCAGGTCGGCTGCGCCATGGACTGCAAGTTCTGCTACACCGGCACCCTCGGTCTGTCGCGCCACCTCACGGCCGGCGAGATCGTCGACCAGGTGCTCCTCGCTCCCGGCACGCTGCCGGCGGGCATGCGCATCGACCACGTCGTCTACATGGGCATGGGCGAACCCCTGCACAACTTCGACGCGGTCCTGCAGAGCATCCAGGTCATCTGTGATCCCGAGGGTCCGGGGTACTCCCACAAGCGGGTCACCATCAGCACGAGCGGCCTCGTGCCGCAGATCGACCGCCTCGCCGAGATCGCGCCCGTGAACCTGGCCATCAGCCTGAACGCGACGACGGACGAGGTCCGCGACCGCCTGATGCCGGTGAACAAGCGCTATCCGCTCGCCGAGCTGATCGAGTGCGTGCGCCGCTACCCGTTGCCGCCCCGGCGCAAGCTCACGTTCGAGTACGTGCTGCTCGGCGGCGTGAACGACTCGGACGACGACGCGCGGCGGCTGGTGAAGCTGCTGCGCGGTCTGTCCGCCCGCGTCAACCTGATTCCCTGGAACCCGTTCGACGGGACGGCCTACGCCCGCCCCGACGACGAGCGGGTGCGCGCCTTCCAGCGCATCCTGCTCGACCGCAATCTGACCGTGACCGTCCGCGTCACCAAGGGGCTCGACATCGACGCCGCCTGCGGTCAACTCGGCGAGCGCCCCGACGCCGCCTGAGCGCGTCGGTCCGACCAACCAGTCCTGTCCAACGGAGCAGCCATGTCCGAAGTCATCGTGGGGGTCATCGGGGGCAGCGGTCTCTACGAGATCGAGGGCATCGAGAACGTCCGCGAGGTCGTTCTGGAGACCCCGTTCGGCGCGCCTTCGGACGCGTACATCGTCGGCGAGCTCGAGGGCGCCACCTGTGTTTTCCTGCCCCGGCACGGCCGCGGCCACCGCTTCACGCCGAGCGAGGTCAACTACCGCGCCAACGTGTGGGGCATGAAGAAGCTGGGCGTGCGGCACGTGATCTCCGTGTCCGCCGTCGGCTCGCTCCGCGAGGAGATCGTGCCCGGCCACCTGGTCTTCCCCGACCAGTTCATCGACCGAACGAAGGACCGCCCCGCGACCTTCTTCGGCGGCGGCTGCGTGGCGCACATCCAGTTCGGCGACCCCGTCGAGGAGCACCTGCGTCGCGTGCTGCTCGAGTCGGCCCGCGAGGCCGGCGCCACGACCCACGACGGCGGCACGTACGTGGTGATGGAGGGCCCGGCGTTCTCCACCCGCGCCGAGAGCAACATGCACCGCGCCTGGGGCGCCAGCGTGATCGGCATGACCAACCTGCCCGAGGCCAAGCTGGCCCGCGAGGCGGAGCTGGCCTACGCCACGGTCGCCCTCGCCACGGACTACGACTGCTGGCACGAGCACCACGACGACGTCACCGTCGAGGCGGTGCTGGCCGTGATCAAACACAACGTCGCCCTGGCCAAGGACGTCATCCGGGGGTCCGTGCGCCGCCTGGTGGCCCTCGGCCCCGTGGAGTGGCCGGCGCACCACGCCCTGATGGGCGGCGGCGCGGTCATGACCCGGCACGACCTCATCCCGGCCGAGGCCAAGGCGCGCCTCGACCTTTTGCTCGGCAAGTACCTGTGGCCCGAGGAGACCGCGAAGTGAGCGCGCAAGCGAAGACGAACTCGATCCTGGTAGTCGGCAGCGTCGCCCTGGACAGCCTCGAGACCCCCGCGGGCCATCGTGAGGAGTGTCTGGGCGGCTCGGCCTCGTATTTCAGCGTGGGCGCCAGCCTCTTCACCCAGACGCAGGTCGTCGCCGTGGTCGGCGAGGACTTCCCCGAGGTCTACCTCGACCACCTGCGGGCCAAGGGCGTGAACCTCGAGGGCCTCGAGGTCGTGAAGGGCGGCCGCACGTTCCGCTGGCGCGGTCGCTACGGCGAACACTTCGGCGACGCCCAGACGCTCGAGACGCAGCTCAACTGCTTCGAGACGTTCGACCCGAAGATCCCGGCGCACTACCGCGACGCGCGCATGCTGTTCCTGGGCAACATCGACCCGGAGCTGCAGCTCAAGGTCCTCGATCAGCTCGAGAACCCGCACCTGGTCGCCCTCGACACGATGAACTTCTGGATCACCGGCAAGCGCAAGGCCCTCGAGGCCGTGCTGGCGCGCGTGGACCTGTTCATCCTGAACGAGACCGAGGCCCGGCTGCTCTCCGGCGAGAAGAACATCTACAAGGCCGCGGCCGGTGTGATGGCGCTCGGCCCCAAGGTCGTGGTCATCAAGCGCGGCGAGTACGGCGCGATGCTGTTCCACCCGGACGGCCTCTTCGTCTCGCCGGCGGTCCCGCTGCGCGACGTGGTCGATCCCACGGGCGCAGGCGACACCTTCGCCTCGGGTCTGATGGGTTACCTGGCGCAGGCGGGCGAGGTCGACTTCACGACGCTGAAGAGCGCCGTCCTGGCCGGCACCGTGATGGCGAGCTTCGCCTGCGAGGGCTTCAGCCTCGACCGCCTGCTCACGCTGACGAAGGCCGAAGTCGGTCAACGACTCGCCGCGCTGGAATCACTGATGAAGGTGTGACAAGACTTCCCCGCGAAGCGCTTCGAATCACTTCGCGGGAGGCCGTCTTGAAGCACACTTCCGTTCCGTTTGCGTTCGGGGGCCTGGCCCTCGGTCTGTTGCTCTCCTGTGGCCTCGGCGGCTGCAGCGGCGACGACGACTCGGGCACGACGTCCAACGGCACCGGCGGCCAGGGCGCCGGTGGCCAGGGCGCGGGCGGGCAGGGGGCCGGCGGCGAGGGCGGCGGCCCGTCGGGCACGGTGACCACGCAGTTCTGGACCAGCTTCGAGATGAGCCAACCCGAGGGGGTCAACGGCGCGCTCGGGCCCCTGTTCAACGCCGCGCTGCAGGATCGCACCATCATGATGCTGATCCAGCGGGACGACACCGGCGCCGACGGCCCCGTGGTGCGCACCGGCTCGGCCAAGGTCGTCGTGGGCGCCGACACCGAGGACCCGACGGACGACGTGTTCGACTTCAACCTCGCGTCCACCTGCAGCGACGCCGAAGGGGTCGAGCAGCCATGCGACATCGAGGTCGGGACGGCGGCGATCGCCGACGACGCGGACGGCTATCACACCACACAGAAGACCCTGATCAACGCCTACAGCTCGAAGTTCAAGATGGTCGTGCGCATGCGTGAGGTCGACATGACCGTCACGACGGCCGACTGTGACTTCGATCTGTGCGCCTCGTTCAAGGGCGCGGTGACGACGACCGATGCTTCCAGGACGATTTTCGAGGTGACGACCGGCGACCCGAGGTCGCGGACGGATCTGAAGACCTTCATGGAGAACTTCGGCAACCTGCCCGACACGATGATCCCCAACGCCGCCGGCGAAATGGAGGCCGCGTGGACCTTTGAGGGCACGTTCACCGCCGACGAGGTCGAGTTCAAAGCCGATTGACGGATCGCACGGGCGTCGACAACATGCCCGCCTTGCGGTAACCCATCGAATTCCATCGCATTCTTCCACGTGACGATTCGGAGAAGGGGAAACGCGGATGTTCCCGATCAAGGCCGGTGGCGCGCTCTTCGCGGTGTTTGCCACGCTCAGTGCTGCCCTCTACTTCCACCTCAGCGGCAGCATCGTCCAGCGCACGGAGGCCGACATCGGCGACCGCCTGCGGGTGGCGCAGCGGGCCGTCGACGGCTCGCGGCGGCTCAATGACTTCGCCCTCTCGGCCCGAACGGCCGAGGTCGCCGCGACGCCGGAGATCGCCGCGTCGCTGCTGACGCCACGGGACGCCCTCAAGACCGCCGAGGGCGCGCCGCTGAACGACGACGACTTCCGCTACGAGATCCACAAGCAGGTCAACGAGCAGGTCGCCGCCTGGTCGACCCGCTTCGCCGCCCTGGCGGACGGCAAGGCCGAGGCCCGCACGGTCTCCGCCGATTTCCGCCGCGAGAAGCCGGACCTCTTCTTCATCCTCGACGCCACCGGCGTCGGTGTCGCCCGTGCGGACGACAAGGCGTGGTTCGGGCCGGCCGAGGCCAACGTGGCCAAGGAGTTCCCGGCGGTCAACCAGGTGATCACGTCCGGCACGGCGCTCAACGACATCTGGATCGTCAAGGACGCCCCGATGCACGTGGCCATCGAGCCGATCCGGGCGGGCGGCAAGGTCGCCGGTCTCGTGGTGCTCGGCACGCGCCTGACGGACGCCGAGGCGAAGCGTGATCAGGCCGCCGGCTACGGCGTGGCCTACTTCCTCGGTGAGCGCATCCGCAAGAGCTCGACGCTGGACACCGCCAACGAGACCGAGCTGAGCAAGATCGTCGGCGAGCGCAAGCTGTACGACAACGACGGTCGCGCGCTGATCGAGTTCGCCCTCGCCGGAGAGTCCTACATCGGCCTGGTCGGCAAGCTCGGCGGGCACCCGACGGCGCCCCAGGCCGGATTCCTGGTCTTCGCCAGCTCCACCGCCGCCAAGGCCCGCGCGCTCGAGGGCATCGGACTGATTCCCTTGCTGCTCCTCGCCGGCTTCGTGCTGGCCCTGGGCCTCATCCTGTTCTTCTTCCGGCAGTTCCTTCAGCCCTTCGAGGAGATCGACCAGGGTGTGGTCGAGATCATCAACGGCAACCTGGATCGCTGGTTCGAGGGCCCGGCGAAGCACCCCGCCGCCGGCCTCTCGCAGAACCTGAACGTGATGGTCTGCCAGCTGTCCGGCCGCCCGCTGCCCGAGGATGAGGACGAGGTCGGCCACACGAAGAGCCCGCACGGCGAGACCTGGGCCGAGGACCGGATGTTCATCGAGGAGCTCAGCGCCAGCGAGTTCGGCGTCCGCCCGGTGGACGCTGCGCAGGCCGCGGGCCCCGTCGGCGTGCCCTCGGACGCCAACTCTCAATCCGGCCTCGCGCCGGACATCCTCCGCCTCATCCGCGAGACCGAGGACTCCTATCGAAAGCGCCTGTTCCGCGAGTACACCGAGGCGTTGCGGGCCAACGGCGATCCCATCCAGGGCATCACGTTCGAGAAGTTCCACGCGACGATTCAGTCGAACGCCGACCTTCTCCGCGAAAAGTACGGCGCCACGCAGGTCCGCTTCCTGATCCAGACGCGGGACGGCAAGGTCTCCCTCAAGCCCGTCCCCATCAAGTGATTCGCGCCCGAGGTTGACCCGATGACCACCGTCGCCACCGGCCTCGACCGACTCACCGCGGACGGCTTCTCCGCCCTGCGCGGGCGTCGCGTGGGGCTCGTCTGCCACCCGGCCAGCGTCGACGGGACGCTGGTGCACATCACGCAGCGCTGCCGGCAGGCCGGGGTGAACGTGGTCCGGTGTTTCGGACCCGAACACGGCATCTGGGCGGACGCCCAGGACATGATCAGCGTCGACGACGCAGACCACCGCGAGCCCATCACCGGCGCGCCCGTGCGCAGCCTCTACGGCGCCGACGAGGTCAGCCTCAGCCCGCGCCCCGAGGACCTCGCGGATCTGGATGTCCTGCTCATCGACCTGCAGGACATCGGCAGCCGGTACTACACCTACATCTACACGGCGGCCCTCTGCGTGCGCGCCGCGACGCGCGCCGGCATCGAGGCCTGGGTGCTGGATCGGCCGAACCCGCTCGGAGGCGTCGAGGTCGAGGGGGGCATCACGCACCCCGACTTCCTGAGTTTCGTCGGGATGTGGCCGCTGCCCACCCGCCACGGGCTGACCATCGGCGAGGTCGTCGGTCTGATCGCCGGGGAGCACGGCTTCGCCGAGTCGCTGAAGGTCGTCGAGACGACGGGGTGGCAGCGTGCCCAGCTCTTCGACGAGACGGGGCTGCCCTGGGTGCAGCCCTCGCCCAACATGCCGACGCTGGACACCGCGCTCGTCTACCCCGGCATGTGCCTCGTCGAGGGCACCAACCTGAGCGAGGGGCGGGGCGCCACGCGTCCGTTCGAGACCGTCGGCGCCGCGTTCATTCAGCCCTTCGATCTGGCGCGGGTCCTGACGGAGCGGGACCTCCCGGGTGTGGCCTTCCGGCCGCTCTACTTCCGCCCGACCTTTCACAAGTTCGGCGGACAGACCATCGGCGGCCTCGCGCTGCACGTCACGGACCGCCGCACGTTCCAGCCGCTGCGGGTGGGGCTGCACTTCCTGGACGCCGTCCGGCGCCTCTACGGCCCGGCGCTGGAGTGGCGCAGCGAGGTCTACGAGTTCGTCCGCGATCGCCTCGCGATCGACCTGTTGTTCGGGGACACGCGCGGCCGGGAGACCATCGACGCCGGCGGCGAGCCGGACGCGCTCTGGCGGGCCTGGCAGGCCGAGGGTGAGGCCTTCGCCCCCGTTCGCCGCCGCGCCCTGAGGTACACGTGAAGCTGGCCTTCGTCGGCCCGGCGGGGGCCACGCCCGCGCGCCTCGAAGAGCTCCTCCTCGCGCTGGTGGACCGTCGCGGGGTGGACCACATCGTGCCGGTCGGCGCGGCGCAGGCCGAGGTGTCCGCCGTGCTGCGCGGCCGGGAGCGACGTTTTCCGCTCGAGGTCGCCTGGACTTCGAGCGAGTACCCCGACTTCGTGCTGGCCGCCGTGCTCGACGGCGTGGGCGCCAACCCGGCGCAGCCCGAGGAGCAGGCCCGGAATCAGCGCCTGGCCAACGCGGTGCGCCGCCTCGGCAAGGGCGCCGCCCACCTCGAGACGCTCGGCACGCGTCGCATCGCCGTCGCGCAGGACGAGACCCTCGCGCCGACGGACGTCTCGATCGTGGTGGTGGCCGCGCCGGGACCCGGGCTCGACCGGCCGGCGGGGGGAGGCTCCGGCCGCTGCCGGCTGAGGCCCGGCGGTCTGACCTCCGAGGGGCGCCTCGTCGCGGCCGAAGTGGAGGAGGTCGCCGGCGTCCTCGAGGTCCGCTTCGTGGACGCGACGGGGGAAGCCATCCGCGTCGAGCGCATCTAGGCAGCGGCATGGCACGCATCGCGCTCTACGGGGGGGCCTTCGATCCGCCCCACATGGCCCACGCCTTCGCGGTCACCTGGCTGCTGTCGCAGGTGGACGCGGTCTGGCTCGTCCCCACGGGTGAGCACGCTTTTGGCAAGCGCATGGTGCCATTCGCCCAGCGTGTCGAGATGCTGCGGCTGTCGTTGCGCCATTTCGAGCCGAAACGAGTCGACGTGTGCACGATTGAGTCCGAGCGCGCGGGGCCAAGCCTGACCTTCGACACGCTGAGCGCGCTGTCGACCCGGCACCCCGAGCACACGTTTCACTGGGTCATCGGGGCGGACAACCTGACGGAGGCCCACCGCTGGCACCGCTTCGAGGAGCTCGTCGCGACGTGGCGCATGTTCGTGCTCGGCCGACCCGGACACGAGGCGGCGCTCGCCCGCTTCGAGCGCGCGCCGTGGGCGATCATCGGCCCGACGCTGCCGGACGTCTCGTCGAGCGCGCTCCGGGCGGCGCTGGCCGGCGAGGGCAGCCCCGAGGCGCTGCGCTGGATCGATCCCGAGGTGGCCACCGTCGCTCGACCACTGTACGACCTCCCGGGGGCGGGGCTCCCGCCGGTGTTCCTCGTGGGCGACGGCAACGTCGCTCGCGCGCTCCGGGTCGCGCTGGCGGCGGCCCGCATCCCCCTCGCGGGCCAGTGGGCGCGCCGTGATGGTGCGCTGCCGGCGCGCTTGACGGGCGCCGGGATCGTGGTGCTCTGCGTGACGGACGCCGCGGTGTCCGGCGTGGCCGCGCGCCTCGCTCGCGAGACCCGGTTCGAGCCGGGCACGACCGTGTTGCACTGCGCCGCGAGGCTCGGCGTCGAGGTGCTGGCGCCGCTGGCGGACCGCGGCCTCCACCTGGGGTCGCTGCACCCGCTCCAGTCCCTGCGGGAGCCGGACCGGGCCGCCAATCTGCTGCGCGGCGCGTTCTTCGGCATCGAGGGAGAGGCCGAGGCGCGCACCGTCGCCACACGCCTCGCCAAGGCCATGGGCGGGCGGCCCGTCGAGGTCCCCGCGGGCGGCAAGCCGGCCTACCATGCGGCGGCCGTGTTCAGCGGGAACTTCGCCGTGACCCTGATGGCCGGCGGGGTCGCGCTGCTCGAGAGCCTCGGCTTCGACGAGACCCAGGCCCGCGGCCTGCTCCTGCCCCTCCTGCGCGGGACGCTGGCCAATCTGGACGCCGGGCCGGCCCAGACCGCGCTGACGGGCCCCTTCGCCCGCGGTGATCTGGGGGCCGTGCGCGCCCACATCGAGGCCCTGGCCGACCGCGCCCCGGGCTTCCTCGAGGCTTACCGCGCGCTCGCCCGCGCCACGGCGTGCTGGCTCGGCTGGTCGCCGGCCCGCGTCGCCGGGCTCGAGGCCGCGCTCACGCAGACGCAGATCCCCGACTCCGAGGAGAGCCCGCCTTGACCACTGCGCGTCGCCGTCTGCTGATCGTCCACGACGACGGTGCCATCCGCCTCTCCCTCATGCGGACGTTCGAGAACGCCGGCTGGGGCACGCAGGGCGTCCGGACGCACGTCGGCGCGGAGACGTGGTTGAACGAGGGCAATACGGTCAACGCCATCCTGCTCTCCTGGGATCTGCCCGAGCAGGGCGCGCCGATGCTGCTGCTGTCGCTCAACAACCGCGCGCTGGACGACCGTCCGGCCATCCTCGCCTACGCGGCGAAGTGGGCGCTCGACGACCTGCAGCGGGCCGTTCAACTCGGCGCAGACGGCATCCTGCGCACGCCGCTGTCTCTGGAGTCCGTGGCCGCGGACCTGGACGCGCTGGAGAAGAACGGCGAGACGCGCTCCCGCCGCGCGCTGCTGGACCAGGCCGCCGAGGCGCTCCTTCGACCCGTCGAGTTCATCATCGACGAGGACGCCGAGCGCGTGGAACAGAACCGGCAATGGGTCGACGAGATGCGCTCCATGGCCGGCAACCTGCGTGACTTCCTGCGCCGCATCCGGGGTCTGGACGCCGAGGAGGATCCCGTCGACGTCGCCTGGCTGCGGACGCTCGTCGACTCGATGCGCCAGGCGGAGAACAACGTGGACATGGGGCGCCTGCGGGCGCTCATCCAGTCCGACGCGTGGAACGACCAGATCGACGAGGTCACGCGCCGCCGCCTGATGCAGATGTTCAACCGGCGCACCGAGGCCGAGCTGCGTGTCGATCTCGAGCGACTGCGCAAGCTCTTCGGTCCGGAGCTGACCAACGGCCGCGGCCTGGACGTCGAGCGGCTGCGGGTGCTCCTGGACCGTCCCCAGGCGGAACAGGCGTTCGACGCATCGACCCGTGAGCGCCTGCTCGGCCTGCGCGGCCGGGACTGGCGGACTGTCGTCGACTACGTGCAGCTCGAGGACCTCAAGGCCCGGTTCGGGCGCAAGGCCTCGGACACGAACGTGGACAAGGACCGCATGCGCGGCCTGATCCGCGCCGAGGAAGAGGAAGAGGTCGGCCTGTCGCCGGAGGAGCAGATGCGCCTCCAGCTCACGATGGCCATGATGTTCCGGGTCCGCAACGACGAGGATCGCGGCAAGCTCGTGGACCGCTTGCGCGGCGCGCATGGCAACGACGGCCGCACGGCGCTCAAGCTGAAGGGCATGCTCTCGGAGATGTCCGAGGAGCGCACCATCCAGATGCTGCGGTCGAAGATGGGCGTCTCGCCGGACGGCGCGACCCCCAACGACGTGATGAAGCTGTTGAGCAAGAACGACCTGGACTCGTCCATCTTCGGCGTGGCGGAGGTGCCCGACGAGCACCCGGACTCGGTGCCGCTGCTCAACGAGATCGGCATGCGCCTGAAGCGCGCCCAGCGGTGGGAGGAAGCGTCCGAGCACTACGAGCGCGCCCTCGACATCATGCCCAAGGAGCCGGGTCTGCTCTTCAACTTCGCCCGGCTGAAGTTCGACCTCGGGGAGGCCGAGGCCGCCCTGAAGCTGGTCAACCGCATGGACGCGGAGTCGCAGAGTCAGACGCCCGTGCGCACGCTCCGCGGCGCCATCGAGCGTCAGCTCGCGGCACAGCGCGACAACCCGAACGACAGCAAGGGCGGCTGACCGCCGGTGCTCAGTCCCGGTCGAGCGTGAGGCTCAGCTCGCCGTCGAGGACGTCGATCCAGACGCGGTCGCCGCGCTGGAAGGCGCCCGACAGGATCTTCTCGGCGAGGCGGCCCTCGATCTCGCGCCCGATGGTCTGACGCATCGGTCGTGCACCCAGGCGGGCGTCGAAGCCGCCGCGCTCCATCAGGAGCTCCAGGGCGGCCGGGGCGACGCGGAAGTCGATGCCGCGCTCGGTCCGCAGCAGCGCCGCGCGCTCGCGCAGGATCAACGCCGCGATCTCGCGGACCTCGCCGGGGGTCAGCGGGTGGAAGACGACCCGCGACTCGATGCGGTTCCACAGCTCCGGCGGGAACGTGGTCCGCGCCTTCTGGAGCACGGCCTGCTGCGCCTGCGTGCGCGCCGTCTCGGCGTCGCCGGCGCCCGAGAAGCCGATGCGGCGGTCGGTCGACGCGTGGAAAGCGTCCGAGCCCAGGTTGCTCGTCAGGATGACCACCGTGTTCGAGAAGTCGATGGTCCGCCCGCGGCCGTCCGTCAGGCGGCCCTCGTCCAGGATCTGCAGCAGCAGGTTCCAGACCTCGCGGTGGCTCTTCTCGATCTCGTCGAAGAGCACCACCTGGTAGGGCCTGCGGCGGATGGCCTCGGTGAGCTGCCCGCCCTCGGTGTGGCCCACGTAGCCCGGCGGCGCGCCGATGAGTCGGGAGACGCTGTGTGACTCCAGGAACTCGCTCATGTCGAAGCGCAGGAGGGCTTCGGCCGTGCCGAAGAGGAACTCGGCGAGCGCCTTGACGACCTCGGTCTTGCCGACGCCGGTGGAGCCGAGGAACAGGAACGAACCGATCGGGCGACGGCCCGCGAACCCGGCCAGGTTGCGGCGGATCGTCTCTGCGACCGCCGTGAGCGCCGGCCGCTGGCCGATGACCCGCTCCCCGAGGCGGTTCTCCATCTCGAGGTAGCGCTGCGGGTCGTCCACCAGCAGGTGCTCCTGGGGCACCCGTGCCGTCCGCGAGACCACCTGCGCGATGGTCCGGCGGTCGACCCGGCGCGTCTCGCGGCGCGCGATGGCCCCGGCGAGATCGAGCAGGTTGATGGCGCGATCGGGATCACGGCGTTCGTGCAGGTATCGCCGCCCCAGCCGCACTGCGGTCTCGAGGGCCTCGGGGGCGTACTCGACGCCGTGGTGGGCGGCGTAGCGGTCGACCACGCCGCGCAGGATCTCGACCGTGGTCGGGATGTCCGGCTCGTCCACGTAGACCGGGCTGAAGCGACGCTCCAGGGCCGGGTCCGTCTCGACGTGTTTGCGGAACTCCTCGACCGTGGTGGCGCCGATGCAGGGGAACTGCCCGCGCGCCAGGGCCGACTTGAGCTCGTTCGCCGCGTCGTGGGCGCCGTCCCCGCCGCCGGCGCCGATCAGCGTGTGGATCTCGTCGATGAAGATCACCACCGCGCCGTCCGCCTGACGGACCTCTTCCTGAAGGCCGCGGAGGCGCTCGGCGAGGGAGCCGCGCAGGTGCGTGCCGGCCAGGATGGCGCCGACGTCGATCTGGATCAGCACGCGATCCGGCGTGCCGCCGCGGCGTTTGTGGTCCTGGACCATGCGCAGGGCGATGCCCTCGGCGATGGCCGTCTTGCCCACGCCGGGATCGCCGAGCAGGCAGGGGTTGTTGCTGCGGCGCTTGTTGAGGATGTCGATGCAGGCTTCGACCTCGCGATCGCGCCCGAGCACGGGGTCGATGCGGTCCAGCCAGGCCAGGTGGCTCAGGTTGCGGCCGAGCATGTTCAGGTAGCGGAACCGCTCGCGGTTCAGGATGAACGGGCTCGGCGTGTCCTCGGGCAGGGGCTTGCCGCTGCGCGGGCCGCCCAGGGCAGGGGGCAGGGCCGCCGGGGGCGGGCTCGACTTGTCGCTCGCGCGCCGGCCGAGGCGTCGCCTCTCCGGGCCGCGGGCGACCTGCGGCTGCACCCGCGGATGGTTCGAGGTCTGCGTCGCCGTGGTCGAGACCGTCACGCTCACGGTCTCGCGGCCGTCCATCGAGTCGCTCGGGCGGGCGTCGCCGTGGGGCGTCTCGCCGTGCAGCGTCTCGCCATCGCGCGCCTCGACCTGCTCGGGGACCGCGGTCATCTCGGCCGTGTCGGCGGCGGGGGTGCGGCGCTCGATGCGCGGGGGCACGCCGTCGATCAGCACGTGGAGGACGGCCCGGCGCAGGTCGACGACGTCGACGTCCGCGCGCTCGAGCAGGCGACAGGCGAAGGAGCGGGTCATCCGCGTGACCGCCGCCAGCATGTGCAGGCAGTCGACCTGGCGGTCGCCGTACTCCTTGGCCACCTGACCGGCGCGCGTGGCGAGCTGGCGCAGGGTGTCCTCGGGTTCGCGCTCGATCAGCTCGATGCGCGACAGGAGATACTGCTCGTTCACCCCGCGTTCACTCAGCAGCGCGGCGGCGAGGTTCGGCACGGTGAACAGCGCCAGCAGCACGTGGGCGCTGGAGGGGGGCTGGCCGCTCTCGGAGGCGATGTGGGCCGATTGCGACAGGACCTGGCGCAACTCGGCGCTCTGCACGACAGGGTTCAAGAGGAAGCGGACCCCAGAGACCGGGTCCGCCGCCTTGACACCGGGAATTCGCGCGTGATACCGCGTCGCCCCGAGCGCCGGCGGCGGAAAGACGCCGGGACTCTAATTCGACCCAAGGCCAAAGGAAACCCCCAATCCATGGCGGTTGTGACCCTCGGCATCGCTGGCGGTACCGGATCAGGAAAGACCACCGTCGCGCGCGAGATCGTCGCCCGCGTCGGCGCCGATCGGGTGGCCTATCTGGACCAGGATGCCTACTACCATGACCTCGGGCACCTCTCCCTCGAGGACCGTCGACAGGTGAACTTCGATCACCCGGCGGCCTTCGACAACGAGCTGCTTTGCCGGCACATCGCCGAACTGAAGACGGGCCGCGAGGTCCAGAAGCCCGTCTACAGCTACAAGGAGTCCGTGCGCCTGGCCGAGACGATCCCCGTCAAGCCGGCGCACCTGATCGTGGTCGAGGGCATCCTCGCCCTCGAGAACGACAAACTCCGCGACCTCATGGACGTCCGCATCTTCGTGGACACGGACGACGACGTGCGCCTGATGCGGCGCCTGCGCCGCGACATCGCCGAGCGGGGTCGATCGCTCGACCACGTTCTGGGACAATACGAGGCGACGGTCCGGCCGATGCACATGGCCTTCGTCATGCCCTCGCGACGCCACGCGGACGTGGTGATCCCCCGCGGCGGGCGCAACATCGTGGCCATCGAGATGGTCGCGGATGCCCTCAACCGGCGGCTCGCCGCCCGGGAGTCCACCTGATGCGCACACCGTTGCCGGTCCTCACGCTCGCGCTGGCGGCCCTGCCCGCCGTGGCCTCCGCGACTGAGAAGATCCCCTTGCGCCACGCCCAGGGCGCGCCGCCCGCGATCGTGCCCGGCACCGGACCCGCCTACCACCTGTGGCAGGACGAGGCCGGCTGGCACCTGCGCTGGGTGGGCAAAGCCGCCGTGGACGGCAAGAAGCCGGCCTTCACCGGCATCATCAGCGTGCCGAGCGCCCGGATCTCGATCATCAAACCCGCCGGCATGACCGGCGGGGACGACACGCTCAACCGCCTCGACGGCACGCGCGCGATGTTCAAGAGCGAGTGCACGGACGCCGTCGAGGGCCTGGACTTCAAGCTCCCGGACAACGCGACATCGCTCTATCTGGAGCTCTTCGTGGACTACGACGTCATCTCGCCCAGCATCGTGCACATCGGCAAGGACGCCATCACGCCGACGGACATCTCCCCGATGTTGCAGATCGACGTGACCCCGCCGCCGAAACCCTGAGCGGGCGGTGTTCGAACACCTGCAGAACGCGCTCCGCTCGCGGCCGCGCCGCGTGCTCGAGCATCAGCGCCGCGCCGCCGTGCTCGTGCCGGTCATCGACGACGGCGGGCCGCTGCGCCTTCTGCTGACGCGCCGCACCGAGGACACGCCGACCCACAAGGGGCAGGTGGCGTTCCCTGGCGGCGGCCTGGCCCCGGGGGACGCCGACGCCGTGGCCGCCGCGCTCCGCGAGGCCGAGGAAGAGGTCGGCCTCGGGCGTGACGCCGTCGAGGTGATCGGCCTGCTGGACGACTTCCCGACGGTGAACTGGGCCTCCGTCGTCACGCCCGTCGTCGCGCGGGTGCGGCGCCTGCCGACGCTCACGGCCGATCCGCGCGAGGTCGCGCGCATCTTCGAGGTGCCCCTGACCTCGTTGCGCGAGGCCGACCGCTGGCGCATTCAGACGGTGGAGCGCCAGGGCATCGCATGGCCCGTCTTCTTCTTCCCATGGGACGGCGAGACGCTGTGGGGCCTCTCGGCCTACATCACGATGCTGCTGCTCGCCCAGACGCCGGAGGGCGCGCCGCACCCCATGCCCGACGTGCCGCTGCACCCGCCGAAGCCCTGAAGCGGCGCGGGCGCCCTGGACCTCTCAGGGGAGGAGCGTCGTCCCGAGCGAGCCCGGGGCCTCGATGGCCCGGAGAACGTCACCGGGCTGCACTTTTCCGATGATGTGGACCATGGCGATGCCGCCGCCGTCGAGCACCGCCATCGACTCCTCGAGCTTGGGGATCATGCCGCCGGTGACCGTGCCGTCCGCGATGGCGGCGCGGGCCTCGGCGAGGGTCAGCCGCGCCAGGCGCGACCCGGGATCGGCGATGTCCCGCAGCACGCCGGGCACGCTCGTCACCAGCACGAGGTGGTCGACGCCCAGGTGGCGCCCGACCTGGTTGGCCACGATGTCGGCGTTGACGTTGAGCACCTGTCCGGTCGCGTCCGCACCGAGGCAAGCGATGACCGGGATGTAGCCGGCGCCCCAGAGCAAGTCGAGGAGGGGCCCGTTGACGCCGGTGATGTCGCCCACGAGGCCAAAGTCGATGGGTTCGGGGCCGGCCCCCGAAACGACGCGGGGCGGCCGCTTGTCCGCGGCGACGGCCCGCGCGCTGGCGCCGGTGAGGCCGACGGGACGAGCGCCGGCCGCGGTCAGGGCAGCGCACAGGTCGATGTTGAGCTTGCCGCCGACGACCATCTTCATCACGTCGAGCGTGGCCGCGTCCGTGATGCGGCGCCCCGCGACGACGTTGGGCGTCTGCCCGAGGGCCTTCTGGAGCGCGGTGGCCTGGGGGCCGCCGCCGTGCACCATCACGACGCGGTCCCCACGAGCGGCCGCGAGGGCGACGTCCGCGGCGACGGCGGGCAGCTCGCCGCTCTGGAAGATCTCGCCGCCGACCTTGACGAGAATCTTGCGTCCGCTCATGGCCAACCCCCCGGATCGAGGAGGGACAGCCGCTCGTCGAGGCCGAGCACCAGGTTCATGTTCTGGATGGCCTGGCCGGCCCCACCCTTGATCAGGTTGTCGATGGCGGAGAAACACGTGATCGTGCGGCGTCCGCGGCTGGCGGCCCCCACGGAGAAGCCGACCTCGGCGTAGTTCGAGCCGGAGACGGCGGCGACCTCCGGCAGGCGGTCCGTCGGGCGGCGCACGAAGGGCTCGCCGGTGTACGCCTGGGCGAAGAGCGCGGCGATCTGCGCGTCGTCGACGCCCGCGTCGACCTCGACGAAGGCCGTGACGAAGATGCCGCGGCTCAGGGGGGCGGACACGGGCACGAACCGGAGCGCGAACTCCGGGCCGGCGCCGGCGTCGCGCAGCGTCTGCTCGACCTCGGGGGTGTGCTGGTGCTCCAGCGGTTTGTAGGTGCTCAGGTTCACGGCGCGCACGGGGTGGTGCGTGCCGGGCTTGGCCGCCGCCCCGCTGCCCGACGACCCGGTGATGCCCTGCACGTGCACGGGGCCGGTCAGCAGACCGCCGCGCGCCAGGGGCAGCAGCGCGAGCGCCATCGCCGTGGCGAAGCAGCCCGGCGAGGCCACCCAGGCGCTCTCGCGGATGGCCGAACGGTTGAGCTCGGGCAGCCCGTAGGTGAACTTGCCGAGCAGTTCCGGCACGGGGTGCGCGCCGCCGTAGAACTGGGCGTACTCGGCCGCCGAGCGCAGCCGGAAGTCGCCGGACATGTCGACGATCTTCACGCCGAGCGCGACGAGCTCCGGCACCTTGGCCGCGGTGACCTTGTGGGGCAGGGCGAGGAGGGCCACGTCGCAGCCGGCCGCCGCCTCGCGGGGCGCGATGTCCTCGAACACCAGCCCTTCGAGGGCGGGCAGCCCCGTCAGGTTCGGGTGCGCCGACCAGACCGGCTTGCCGACGAGCTCGATGGACGAGACCCGGGCGATCTCCACCTGCGGGTGCAGGACCAGGCGGCGCAGCATCTCGTTGGCGCCGTAGCCACTGCCGCCGATGACGGCGGCCTTGAACTTCCGCGTGCTCATGTGCGTGTCACTTTCCGATGTCCGTTGAGGGACGCTGGGCTCCGGAAGAGCCGCCCGCATCCTAGACCTCGCGTCGGTCCCGGGCAACGGCCCGGGGGGCTTCCGCGCGGGCCGCGTTCGCGGTAGTCAGGGGCCATGAAACGACTCGACGCGCTGCTCTCCGCCGCCCGCCACCGGACGGGCGAGATCGTGCCCCGACTGCACCACTGGTGCGCCATCAACTCGTTCACCGGCAACGTGACCGGCGTCAATGCGCAGGGCGAGGCGCTGGCCGAGGCCTTCGCGCTCCGCGGGCTCACGATGGCCCGACGCCCGGGAAACGGCGTGGGGGATCACCTGTTCTGGCGGACGCCGGCCTGGGACACGGTGCCCGCCGTCGAGCGCGTCCTGCTCGTCGGGCACCACGACACCGTCTTCCCGCCGGGCACCTTCGAGGCCTGGGACCTCGACGAGGCCGGAGACCGCCTGCGGGCCCCCGGCGCCCTGGACATGAAGGGCGGCATCGCGGTGATCGCCGCGGCCTTGACCGCGTTCTCCGACTGCGGCGCGCTGGCGGACGTGCCCGTCGGCTTCGTGTCCGTCGCCGATGAGGAGACGAGCTCGCTGGACTCCGCGCCCTGGCTCCGGGAGATCGCCGCCGGCGCCGGCGCGGCGCTGGTGTTCGAATCCGGGCGCGCCGGCGACGCCATCATCACGCGCCGCAAGGGCACGGGCCGCTTCACGCTCAACGTGACCGGCAAGGCCGCCCACGCCGGGAACAACCTGGCCGACGGCATCAACGCCATCGTCGCCTTGGCGCGCCTGCTCGACCGCGTCGCCGACTTCGGCGCGCCGGAGCGCGGCCTCACGCTCAACGTGGGCACCTGCCGCGGCGGCGAGAGCGTCAACACCGTGCCGGCCCACGCCGAGGCCGTCGCGGACTTCCGCGTCGAGCGCGCCGAGGACGCCCGCGACCTCTTCACTCGCCTCGAAGCGGCCGCCGCCGAGGTCGCCGAGCGCAGCGGCGCCGCGATCGTGGTGGGTGGGGGCCTGCGCCGGCCACCGCTCGAACGTTCGCCCGCCTCGGAAGCCCTGATGCGCGCCTACGCCGAGTGTGCGCTCGCCGCCGGGCTGGGCGCCCCCGAGGCCGCGCTCCTCGGCGGTGGTTCGGACGCCAACACGGTCTCGGCCATCGGCGTGCCGGCCATCGACGGCCTCGGGCCGCGCGGCAAGGGCTTTCACACCCACGACGAGTGCATCGAGCTGTCGTCGCTGGGGCCCAAGGTCGAGGCGCTGGTACGGTTCCTCGCCCGACCGCGCTGAGGTCGGCGGCGCGTCGGCCCGCTTTACGCCCCGGGCGCGCGGGCATACACTCCGCGCCCATGACGACCGGCCGCACAGTCCATGTCTGCGTCTGCGGGGGCGTGGCAGCCTACAAGGCCGTCGAGACCGTGCGCCTGCTCCAGAAGGCGGGCCACCGCGTCCAGGTCGCGATGACCGCGAACGCGCAGCAGTTCGTCGGCGCGCTGACCTTCCAGGCCATCACCCACGCACCCGTGCTCACCCGCACGCTGGACGCGTCGGAGGAGATGGCCATCGGCCACATCGAGTTCGCCCAGGGCTGCGACGCCCTGCTGGTCGCGCCCTGCACGGCCAACATGCTGGCCAAGCTCGCCCACGGCCTGGGGGACGACGTCGTCTCGACCGTCCTGCTCGCCGCCCGCGTCGGCCAGACCCCGATCCTGCTCGCCCCGGCGATGAACACCGTGATGTGGGAGAACCCGGCGACCCAGGCCAACCTGGCGCTGCTCCGGGCCCGGGGGTTCATCGTGCTCGAACCGGACGCCGGCGCCCTGGCCTGCGGTGCGGTCGGCCCCGGTCGCCTGCCCGAGCCCGAGGCCATCGCCGCCGCCGTGGACCTCGCGCTCGCGCCGCGCCCGCTGGCCGGCCGCCGGGTGCTCATCACCGCCGGCCCGACCCGAGAGCACATCGATCCGGCGCGTTTCCTCAGCAATCCGTCCACGGGCAAGGCGGGCTTCGCCATCGCCGCGGCGGCCGCCCGCGCGGGCGCCCAGGTCGTCGTGGTCCACGGCCCGGTGACCGCGCCCGTGCCCGCCGGCGTCGAGGCCGTCGCCGTCGAGACTGCGCGCGAGATGCACGCCGCCGTGATGGCCCGGTGGGCGGAGCAGGACGCCTGCATCATGTCCGCCGCGGTGGCCGACTACCGGCCCGAGACCTCCTTCGAGCACAAGGTCAAGAAGCTCGACGGCCCGATGACCATCACGCTCGTGCGCAACCCGGACATCCTGGCCGAAGTCGGGGCGGCCCGCACGGGCGCTCGACCGGTGCTGGTGGGTTTCGCCGCCGAGACGGGCGACCCCGTCGGCTACGCCCGGGACAAGCTCGTGCGCAAACGCTGCGACCTCATCGTCGCCAACGACGTGACGGCCCCCGGGGCCGGCTTCGGCACGGACACGAACCTGGTCCACTTCGTCACGGCGGACGCCGCGGTCGCGCTGCCCATGCAGCTCAAGACGAGCGTCGCCGACCAGATCGTCGGCTGGCTCGTCGAACGACTCGGGAGCACGCCTTGACGCCTCGGCAAGAGCTTCTCGCGTGGCTGCGCGCCGCGCGGGGCGCCGTCCGCTGGCACGTCGAATCCGGGGACGATCGCCTGAGCGTGCCCGCAGGGTTCGTGATGCCGCCCCTCGGCCGCGTCGAGGTCGCCCCGCGCCCCACCGCGCCGGCCCGGAACCTCGGCCCGGCACCCATGACCCCCCGGGCCGCGACCGAGCCGCCCCAGGCCCGCGCGCCGAGCGTCGCGCCGCCCGCCCACGCGCCCGTGCTGGTCCCGGTGGTCGAGCGCGCCGGCGCCCTCGAAGCCCTGACACGCCACGTGGGCGACTGCAGCCGCTGCGCGCTGGCCGAGCACCGGCGCGCCATCGTGCACGCCGTGGGGCCCGCGGACGCCCGCCTGGCCATCGTGGCCGAGGCGCCCTCCGCCGACGACGAGACCTCGGGCCAGCCGTTCCGCGGCGCGGCGGGCGAGCTCCTGGAGAAGATGATCATCGCCATGGGGCTGAGCCGGGAGACCGTGTACCTGGCCACCGTGGTCATGTGCCGCCCGCCCGACGATCGCGAGGCGACCGCCAACGAGATCGCCGCCTGCGGCCCGTATCTGAAGCAGCGTCTCGGCATCGTGCGCCCGGAGGTCATCGTGGCCTTCGGCGAGCTGCCGATGCGCGCGCTGGTCCCCGGGGCCGGCAGCATTCCCAAGGCCCGCGGCAAGTGGCTCGACTGGGAGGGCATCCCCGTGATGCCCACCTGGGGGCCGACCTCGCTGCTGGCGGACGCCGAGAAGAAACGCCCCGCCTGGGACGACCTGAAGAAGGTGATGGCCCGACTGGTTCTCACCGGCCCGAAGAAGCCCACATGAACGAACTCGAAGCCCGTCAACGCAAACACATCCTGTTCACCTGGACCGCCCAGAACGCCGCCGCGCCCGTCCGCATCAAGGGCGGGCAGGGGATCTGGTTCGAAGACCACGACGGCCGCCGCTGGATGGACTTCGAGAGCCAGGTGTTCAACTGCAACGCCGGCCATGGTCAGCGCCGCATCGGGGAGGCCATCGCCGAGCAGGCCCTGACGCTCGCCTGCGCCCACCCCAACGCGGTGTTCGAGGCCAAGGCCGCCCTCGGCGAGCGACTCGCCGCCGTCACGCCGCCCGGGCTCGATCGCTTCTTCCTGTGCCTCTCCGGCGCCGAGGCCAACGAGAACGCCCTGAAGATGGCCCGCGCGCTCACGGGGCGCTCCAAGGTCATCGCCCGCCGCCGCAGCTATCACGGCGCGTCCATGGGCGCCTCCTCGCTCACGGGCGACCCGCGCCGCTGGCCCTCCGAGCCGGACATGTGGGGCGTGCAGCGCATCGAGGACCCGTTCTGCTATCGCTGCCCCTTCGGCCAGACCTATCCGGGCTGCGGCGTGCGCTGCGCCGAGCACCTGGAGCACGTCGTCCAGATGGAGGGGCCCGATCGCATCGCGGCGGTGTTCCTCGAGGGCGTGGCGGGCGCCAACGGCGGCTTCGTGCCCCCGCCCGAGTATTGGCCGCGCATGCGCGAGATCTGCGACCGCTACGGCATCCTGCTCGTGGCGGACGAGGTCTTCACCGGCTTCGGCCGCACGGGCAAGTGGTTCGCCCACCAGCACTGGAACGTGGTCCCGGACATCATCACGATGGGCAAGGGCATCACGAGCGGCTACGCGCCCCTGGGCGCCGTCGCGGTGCGCCACGACCTGGCCGCGAAGTTCGACGAGCGCGTGCTGCAGTGCGGCCTGACGCACCACGCGCACCCGATCTCCTGCGCCGCCGCCGTGGCCACAATCGACCTCTACCACGACACGAAGATGGTCGAGAACGCCGCCCACCAGGGCGAGGTCCTGGCCGCCGGCTTTGCCGCCCTGAAGGCCAAGCACCCCGTCATCGGGGACGCCCGCAACCTGGGCCTCTTCGGCGTGCTGGAGCTCGTGACCGACCGCGAGACCCGCGAGCCGCTCGTGCCCTACAACGGCGCGATCAAACCCGGCACGCAGGCGGCCCGCCTCAAAGCGGCGCTGACCGCGCGCGGCCTGCACATTCTGCTGCGGTGGAACTATCTCTTCGTGGCCCCGCCGCTCTGCATCACGGACGAAGAGATGAAACTGGGCCTCTCGCTCATCGACGAGGCGCTGACCGAGGTGTTCGCGTGAAGAAAGTCTACGAAAACGCAGAGGCCGCGCTGTTCGACGTCAAGGACGGCGCCAGCATCATGTCCGGCGGCTTCGGCCTGTGCGGCAACGCCGAGAACTCGATCGCCGAGCTCTACCGCCGGGGGGTCAAGGACCTCACCGTGGTGAGCAACAACTGCGGCAACGCCGGCCGCGGCCTCGCCGTGCTGCTCAAGAACCGGCAGGTGAAGACGGTCATCGCCAGCTTCATCGGCGGCAACCCGGACCTGCAGGCGCAGATGCTCGCCGGCGAGATCGACGTCCAGCTCAACCCCCAGGGCACCCTGGCCGAGCGCATCCGCGCGGGTGGCGCCGGGCTCGGCGGCTTCTTCACGCCGACGGGTGTGGGCACGGTCGTGGCCGATGGCAAAGAAGAGCGTGTCATCGACGGCAAGCGGTACATCTTCGAGAAGCCGCTGACCGCCGACTACGCCATCATCCGTGCGAAGCAGGGGGACGCCTTCGGCAACCTGCGCTTCTATCGCACGGCGCGGAACTTCAGCCCGCTGATGGCCATGGCCGCGCGGGTCACCATCGCCGAGGTCGAGGAGATCGTGCCCGTCGGCGCGCTCGACCCGGACGACATCCATCTGTCGGGCCTGTTCGTGAAGCGCATCTTCCAGGGCACGAACTACGAGAACCCGATTGAAAACCGCACGGTTCGACCCAAAGCTTGAACCGTTGGTCGAAGCTCAGAGCAGGGGGGCGCCCGTGGCGGCCTGCACCTGCTCCCGCGTGTAACCGGGCGCGCACTCGACGAGCTTGAAGCCCTCGGGGGTGATGTCGATCGTCGCCAGATCGGTGATGACCCGGTTCACGCACGCCTGACCCGTGAGCGGCAGGGCGCACTTGTCGAGCAGCTTGGGGTCGCCGGCCTTGTTCGTGTGCTGCATGAGCACCACGACGCGGCGCGCGCCGCTGACGAGGTCCATGGCGCCGCCCATGCCGTTCACGCGCTGGCCGGGCACCATCCAGTTGGCCAGGTCGCCGCCGGCGCTGACCTCCATGCCGCCCAGGATGGCCAGGTCCACGTGGCCGCCGCGGATCATCGCGAAGCTCTGGGCGCTGTCGAAGACGCTCCCGCCGGGGACGATGGTGACCGTCTCCTTGCCGGCGTTGATGATTTGCGCGTCCTCTTCGCCGTCGACGGGGTAGGGGCCCATGCCGAGCAGGCCGTTCTCGCTGTGCAGCAGGATCTCCATGCCCTCGGGCACGTAGTTGGCCACCAGCGTCGGGATGCCGATGCCGAGGTTCACGATGAAACCGTCCTGAAGCTCTCGGGCGGCGGCCTGGGCCATCTCCTCGCGGGTGCGTGGCATTTCGCTGACTCTCCGTGAATTGCGGAACTCGAGGGCCGACACTATCCTGCGCCGGCTTTTTCCATGTCAACCAGACGCCAAGACTATCACTTCGAGCTCCCGGACGAGCTCATCGCGCGGCGTCCGCCGTCCATTCGAGGCGAGAGCCGGCTCCTGCGGCTGCCCGTCGACGGCCCGCCGGACATCGCGCCGTTCTCCGCGCTGCTCGACGCCTTCCGCGGCGACGAGGTCCTGGTGCTGAACGACACGCGGGTCATCCCGGCCCGGGTCCGCGGTCAGAAACCGACGGGCGGCGCGGTGGAACTGTTCGTCGTGGAGCCGCACCCCGGCGCCCCCGGCGAGGACGCCCGCGTGCGCTGTCTCTTGCGCGGCAAGCGCCTGGGGCCGGGCTCGACGCTCCTGCTCCCGGGCTGCGCCGGCGTCGTCGAGGTGGAGCACGGCGACGGCGTCTTCGACGTCCGCCTGCCCGGGGTGACTGACCTCTGGGCCTGGCTGGACACGGCCGGTGAGATGCCGCTGCCGCCTTACCTGGAGCGCCCCGCGGACGCCGACGACGCTACGCGCTACCAGACCGTGTTCGCCCGGGAGCCCGGGGCCGTCGCCGCGCCGACCGCCGGTCTGCATTTCACGGACGCCCTGCTGGACGCCCTGCGCGCCCGCGGCGTGACGATCGCCACGGTGACGCTCCACGTGGGCCTCGGCACGTTCCTGCCCGTGCGGGTGGAGGACCTGGCGACCCACGTGATGCACGAGGAGCACTTCAGCGTGCCCGAGGCGACGCGCACCCTGCTGGCGAGCGGGCGCCCGATCGTGGCCGTCGGGACCACGGTCGTCCGCACGCTCGAGAGCCACGTGCGCGACCCGGAGGCCCGCTCGACGCGCATCTTCATCCGGCCGGGCTTCGAGTTCCGCTGCGTCGACGGCCTGCTCACCAACTTCCACCTGCCCGAGAGCACCCTGCTGATGCTCGTCAGCGCCCTCGTCGGGCGCGAGCGCATCCTGGACGCCTACGCGCACGCCGTCGCGCAGCGCATGCGCTTCTTCAGCTACGGGGACGCCATGCTGCTGCGTCGCCCGGGCGGCCGCTGGACCGGAACGGACACGGGACGATGAACCTGAACTTTCAGCTCGAGGCCCGCTGCCCCGAGACCGAGGCCCGCCTGGGCCGCTTCCGCACCACCCACAACGAGGTCGAGACGCCGCAGTTCATGCCCGTCGGCACCGTGGGCTCGGTCAAGGCGCTGGATCCGCGGGACCTGACGGATCTCGGCGCGACCGTCATCCTCGGCAACACCTACCACCTGGGCATCCGGCCGGGCGTCCCGACGCTGCAGGCCCTCGGCGGCATGCACACGATGGCCGCCTGGCCCGGCTCGATCCTGACGGACAGCGGCGGCTTCCAGATCCTGTCGCTGACCAAACTGCGAAAGATCTCGGAAGACGGCGTCGTTTTCCGCAATCACATCGACGGTGGCCTCCTGAACCTCACGCCGGAGAAGTCCATCGAGATTCAGGAGGCCATCGGCAGCGACATCGCCATGGTGCTCGACCACCTGGCGCCCTCGAACAGCGAGCGCAGCGTGATGGAAGAGGCCATGGGCCGCACCACGCGCTGGGCCCTGCGCTGCCTGGAGGCTCGCAAACGCTCCGACCAGGCGCTCTTCGCCATCATCCAGGGCGGTGTGGTCGAGGACCTGCGGCAGCGCCACGTCGAGGAGCTGTGCGCCCATGACTTCGATGGTTTCGCCGTCGGCGGCCTCGCGGTGGGCGAGTCCATCCCGCAGATGTACGAGACGCTGGCCTTCACCGCGCCGAAGCTGCCGGAGAACAAACCCCGCTACTTGATGGGCGTGGGCACGCCGCAAGATCTCGTCGAGGGCGTGGCGCGCGGCATCGACATGTTCGACTGCGTGATGCCCACCCGCAACGCGCGCAAGGGCGGCCTTTTCGTCGACCAGGGTCGGCGCAAGATCAACCTGAACAACGCCAAGTTCCGGGACGAGCGCGGGCCCCTCGACCCGACCTGCACCTGCTACACCTGCCGCACCTTCAGCGCCGGTTACCTCCGGCACCTGCTCGTCGCCCAGGAGATCCTGGTCTACCGCCTGCTCTCCATCCACAACCTGCACATCTACTTGAATCTCATGCGGAATTTGCGTGGCGCCCTGCGTGAGGGCCGATTCGCCCAGTTCCGCCGGGACTGGTGGTCCGGCGTCCCCACCAAGGGTTGACCCCTGGGGGGGCTTGTGCTAACACGCGCCGAATTTTTGCGCGCCCCGTGCGCCGGAGAGTGGATTTGAACGAGCTCCTGCTCAGCGTCATCGCCCAGGACGCAGGCCCCGCCCCCAGCTGTGCACAGCAGGGCAGCCCGCTGTTCATGATGGTGATCGTCTTCGGCATCTTCTACTTCCTGGTCATCCGACCCCAGCAGAAGCAGCTGAAGGACCACCGCCTCAAGCTGAGTCGCCTGAAGAAGGGGGACGAGGTCGTCACCGCCGGGGGCCTCATCGGCACCATCCAGGCGCTGACGGACAACATTCTGACCATCGAGATCGCCGACAAGGTCCGGGTGCGGGTTCTGCGCAGCCAGATCGCCAATCTCTTGAGCGAGAGCCCCGCCGAAGCGTCGGGCGAATCAGCGGAGAAGGGGAAGTAAGCCCATGGACCGTACCTGGAAGTGGAAGGCCACCGGGGTTCTCCTGCTGACGCTCCTGGCGTTGGCGATGCTGGTGCCGAGCTGGGCCGGCGTGACGAGCGAGGGTGAGCCCACGCTCCCCAAGTGGTTCTCCAACGTCTTCAGCCGCAAGCTGATCCTGGGTCTCGACCTTCAGGGCGGCATCCACCTTCAATACAAGGTGGACGTCCCCGAGGCGCTCGGCCGCAAGACCGGCAACCTCGCCGGCTCCCTCGAGCTCGCCCTCAAGGAGCTCGGCGCCCCGGCCAAGGCCACCGTCCCTGGCGGCGCGACGATCGACGACTCGACGACCATCGTCGTGACGTTCGAGAAGCCCGAGGACGTGACCAAGATCGACGCCGGATTCCTCATCAAACACGCGCCGGACCACGTCGTGCTGACGACGGAGGGCCCGGTCGTGACGCTGCAGATGTCCACGGCCGCGCTGCAGAGCTTCCAGCAGCTCGCGCTCGAGAAGGCCATCGAGACGGTCGAGCGCCGCATCAACGAGTTCGGCGTGGCCGAGAGCAGCGTCACCCGCCGCGGCGACTCCGAAATCGTCGTTCAGATCCCCGGCGTGAAGGAGTCCGAGTTCGCCGCCGCCAAGGAGAAGCTCTCCCAGACCGGCCAGCTCCGCTTCCAGATCGTCGATCGCAACGGCTGGAGCGACTTCTACACCAAGGTCGCCGCCCGAGCGCCCAAGGCGGACGCCTGGCCCGCCGACCTGAAGGCGGACCTGAAGGACCACATGGTCAGCACGGCCGGCGGCATCCGCGCCACGAGCCGCGAGCTCCTCGAGTACATGGTCAAGGGCCAGGTCGACGACGACCACATCGTCGGCTACCAGGAGTACTGGACGAGCCCCAAGGACAACACGCTCGAGCCCATCGAGTCCATGACGGCCGAGCAGGAGAAGCTCCTCTCCAAGTCCAAGTTCAGCAAGGACGCCGCCTTCGTGAAGGCGTACACGCTGAAGTACATGTTCAAGAAGGCCGGCATGTCCGGTGAGAACGTCGAGCGCGCCAACGTCGGCTACGACCAGTACAACCGCGCCGAGGTCAACATGGAGTTCTCCAAGGTCGACGCGGACAACTTCTACGAGATGACCAAGCAGTACACGCAGCAGCAGATGGCCATCATGATCGACGACGTGGTGTTCAGCGATCCGAACATCAAGGAGCCGATCCCCGGTGGCCGCGTGCGCATCGAGCTCGGCCGTTCGTTTGGCGGCCAGGCGCAGAAAGAGGCCGCCGCCCTCGTCGCCGTGCTCAAGTCCGGCGCCCTGCAGGCCCCGCTGCGCAAGGTCTACGACAGCCAGATCGGCCCGACGCTCGGCGCGGACTCCATCGAGGACGGCAAGATGTCCGTCATCATCGGCTTCGTCGGCGTCGCCCTCTTCATGATCATCTACTACGGGCTGTCCGGCGTGGTCGCCAATTTCGCGCTGGCCTACAACATCATCCTCACGCTGGCCATGATGGCCGCCTTCGGCGCCACGCTCACGCTCCCCGGCATCGCCGGCATCGTGCTCGGCGTCGGCATGGCCGTGGACGCGAACGTGCTGATCTACGAGCGCATCCGTGAAGAGCTGCGCAATGGCGCGGGCGTGCGTCTCGGCATCGACCGCGGGTACGAGATGGCGCTCTCGTCCATCGTCGACTCGAACCTGACGACGATCATCGCGGCCGTCGTGCTGTACCAGTACGGCTCGGGCCCGGTCCGCGGCTTCGCCGTGACCCTGACGATCGGCATTATGGCCTCGATGTTCACGGCGCTGGTGCTCACCCGCCTGATCTTCGAGTGGATGTACTTCCGGGGCGACGAGCCCAAGAGCATGAGCGTCTGAGGGGGCCACGATGGAACTTTTCAAAAAGAAACTCAGCTTCGACTACGTCGGCCACCTCCGGCAGTTCGCGATCTTCAGCAGCGTCCTCGTGCTGGGGTCGCTCGCGCTCATCGCGTTCAAGGGCCTGAACTTCGGCACGGAGTTCGCCGGCGGCACCGAGGCCCTCGTGGCCATGACGGAGCCCACGCAGCTCGACGGCATCCGCGAGGTCTGCGACTCCATCGGCCTCGACCAGCCGGAGATCGTCCGGTACGGCATCCAGGACGAGGGCCGCTACTTCGTCCGCAGCCGCACCCGCAGCCTGCTCAAGCCCGACGAGGCCGAGAAGGTCAAGTCGGCGCTGGTGGGCAAGTACGGCACGCCCGTCCTCTGGGACGCCACGGACGAGACCGGCGAGCAGATCCGCGTCAAGTTCGAGAAGGGCGTCACCAAGGAGGAGCTTCAGGCCACCGCGCGTGAGTCCGGCTTCGCCACGGTCGAGGTCGGCGTGCAGTCCCAGGGCACCAACCCGGTGTACCTGGTGCGCATGCCCAGCATCCGCGAGCGTCTCGGCGCCGGCCTCAAGGCCAAGTTCGGCGAGAAGTTCCGCGACATCGAGCGCATGGAATCCGTCGGCTCCGCCGTCGGCAAGCAGATGCGCGAGCAGGGCGCCCTGTCGCTGCTCTACGCCATCCTGGGCATCCTGCTCTACGTGGCGTTCCGCTTCGACGCCCGCTTCGGCCCCGGCGCCATCGTGTCCCTGATGCACGACGTCATCGTCACGGTGGGCTGCTTCGCGCTCTTCGGCTGGGAGTTCAACCTCCAGATCGTCGCCGCGCTGCTCGCGATTCTGGGCTACTCCGTGAACGACACCGTGGTCATCTACGACCGTATCCGTGAGACGACGCAGAATACGACGGGTAAGTCCCTGGGCGAGATCATCAACCTCGCCATCAACGACTGCATGTCGCGAACCATCATCACGTCCGCGGTGACGCTGCTCTCCGTGCTCGCCATCCTGATCTTCGGCGGCGCCGTGACGCGTGGCTTCGCGACCGCGATGACCATCGGCATGATCTCCGGCGTCTACTCGACGATCGCCATCGCCGCCAGCATGACGCTGGTCGTCGACCGCTATCTGTCGAAGCGCGAGGCCGCCGCCGGCCCCAAGACCCCCGTCGCCGCCCGGCCCTGAGGGCCGAAACGTGACCGCGCCCACAGCCCCCTGGCGCGTGTCTGCGCCCGACGCCTCCCTCGTCTCCCATCTCAGCGCCCACCTCGGCGTCCCGCTCTTCGTCTCACAGATCCTCGTTCAACGCGGCCTGGACACCCCGGACGCCGCGCGCCGTTTCCTGTCCGCGGACCTGCGCGAGATGCCCGCGCCCTCGCGACTGCTGGACTGCGAGCGCGCCGCGCGGCGTTTGATGCGCGCCATCGACCGGCGCGAGCGCATCGTGGTCTACGGCGACTACGACGTGGACGGCGTGACGAGCACGGCGCTCCTTCAGCTCTTCTTCCGCAACGAGCTCGGCGTATCGATCGGCGCATACATCCCGCACCGCATGCGGGAGGGGTATGGCTTGAATCTGCAGGCGATCTCGCGGCTCGCCGCCGAGGGCGCTCAGGTGCTCCTGACGGTCGACAACGGCTCCGCGGCCGTCGAGGAGGTCGCCCACGCCCAGGCGCTCGGCATGGACGTCGTCATCATCGACCACCACCAGGTCAGCCAGCCCGAGCCCGCGGCCCACGCTCACTTGAACCCGCATCGGCCCGGCTGCGACTTTCCGGAGAAGGTCCTCGCCGCCGTCGGCGTCGCGTTCTACCTCACGGTCGAGCTGCGGCGGGTCATGCGCGAGGCGGGGCGATTCGAGGGCCGGGAACAGCCCCGGCCGGACCGCTACCTGGATCTCGTCGCGCTGGGTACGGTCGCCGACGTCGCGCCGCTGACCGGCGTGAACCGCGCGCTCGTGCGGCAGGGGATCGACCTGCTCCGCCGCACGCCGCGCCTGGGCCTGCGGGCGTTGATGGACGCCGCGCGCATCGACCACGGCGCCGTCTCGCCCCGCGACCTGGGCTTCAAACTCGGGCCGCGCATCAACGCGGCCGGGCGCATGGACGATGCGACCCAGGGGCTGCGCCTGCTCACGACCGAGGACGCGGAGGAGGCCGTGCGCCTCGCCGCAGCCATGGAGGCGCAGAACGACGAGCGTCGCCTGGTCGAGCAGTCCATCACCGTCGCCGCGACGGAGCGCGTGGAGCGGATGGGCCTGGACGTGCCCGCCGGCCTCGTCTTGGCCGACGAGGGCTGGCACCCCGGTGTGGTCGGGATCGTGGCGGCCCGCCTCGTGGACCGCTTTCAGCGGCCCACGATCATGCTGGCCTGGGATGGTGTTCACTTCAAAGGCAGCGCGCGCAGCATCCGCGGGTTCCACCTGAAACACGCGCTCGACGCCTGCAGCGAACACCTCGAGCGCTGGGGCGGGCACGCCGCCGCCGCCGGTGTCACGCTGCGCCGCGAGAACGTCGACGCCTTCGCCCGCGCCTTTGCCGAGGTCGTCGAGGACCGCTGCGGGGTCCCGGACGCCGCCGCGACGCCCGTGGACGCCGTCGCGCACCTCTCGGACCTGGACTCCGCCGCCGTGGGCCACCTGGAGCGCCTGGGGCCCTTCGGTGAGCAGAACCCGGCGCCCGTGCTCCTGGTGCGGGCCGTCCACGGCCGCAGCCGCCGGGTGGGGGAGACCCACCTGAAGCTCGACCTCAGCCCGGCGGACGTGCCGCGCGAGGCCCTGGGCTGGGGCATGGCCGAGTCGCTGCCGATGTGCGATGGGCCCGTGGACCTCCTCTGTACCCCCGAGGTCGAGACCTTCCGTGGCCGGCGTCGTGTCGTGCTGCGCCTGCGGGACCTTCGGCCCGCCGCGACGTGAGCGGCTTCGAGGATCTCCCGCCGCTCCCGCCGCCCGGGCGGCGGCCGAGCCGTGGCCGGCGGGGACCTGGCACCCCGCCGACGGGCCGCGCGTTGAGCGTGCGGGTGTTGGGGGCGGTGCTGTTCCTGCTCGGTGTCCTGGCGCTGCGGCACGTCGTCTCGGGCGGGGGCGCCGAGGTCTTCAAATCTCTGACCGCACCGGGGCGGGTCCCCGCGAACGCACCCTCGCCGCCGCCATGACGCACCGCGTCAAATCAATTGACGCAGCATGACGCACCGCGTTATTTTCTCTCCGGGTCGACGGTCGGCCCGTTTCCGTGCCCGAACTCAACGGAGAGACGCATGAAGACGCTCGAATCGCTCGGTGAACAGCTCAAGTCGCAGGTCAAGGCGCTCGAGGCGCAGGGGACGTCCGCCGTCGCCCGCGTGCAGGAGAGAGGGCGGACGCTCGGTCGCCGCATCGACGCCGTCCGTACCACGGTCGACCTCGGCAAGCTCACGCCGGCCAATCTGCGCGCCGCCGCCGGGGACGCGGCCCACGCTTTTGCCGGTCATTTCCGGCCCGCGGGCGTCGAGCGGTCCGCGCCCCCCGCCGAGGCCACCGCGGCGCCCACGCCCTGAAGACCATCGGCATGTCGCGACCTTGACACCGTGATCGGGCCGTTGTTACGGTCCCCGCGGAGCGTCAAGCAAGGTCCGGGGATGATCGTCGAGTTCTTTGGTGTCCGCGGAAGCCATTCCGTCACCGGGCCGAACTTCCAGAAGTTCGGAGGCAACACGTCGTGCCTCCTGCTGACGGTCGCCGGGCGCCGCATCGTGCTCGACGCGGGCACGGGCCTGATCAACGTCGCGAAGCGGGTCTTCCAGGCGGGCCCGCCCTTCGACGCGACGCTGCTGTTGTCGCACTACCACCACGACCACCTGGCCGGCCTGAGCTACTACGGTCCGCTGTTCGTGCCCTCGGCGAAGTACACCATCGCCGGGCCCCGCATGGGCGGCCTGTCGCTGCCGCAGGTCCTGGACGCGTACCTGGCGCAGCCGTTCTCGCCGTTTCAGCCGGACGACATGGCCGCCAGCAAGACGCTCCTCACGCTCGCCGAGCGCCACGAACTCTGGTTCCTCCGGGGCCAGGCCGCACCGGTGCTCGTCGACACGACCGAGCCGGCCCGGCCGGACGCGTCCGAGCTCGAGGTCCGCGTCCGCACGCTGACCGGCCTCGGCCACCCGCGCAATGGCGTCATGTTCTACCGCATCGAGCACGACGGTCGCAGCGTGGTCTACGCCACGGACACAGAGGGCTTCGGCGGGGGAGACCAGCGCCTCGTCCGTTTCGCCCAGGGCGCGGATCTGCTCATCCACGACGCCATGTACACCGAGGCCAAGTACACGGGCGCGCCCGTCCCGCCGCAGGGCTGGGGCCACAGCACCCCGGAGATGGCGCTCGAGATCGCCCGGCAGGCGGGCGTGAAACAACTCTGCCTTTTCCACCACGACCCGGTGAACGACGACGCCGCCGTCGAGAAGATCGAGGCGGCCGCCCAGGCCGTCTGGCCCGCTGCCTTCGCCGCGCGGGAAGGTCTGGCCGTCACCGTCTGACGAGGCCCCCATGCCCCGCGTGAAAGGCCCGCTCCTTCGCCCCTTCGAGGGCGAGGCCGGCTGGCCCATTCTCAACCCCCACATCTTCGGCAGCAACGAGCGCGGCGGTCACCACATCGTGGCCCGTCCAGAGGCTCTGCCCATGCCCTGGGCGACGCTGCTCGGCCGCGAGGCCCCCCCGCACGCTCGAGGTCGGCACGAACCGCGGGTTCTTCCTGCGCGCGCTGGCCCGCATGCAGCCCGAGCGCGACCACATCGGCATCGAAATCCGGCGTCGCTACGCCTGGCGCGTTGCCTACGAGCTCGGGCGGGACGACGGTCCGCGCAACTGCCGCATCATCTGGGGCGACGCCAAGCTGCTCTCGGGCGGCCTCTTCGACGACACCACCGTGGCCGACATCTACATCAACTTCCCCGACCCCTGGTGGAAGGCGAAACACGCCAAACGGCGCCTGGTCGACGATGGCTTCGCGGCCATGCTCGCCCGCCTGCTCCAGCCCGGCGCCAGCATCTGGGTGAAGACGGACGTGCCCGCCATCGGCCAGGAGATCACCGAGGCGCTCGCCAGCGTGCCCGGCCTGGAGGGCCCCGTGCCGTTCGGCCAGGACGATCTGCCGCTGAGCTACCGCGAGCGCAGCTGCCTCGCGCTCGGCCTGCCCATCGATCGGTTCCGGTTCACGCGCCCGAGCGCCAGAACGGCCGTGGCGCGTCAGTCGTCCGCGAAGGTGAGGACCTCGCGGATCGGCGTGCGCGCGAAGAGTGAGGTCGCGCCCAGGCCGACCACGTTCGCCAGAAACGCGATGCCCAGGAAGATCAGCCAGCGATCGACCACGGGCCGGCCGCGAAAGACCAGCGCGGTCAGCGTGAATGCAAACGCGATGTTCACGGCCAGGAAGAGCAGCGCGAGGTGGAAGTCCAGGGTGACGACGGCCACGAAGACCGGCCCGAGGCTCTTCAAGCCGTCTCCCGGCGCGACAGGACGAAGTGCATGTTGAAGTAGTTCACCGCGAAGTGGGTGAGGAACGGCGCCACGATGCTGCCGCGCGCGGCGAACATCCACCCGAGCAGGTAGCCGAGGACGATGCCGAGCGGCTGCCAGATGCGCAGGCGGCGGTCCCGCGGGAAGTGAACGAAACCGAAGAGCAGCGAGGTCACGTGCAGGCCGAGGCGCGGCTGCAGGAACCCGCGGAAGAACAACTCCTCGGCCAGCGCGCTGAAGAAGGCCTGGGCGAAGACGTCCCGGTGGTTCAGCGGGCGCAGGATCTCCGAGAGGGCGTCGGTCATGTCGCGGAACGCCGGCACTCGGCCCGCCGCCCACTGCGACAGCAGGACGATGGCCAGGCCGACGCCCAGGCCGAGGGCGAAATCGACCTCGACGAGTCCTTGGGGACTCGGCGCGAACAGTGCGGACACCGGCGCGTCGAAGACGATCTGAAGCGCGATCGTCACGCCGATGAGCACGGTATAGATTGCGAGCAGCATGCGAGCCATCGGCCGCATGATAGCAGCGCAAGTATGCGAGTCCAGGCCGCTTTCGCGTTGACACCTCGGGGGGTCGCGATTAAGGTGCGGCGTCCTATTTTCGGCAGGGGAACTCCATGTCCGACCGTGAAGCCATTGATTTCGAGCCGCCTTCGGACGAAGAACTTGCGGCCGAAGTGGATAAGTTCCGCGAGGTCCTCCTCGGCGAGAAAGCCAAACTGCTTCGCAACGCGCAGCGCACCCTGACCGAGGACATGACGCTCGATCAGGACGACCTCCCGGACGAGATGGATCTGGCCACGGCGGACTATAATCAGTCGCTGGCCTTCCGACTCCGCGGTCGTGAACGTCTCCTCCTGAACAAGATCGAGAGCTCCCTCGAGCGGCTCGAGAGCGGGGACTACTTCTGGTGCACCTCTTGCGGCTCCTTCATCGGTCTCAAGCGTCTGCTGGCTCGCCCGGTCACGACGCTGTGCATCCGCTGCAAGGAGAAGCAGGAGCGCCAGGAGCGCACCTTCGCGGGCTGAGGCCCGCCGCCGCACCGTCCCTCGTCTGGGCCGTTCTGGCCGCCTGCAATCCTCCGTCCACCACCGAGCCGATGGACGCCGCCGCAATGTCGGAGGCAGCCGTCGACGTGTCCGTGGACGCCACCGTGGCGTGCGCGGACGACCCGTTCGGTCCGAGCGCGCCGGGATTGCCCGCGGCCACGCTGGCGGCGGGGCGCTACGCCCTCGTTCTGTGCGACGCCCGGCCGGACCGCTTCTCGCTCGACCCGGTCGCGGACGCCCCGCGTCGGGTGACCGTCGCGCCCGTCGATGGGGACGCGACCGTCGAAGCCGAACTCGTGGTCGGAGGCGAGTCGATCGCGCGGGGGCCGGGCACGGCGGCCGCGCCGGTGACGCTCACCGTGCCGCCCGGTCCTGCCGAGGTCGAGCTGATCGTCCACACCGCGGGTGACGCACGGACGCCCTACCAACTGATCATCGAGGCGGCCAGCGAGACGACGTGCCGCGCGGACTCGGGACAGGTCTGTCTCGAGGGCACCCTTGTCACGGGTCTCGAGCCGCTGCCCGCGGGGACGGTCGGAACGATCTGCTTCGGCGTCTCGGGCGAGGGCCAGGCCTTGCTGGCGGTCCGATGCGCCGAGGACGCGGCGGGTCTTCAGCGCGTGCCGCCGATGGCGCTCGGACGGCAGCGCGGCGTCGGCGAACTGTGTCGCCGCGTGGGGCCCTTCGCCGCCGATACGCTGTGCGAGGCCGCGTTGCTGGCGCCCGACGCCACGCCCGTGATCTGCACGTCGCCCGCTTGGGGGTCGCGGCAGGCCACCGGCGGCGAGGCGGCGACCTGGCAGGGACGCGTCACGCTGACACCGGAAGACGTGCTCTCACCGGCCGTCGACCCGCGCTGGGCGGGGGCCGTCGTGGCGCTCGCGGAGGACGGGACCCCGGCGGCCGCGCATCCGGTGACCTCCGATGTCCCGGCGTACACGCTCCCGGTGTTTCTTTCGGCGGCTGTGGCGCCCACGGCGTCGTTGGCGGCGACGACGCTCGTCCGGGCACCGGAGGGCCGGCACACGTACATCGCCGTCTCCCCCGGTCAGGTGGGGGCCCTGCCGTGGGTCTTCACGCTGCCCGAGGCGGGCGGGTTGACCGAGGCGGACGCGCCAGAGGTTGCGGCCGCGCATGTGGTCGCAGTGCTCGCCGATGGTGTCGCCAAGCTCGACGTGGCCCTCGGGGCGATGCCATTCGAGGCCGACCTGCCCGCGGCCGCGTGGCTCCATGTTCGCTGGGCCCCGGGCCGGGCCGAGCCGTGCGGCACCTGCTTCGAACCGAACGGCTACACGACGATCGAGCTGTCGGGGCGTCCCGGGGACCCGGACGCGTGGGACGACGCGGTGATTCTGCACGAGCTCGGCCATTGGGCCGCCCGACACTTCGGGCGGGACGACAGCCCCGGCGGCGCCCACGACGGTACACGCGTGGCTGGCGCCATCGCGTTCTCCGAGGGGTTCGCGGAGTTTCACGCGGCGTGGCAGCAGGGCGAGCCGTTGCTCGTCGACCGGCGCGCGGATGGTCCGCGGTTCCGGGATCTGGATGCGATGTCGGAGGACGACCCGCTCGCCCGCGGCACCTCGGACGGGACCGTGACCGGTCTGGTCTCCGAACGCCTGGTCGCGGCGCTGCTGTGGGACCTGCTGGATGCAGGCGACGACGACGACCCGGTGGCCGTTCCCGAGGCGCAGCTGCTCGCGGCCGTCTTCGCCACGGCTGCGGCCTGGGAGGGCGATCGCGGGCCGGTCGGCTTCGATCTGGTGGACGCGCTGGATGCGCTGCGGTGTGTGGACGAGGGGGCGGGGGAGATGGCCGGGGCGCTGGCGAGATCCCGGGGCTTCGCCTACGAAGCGCCGGTGACCTCGAGATGTCCGGTCAGGTCTGGCGGGTGAGCCACTCGAGGTAGCGCTGGATGCGCTCGTCCGTCCAGGGCTGGACGCTGATGAAACGCAGGCGCATGCGCCCGTTGGCGTCGATGACGTAGCTCTCGGGGAACTTCTCGGTGCCGAACAGATGGGGCGCCGTCTTGCTCTGGTCGAGGCCGATGGTCATCTTCGACTTCTCGCCCGCGAGGAACTTCTTCACGTCTTCCCAGTTGTCGTCCCCCGAGACGGCGACCATCTCCAGGGGCAGGCCCTGGAGCGCTTCGGCCATCTTCTCGAGGTCCGGGAACTCTTGACGACACGGGGCGCACCAGGTGGCCCAGAAGTTCACGAAGACGACTTTGCCGCGCAGGTCGCTGAGCTTGAGCAGCGTGCCGTCCATCCGCTGGACCGTGAAGTCCGGGGCCGGAAGGTCGACGACCTGCGCGTCGAAGTTGCGGGAGAGGAGAACCTCCGGCTGCTCACGGCCGTCGCGGAGGTCGAGGTAGAGGGTGGCCGTCAGGGCAAGCACGGCGCCGGCGACGAGGAGGCGGGGCCGCAGAGGGGCGGCGAGGGCCGGCGCGATGGACATGGCGACTTACTTCACGCCCTTCTTGGCGAGCTCTTCGTCGATGACCTTCTTGAAGCTCTCGAAGGGCTGAGCGCCCTTGACCCGGCGGCCGTTCACGAAGAAGTGGGGCGTGCCGTTGGCCTGGAGCTCCTTGGCCTGGGCCATGTTCGCGTCGATCTGGTCCTTGAACTTGTTGGCGTCGAGGGCGGCCTTGAACTTGGTCATGTTGAGACCGAGCTCCTGGGCGTACTTCTCGAGGCTCTCGCGCTTCAGGTCCTTCTGGTTGGCGAACAGGGCGTCGTGCATCTGCCAGAACTTGCCCTGCTCGTGGGCCGCGAGGGCGGCCTGGGAGGCGAGGGGGGCGTCGGCGTGGAACGGCAGGGGGTTGTGCTTGAAGACGAAGCGCACCTTGCTGCCGTAGGTCTCCTCGATCTGCTTCAGCGTCGGGCCGACGCGGGCGCAGAACGGGCACTGGAACTCGCTGAACTCGACGATCGTGATGGGCGCCTTGGCGTTGCCCTTGACGGCGTCCGTGGCCTCGACCTTGACGTCGTAGATCTTCGTGTCGTCGGCGGGGGCGGCGCCGGGCGCGCCGGCGACCTTGGAGGTGGCGCCGTTCTTGATCAGCTCGGCGTAGACGGCGGAGCGGGCGGTGCCCTTGGCGACGAGATCGCCGGCCTTCTTGATCTCCTCGTCGATGACCTTCTTGAAGGACTCGAAGGGCTGGGCGCCGACCAGGTTGCGGCCGTTGATGTAGAAGTTCGGGGTGCCACCGGCGCCGATCTGGGCGGCGAGGCCCTTGTCGCGCTCGATCTGCTTCTTGAACGTCCCGGCGTCCAGGTCCGCCTTGAACTTGCTCATGTTCAGGCCGACTTCCTGCGCGAACTTCTCGAGGCTCTCGCGCTTCAGGTCCTTCTGGTTGGCGAAGAGCTTGTCGTGCATCTCCCAGAACTTGCCCTGCGCGCCGGCGGCCAGCGCGGCCTCCGAGGCGAGGGGGGCATCGGCGTGGAAGGGCAGGGGCGCGTGCTTGAAGACGACGCGGACGTCCTTGCCGTAGGTGTCCAGGATCTGCTTGGTGGTGGGCAGAACGCGGGAGCAGAAGGGGCACTGGAACTCGCTGAACTCCACGATCGTCACGAGCGCGTCGGCGGCGCCCTTGATGGCGTCGTCCTTCTCGACCGGCACCTTGTAGACGGTCTTGTCGTCCGGGGCGTTGCCCTGGTCGCGGGGCGCGGGGGCGTCGGCCTTGGTCTTGCCATTCTCCGTGACCTTGGCGTACAGGTCGCCCTTGGCCGTGCCCGCCTTCAGCAGGGCGTCGGTCTTGGTGATCTCCTCGTCGATCAGCTTCTTGAAGTTCTCGAAGGGCTGGGCGCCGACGATCTTGCGGCCGTTGATGAAGAAGTTGGGCGTGCCCTGGACGCCGAACTGGCTGCCCGTGGCGAGGTCGGCGTCGACGGCCTTCTTGTAGGTGCCGGCGTCGAGGTCGGCCTTGAACTTCGCCACGTCGAGCCCGAGCTCACCGGCGTACTTGTCCAGGTGCTCGCGCTTGATCTCCTTCTGGTTGGCGAAGAGCTTGTCGTGCATCTCCCAGAACTTGCCCTGCGCGCCGGC